>CAKPCU010000006.1 GCA_934148015.1 uncultured Bacilli bacterium
ACTAAAACATTGCTTTTAAGCATTCTTTTCATATTAGAAGATAAAACTAATGTTATCATCATAGGAAGTCCCTCTGGCACCGATACTATTATTATAGTAACTCCCAAGGTAAGTGCATAAATTATGTAATCTGCCATTAATCTAAAATTAGATATCGTCTCTATTATAGAAGATAATGCAAAATTATTGTTTATTACTATTACTGAAAAAAGATATGATATAACAGCTAAAAAAGCACCAATATATCCAAACATACTAATTGTTTTGGCAAGTCTTCTTAGTCTTAACTTAAGAGGACTATCTCCTGTTTTTTCTTTAAGTTCATTTGCAATTTTTCCATAATATGTATTTTCTCCAACTAAACTAACTTTAAACAAAGCACTGCCATTATAAATAATAGTTCCTTTATATAATTTGTTTTTTTCTGTTATTTTACCCCCTATACTCTTTTCTTTATGAACCTCTTTAGATTCTCCATTTATAGCAGATTCATTAACACTTACATATCCATCTACTATATAACCATCTGCTGGAATTTTATCACCAGATTCTAATACTACTATATCATTTACAACTACCTCACTTGCATATATTTCACATACATTACCATTTCTTTTAACCTTACATTTCAATTTTTGAGATTCTTCTTGCAACTTGTTAAATGCCTTTTCACTACCATATTCTGATACTGAAGATACAAGTGACGCTAAAAAAATTGCTATTAAGATCCCTAGTGTTTCAAACCAATTAAAATCACTAAATAAAAAAACTATTTTAACAAAAAGTGCAATCAAAAGGATTTTTATTATAGGATCCCCTAAAGATTCTACTAAAAGTTTAATGAAACTATTTTTATTATCATTTGTTATCTCATTAGTACCATACTTTTTTCTTGATTCTAAAACTTCTTTATCTGTAAGACCACTATAATTTTTCATAATCCCTCCCTACTAAATGTTACTTTTAGATAAAGAAAATTATTATTATTTTTAAACGACAAATCTATTTACTTATTTTAAAAAAAGTGTATAATACTGTTGTTAAAACAAAGAGGTGAAGTTTGCCTATGAATAAATATAAAAAATTAGCAAAAGCTATATTATCTATTGATGAACAAGAATCAAATCTTAAAATTTCCAAAAATAAACTGGAAGATAGTATTGCTATTTCAAATGAATTTTATGATGACTTTTTTTCAAATTTACATGTTCCAAATATAGATTCTAAAGTTGCTATATATAGAAGAGGTTACCTAGAGGATTACAATGGAACTTGCACTGTTAACAGATATTTAGGAAACAGAGCTATTGATTTTAAAATATTCATTCCAAAAGAAGAAGATATAAAAAATGCAGTTACTATTACTCATGAAAAAGCTCATATATATCATGCGTTAAATAATAAGAAAATGTCTGAAGAGGTTCCATCTTTTATGGACATAATTCAAGCTATATATATTGATAGTAAATATTTTAACGGAATAAAAGATGATAATATTAACTATAAAATAAAACAAGCAAAAAAATCTGCAAAAATATACTTAAATAAAAGTAAATTATTTTATAGTGATAAATCTTTAGAGTATCAAATAAATTACATGAAAGATTTTTTAAGAACTATTATTTTATTAGAAAATTATCTAAAAGATAAAGAAAAAGTAAAATCACTTATATATACGAATTTATTTGAAGATAGTAAAAATCCTATTATTAAAGATGTTTATGTTGATGATGAAAATTATAAAAAGCAGTTAGAGTTTATAAAAAAAATATAAACTCTTTTTTGTTACCTCTTATACTTTCTTAACATAAACTACTATAGAAATTATTTGTGAAAGTGGTGTTAAATTAATGGAAATTACATTGGATAAATTACCTGTTGGAAAAATGGGTTTAATATCAAAATTAAATAATAATGATAATTTAAAGAGAAGATTATTAGACTTAGGATTTGTTAAGGGTGTTGAAATTAAAACCATGTATAAAAGTCCTTTCAATGATCCTATATGTTATTTAATTAAGGGGAGTTTAATTGCTATTAGAAAAAAAGATGGTATGAATATTATTATCAATATAAAGGATGATTTAAATGGGATTAACTAAAAGTTCTCTTAAAAATAACAAGTTAAAGAAAGAATATAAAGATTATAAAACAGTTGCATTAGTTGGAAATCCTAATGTTGGGAAATCTACTATATTTAATGCTCTAACAAAACTAAAACAGCATACTGGAAATTGGACAGGTAAGACGGTAGAAAGTGCATTTGGAAAGTTTTCCTTTAATAATAAATCTTATACTTTAGTAGATTTACCTGGGACTTATTCTTTAATGCCATCATCAAAGGAAGAAGAAGTTACAAGAGATTTTATATGTTTTAATAAATATGATCTGATTTTAGTTGTTTTAGATGCAACCATATTAGAGCGAAATCTTAATTTAGCAACTCAAATAATAGAATGTAATTCTAGTAAAGTAATAGTTTGTATTAATTTAATAGATGAAGCTAATAAAAAAGGAATTAATATTAATGTTAAAAAATTAGAGGAAGAATTAAACGTACCTGTTATAACAACTTGTGCTACTGATAAAAAAAGTCTAAATAAGCTATTAAAGTTAATAGATATACATAGCAATTTAGATAATAACTTAAAAGATAATATTTTAATTAAGTACCCTATAATTATAGAAGATTGTATAAATAAATTAAAAATAATGCTGGATAACTATTCTAATAATAATAATAATAGATTTTTTGCAATAAAATTATTAGAAAATAACAGAAGTCTTAATGAAAAAATATATAAATACTTAAAAATAAATGATGATGTTAAGGAAAAATTCAACTATTCAATAAATGTTTGTAATGATTATATAAACAAACACATGGATAAATATATAAATAAAATAATAGATACAATAAATTATAATAATAGTAGGATATGCAAATTATGTGTTGACAAAGGTAACGACAAAACACCAAAAATTGATAAAATACTAACATCTAAATTGTTTGGTATACCCTTTATGATAATATTTTTAGGATTTATACTATGGCTTACAATATCAGCTTCTAATTATCCTTCGACATTACTGTCTAAATTTTTATTTTATATAAATAGTAAAATCGATTGTTTTCTAATATCTGTAAAGATACCCTCTATAATAAGAAATATAATAGTTGATGGTATATTGAAAACATTATTTTGGGTAGTATCCGTTATGTTACCTCCTATGGCAATATTCTTTCCATTATTTACTCTGTTAGAAGACTTGGGATTTTTACCTAGAATAACTTTTAATCTAGACAAATTCTTTAATAAAGCTAAGTGTCATGGAAAACAAGTCCTTTCAATGTGTATGGGATTTGGTTGTAATTCTTGTGGTGTAATAGGTACTAGAATAATAGATTCAAAAAAAGAAAGATTAATAGCAATACTAACAAATTCATTAGTTCCATGTAATGGAAGATTTCCAAGTCTTATATCAATTATTGTAATGTTCTTAGCAATAGGAAGTTATAGTAAAATAAAATCTAGTATGATTTTAACAGCGTTAATTATATTTTCCATCATAGTAACTTTAGTTATATCAAGCCTACTTTCTAAGATCATAAAAGGAGAAAATTCTTCATTTATTTTAGAAATGCCTTCATATAGAAAACCACAAATAAAGGAAGTAATTGTAAGGTCCATATTTGATAGAATAATTTTTGTATTAATAAGAGCTATTGTAATAGCAGCACCAGCTGGTTTAATTATTTGGATTCTTTCAAATACTTCAATTAATAATTGTAGTCTATTGTATTATATTTCGGATTTTTTAAATCCAATTGCAAATATATTTGGTATGGATGGAATAATTTTAATGGCATTTATACTAGGTTTTCCAGCCAACGAAATTGTAATTCCAATAATGCTAATGGGATATATGAATAAATCGGTTTTAATAGAATATAATAATCTTTATGAGCTTAAAATGTTACTTGTTAATAATGGATGGACAATTAAAACTGCATTATCTACATTAATTTTTATGCTATTTCATTTTCCTTGTAGCACAACAATATTAACTATTAAAAAAGAAACTAAAAGTATTTTTTGGACATTTATGGCCTTTATAATACCAACATTTATTGGACTTACATTATGTTTTTTAATTAATTTGTTATTTAAATTATTCTAATGAAATTATATTTAATCTATAATTTCATTTTTTACTATAACATTACTATATTTTTTTATTTCTTTTATAAATATTGATTCATTATCTTTACACGTGAAAATATATATTTTTTTTATACATCTAGTTAGTGCAACATAAAAAAGTCTTCTTTCTTCTTCATATGGATAATATTCTCTATAATTATTAACATATCTTAATACTTCATGATCTACATATCTATTAGGAAAACCATTAGCTTGTGCATTTACATTAATTAAAAAAACGTATTTTGCTTCAAGCCCCTTTGATTTATGAACACTCATTTTATTATATTTAATATTTTTTATATTTAAGTTTTCTAAGTCTTTATTATTTCTAGATAAAATAAGTAAATCATCTATATCATCATGACTAATTATCTTATTTATTTCATAATTTAAATCATTATAATATACTATTTCAACAGGATTATGACATCTAATATTTGATATTAGGCTTTTTCTTATTTGATAAGGATTTTTCATAATAAATTTACCCGCAATTTCTATTAATTCTTTAGAGTTTCTATATGTTCTTCTTAATTTTATTACCTTTACTAAAGGAAAATATCTTCTAATATGAGTTATAACATTAATATTTGAACCAGTAAATCTATAAATCGACTGAAAATCATCCCCTACTAAAAAAAGATGGGCATTTGATAATTTAACTAATTTTTTTACTAGCATTAACTTAGAGTGAGAAATATCTTGATATTCATCAATTATAATATACTTATATGTTATTTTTGATATATCTAGTTTTTCTATAGCCAAATTTATCATATCATTAAAATCAATTATATTTTCTTTATTTAAATATGTTTCATAACATATATAACACTTCATAATTTCTTTTAACAAATATTTTTCCTTATCTTTTGCTTTATTAATAAACGTATAGAATCTATCTATATCATAATTGTTAGATTTAAATAAATTAATAAATGTTTTAATTAAATTTACCATATCTTCTTTGCTCATTTTATATAAACCAAGTAAAGTATTGTTAGAAAAAGAGTCAATTATTACATCTGTTAACATATCTTCTGTTAATACATCTTTTTGCATTCCTATTATTTTAAGTGCCAATTTATGAAATGTTAATACTTCTATTTTATCGTCTGATAAATCTTTTTTTAATTTATTTACAGAGTCATTTGTAAAAGATATACAAACAATTTCTTCTTTTTTCACTCCTAAATTTTCTATCATATATCTTACTTTATTAACTATAGTGTAAGTCTTACCACATCCAGCTCCTGCTAACAAAAGAATTATTTTTCTTTTTGACTTAATAGCTTTTAATTGATATTTATCTAATTTTCTTTTGCACATTTTTCACCTATACTATTGATAATTATTTTAAAATTTTATATAATGCAAATAGGAAAGGCAGCTAACTAGTTGTTTTCCACTGTTTTTTTGGAAAAACAAGGCTAGAATTAACTAACCTTGTTTATTTTTTTAATTATAAATTATATATAATATAATAAATATTAAAATGATAATTAATTTAATGTTAAATTTTATTTCAAACTTAAATTTCATAATTATCACCACCCTTCTTATTCTAAATAGGTGGAAAACAATGGTTAGTTTTTTAGTGCCTCCCAATACTTTTATTTGACAAAACTTATATAAAACCCTCTCCATTTATTGATAATTATTTAAAATTTTATATAATATAAATAGGAAAGACAACTAACTAGTTGTTTTCCACTGTTATTTTTGGAAAACAAGGCTAGAATTAACTAACCTTGTTTATTTTTTTAATTATAAATTATATATTAAAAAGGAATTAGATATTTTTTTCTAATTCCTTTATTCTTTTAACTATTTTATCCTTACCAAATAATTTTATAATATCATATAAATTTGGTGTCATTTTTCTGGTTGTTAGAGCAACCCTAATTACCATTGATACATCACCCACATGACCTTTATAATTATCAGGATTTTCTTTATATTCTTTTACTTCTCTTGCATATCCTAAACTTTCAGATAAATCTTTTATTTTATTAAACCATGTCTCTTGATCATCAGATTCATTATAATATTTATTAATATATGTATTCATTATAGTTAATATTTCATCTCTATCATTTATATTAGTAAACTCATAATCTTTTTCGTGATTATCAAACAATTCATCAAACATATACCAAACTAAGTCCTTTACCTCACTAAATGAAGCATAATCTTTTCTTGGCTTTTTTTGATTTCTTTCTATATTTAAAAGACCTATTGTAAATTCTTTATTTTTTGTTATTATTTCATAAAATTCTTTATCATATTCTTTAGTATAACTTATAAGCATATCATAAAATTCTGTAGCTTTAATTCTTGCTAGATAGTTTTTAGAAATATTGTGTAATTTTTCAACATCAAATAAACCACCAGATTTACTTGTCTTTTTAAAATCATACTTAAAATCATCTATAGACTTATCTTTATTTGCATCCCACCATTGTTCAAAATTTGTATTAGCAAGTGTCATCAAATATAACTCAACAGCTTTAACAGGTATTCCTTTTTCTCTATAGTAACTCATTTGTGCTTCTGGATCTTTTCTTTTTGAAAGTTTTCTTTTAACACCATTATCTTCTTTTAAAATAGGAGATATATGTGCATATTTTGGAGCATCAAAGCCAAATACTTCAAATAACTGAATATGAGTTGGAAGTGATGATAGCCATTCATCTCCTCTTATTACGTGAGTAGTACGCATTAAATGATCATCAACTAAATGTGCAAAATGATAAGTTGGTAATCCGTCTTGTTTCATTATTACTATATCCATATCATTTTCTGGAAAAGAAATCTTTCCTTTTATTAAATCATTTACAATTACCTTTTTATTAAAATCGCCAGGTGATTTCAATCTAAGTGTAAAAGCTTGACCATTTTTTATTTTTTCATATGCATCATTAACTGGAATTTTACGACACTTTGCATATCTTCCATAATAACCTATTCTATCTTTTCTCTTTTCTTGAGAAGAAGTCATCTCTTCTTTTTCTTCCTTAGTACAAAAGCATGGATAAGCAAGATCATTTTCTACTAAATACTTCATAAAAGCTTGATATATTTCTTTTCTATCACTTTGAGTATATGGTCCATACTTTCCTATTTCTTTACCATTCGAGATAACACCTTCATCAGGAATAATATTAAAATACTTTAAATCAGTTGTAATAACATCAACTGCATCACTAACTAATCTTTCTCTATCAGTATCTTCTATTCTTATATAAAACACACCATTTGTATCTTTAGCAGCCTTTTTCGAAATAAATGCTTGAAATAAAGTTCCCATATGAGTATAACCTGTAGGAGATGGAGCTGCACGAGTTACTATTGCATCATCTGGTAAATCCCTTTTAGGATACATCTTTTCATAATCTTCTATAGTTTTTGTGATATTTGGAAATATTAGATTTGCTAAATCCTTATTTGTCATAAAATCAGTCCTTTCTTAAGTAATTAAATTATATCAAATTATAACATTAAAGTTAATAGTTAATAATTGATATTATATTATATAATATATTAAATAAAAACTAACTAAAATAGTTAGTCGTTTTTCAAATGGTGACTCGTACGAGATTTGAACTCGTGAATGTCGCCTTGAGAGGGCGATGTGTTAAACCCCTTCACCAACGAGCCATATAAATATTGGTTGCCCTGACTGGATTCGAACCAGTGCATGTCTGATTCAGAGTCAGATGCCTTACCACTTGGCTACAGGGCAGTTATACCAATAATTATATTACTTTTTATTACTTAAAGCAATCTTTTTATGTTAAAAAAGTATTTAAATTACTTAATTACAAGTACTTGTCCTGGATATATTTTATTAGGATTATTTCCTATAACTTTCTTATTGTCCTCATACAAACTTTTCCAATTCTTATTATACCTTTTAGCTATGCTAGTTAAGCTATCACCTTTTTTAACTATATACTTTGATGGGGCTACCTCATCAAAAGAATTAGGAATTTTAATTATTTGACCAATATATATCTTATTCGGATTCGATATATTATTATAACTTGCTAAATTTTGGTATGTTGTTTTATATAATTTTGCGATTTTTGTTAAAGTATCGCCTTTTTTTACTACATAGTTTTGATCATTTGTAATATTATCTTGACCAATTTCACTTTCTTTTTTATTTTTATTAATTATACTTGAATAATCTTTATATGAAACATTTAAATCAACATTACCAGTTATACCTGGAACCGTTCCCTTTGATGAATACTGCCATATACCAAAATTTTTATTATATGTTGGTTTACTAGACCACTGTGCTAACCACTTATCATATCTATCCAATTTTGAACTATTTAATTTTCCATTAAAATAATCTAAATTAGCATATATCATTACATAATATCCAGCATTCTCAATCATAGAACAAATAGTATCAGTAATATCAACTAATGTATCATTCTTAACATTTGTTGTCCTATTTGATGATTCTATATCTATTACAACTGGATATGTAGGATTATATTTTTTTATTATATTTATAAATCCAACAGCTTCCTTTTTTGCCTCTTCAATACTTGTTGCATAAGAAAAATGATACAATCCATAAGGCACGCCTATTCTTTCTAGACCATTTATATTTCTTTTATATTTTCTATCTTCATAAAATGAACCATAGCTAGTTCTTACCATTGCAAAATCTATATTACCCTTTAATTTATTAAAGTCTATATCTCCTTGATGATGTGATATATCAATTCCTCTTTTTTCCATACTTACTTTCCCCTTTCATTTTATTAAATGAAAAGTACATAAATATGATTAATCATTTAGTCTCAAAAAATCACAAAACACTTCCTCTTACACATCTATTTTCCCATGAATTAATTAATCTATTATCTCTTTTAACACTTATTACTTCACAATTATTAGGACAACAATTGCAAGTAGTTGCTTTTGTATCAAATTTAGTATTAATTATATTAAAGTCAAATGGCTTTTCTATACCCGAATTAAGTGCTAATATAGCAGTTCCTAAAGCTCCCATTAAATGTCAGTTTTCATCTACTAATATGTCTTTACCAATTAGTTCTTCAAATGATTTTTTTACACCTTTATTTTTACTTACTCCGCCTTGAAATATAATAGGGGATTCTATTTTTTTACCCTTACCAACATTATTTAAGTAATTTAATGCAACACTTTTGCATAATCAGGCTATTATGTCTTCTTTCTTATATCCCATCTGTAATTTATGAATCAAATCACTTTCTGCAAAAACAGTGAATCTAGCAGCAATAGAAGTTGGTTCTTCACTTTTAATAGCAATATCCCCAAACTCTTTAACATCAACGTTTAGTCTTTTTGCCTGACTGGATAAAAACGCACCAGTTCCAGCAGCACATAAAGTATTCATTGCATAATCAGTTGCAATTCCATCTTCTATTAGTATTATTTTGCAACCTTGTTGTAATATTTTTTTTGCACCATTTCTTTTATTGACATAATATTCCATTTGTTTTTTCTTTGCAGCATTGTACGCATTGATGATTTTAATTTTATTTATTCCAAGTTTTTTGCCAATTTTTATAAATGACTTTTTTCACTTTGCTTTTTTGTTAAATCAACATTATAATTTAGAAAATCCACATTATTAAATGTATTTTTGCAAAGATCATAAATAGCCATGAAGTTTGTACAAACTTTTTCATTTTTCTTAATACAATTCAATCTTGGCACCAATATAAAATCACGCTTACCAACTAATTCATGTACATGACTCATATATATTTTTAATGACAAACATGATTCATCAATTAAATATTTTTCACCCTCTTGTACAGTCCTTATTATCGTATTATTACTTACCATAATATCAAAATCCAACATTTCAAAAAAATTCTTCCATAAAATATAATCTCTATAATAATTAAAAGCTCTTGGTATTCCTATTATCTTTTTTACCATAATATCATCCTCAATAATTATATTTTATATATCAATAAAAAATCATCATTTTAATTAGACAAAAAAAGATAGCATTTCAATATGCTATCTTAAATTCAAATATTATTTACTTGCTTTATACAAATTATTCATATTTCTTACTACATAACTAGACCAATTAGAGTCGCAGTAAACTCTACCTATTGCGGATAAACTTGTTCTTCCTTTGCCAAAATATGTTTTACCAGAAATAAGCCTTCCAAAAGCTTTTACACTTTCTGATTTTGAAGAATATTTTGCATATTTTTTTCCACTTTTCATACCAAATAAATTATTTTTGTTTTTAGCAAGTTTACTTGTTCCACCAGCTGATTCTTGAATACATACCCCAAGAGCGAATATCGCATTAACTTTATATTCACTTTGAATGTACATAAATGAATCCACTAATGATGATAAAACTTTCTTTCTTGCACCAGTTGTTAGCGATGAGTTGTTTATTATTTTCTTTAATTGTTCTTTGTTAGCCAATGGTAGTGCACCACTAGCACCTGCTTTAACAATAGAACTTTTTGTAACATTTACTCCAGTTAGATTTGGTTTCTGATAATTTTGTACAGCTGTACTACTTTTTACACATTTACTTTTAGTAGTATCATAATACATTCCAGAGCTACAATAAACTGCTTTAAATGTTACTACTTGTCCTGGTTCCCAGCCTGTCTCACCAACTCTTGAATTACTCATATATAAATAATCATAAAATGTTTTACCATATCTTTCACTATCTGTATATGCCTCAGATAATTTACCCGTACAATTTGGTGTAAAACATCCGTAGCGCAAAAAGTTTCCATTACTAATTCTTGTTGAAGCAAAGTATCCAACATGGGTGTAACCCTTTTTAGTTAACTTAACAGACGGTAATCTCGTTAATATACCATTTATAACTACTAACTCATTTTTATATGAAGAATCTAATGTACCACTTCCACCATTTTTATCAAATTTTATTATATAATATTTAACATTTGTTTTTCTTGCAAGTCTCTTCAAAGTATCTGGTCCAACGTTACCATCTTGTTCTATTCCTTGACTCTTTTGAAATTTTTTAACTGCATTATACGTATTATTATCAAATGTACCATTTAAGGAACCATTATAATATCCTAAACGTTTTAACATCTCTTGAATTTTCTTTACAGTATCATTTGTTTTATTATAACATTTTGCTTTTGTATATGGCATTACACATTCTCTTTGATTTGCAGATCCTAAAATTTTATTAATATACTTGCCCGCAAAAAATGCTCCTACTCCAACTAGTAAAACAATAAACGATATCAAACTTGTATAAACTATTTTTCTTTTTTTAATTTCTTCATTTGATGGTCTTCCAACCTTGTTTTTAAATAACTTCACTACACACACCTCTATTCTATGCCCCAATGATAACACAAGAAATTACAAATTACAATAGTTTTCGACAATTATATAAATATAAGTGTAAATCAAAAACAAGACTTTTTCATGTCTTGTCTTTCTCTTCTAATTATTAATATGTTGATGAATTTCTGGACTATTCATTGCAAGTGGTGCAAATGTATATCCATTTGATAGTCCAAATTCAATTATTCTTTCTACCGCATCAACCGTGTAAGGTTTTATATCGTGCATTAATACAACATTATTATGATCAGGTTTTACCTGACTAGTTACATTTAAAAATACTTTATTTGAATCTTTTGTTTGACCAGCATCACCTGATGATATTGTCCAGTCAAAATATCTAAAACCAAGTTCTGATAATTTACCAGATAACTCACTCATTATTCCTTGTTTATATTTTCTGCTTACAGTATTAGAACTTCCTCCAGGAAACCTAATTATTTTTGATTCTATTCCTGTATATTCCTTTACTTTATTTTGAATTTTAATTAAGTCATTCATGTACGCATCTAAACTAGTATATATTAAAGCATAATTATGAGTATAACTATGAAGTGCAACAGTATGCCCTTCACTAGCTTCCCTTTTAAGCAAATCATTAAATTTGTCGCTATAGCCTGTTACAAAGAACGTAGCTTTTACGTTATATTTACCTAATATATCAAGAAGTCTTGCCGTGTATGCTCCAGGTCCATCATCAAAAGTTAGATATATAACTTTATTACCTAAATTTTCTGGATTATAACTATTCTTAGAAAAGACCTTAACTATTCTTTTAGCAGATGATGTATTTCCAAAAATATCACTTACATTGTAGTTTAATTCATAAGTTCCTTCTTTAGATGTATCAACACTTCCCGTTACTTTAACTTTATCAGTTATAATGCCATCACAATTATCATCAGCTACAAAACCAGGCTCTTCATATCTACTACCAACACCAAGGTAAAGAGTGTTACCTCCTGTTAATGATATAGATGGTTTCTCATTATCATTTATTTGAACATCAAATTCTTTAGTAGTAGTATTTCCAGATGAATCTGACACCTTGTATGTTATCTTATTATTTTCTAGCTTAGTTACTATCTTACTAGTTATATCTCCATCATAATTATCAGTTGCAGATAATTCTATATCATCAACTTTACCATTTGGGCATACATTTTTAAACTCACCATCAACCACTAATTTAGGCTTTGTACTATCTACTACATTTACCGTTTCCTTTTTTAATAAATGTTTATTTTTATAATCTATTTTATAGATAACTTTATAAGTACCTTTCTTTTTTGTATTAACCACTCCTTTTACTTTATAACTTAATTTTTTACAGTGCAATTTATTACCATAACAAGCACTTATCTTTTGATTTTTATATTTAGAAAGCACCTCTATTGTTTTTTCTTCTTTAAAATCTTTTACATGTATTTTTCTTGTTACAAAGTTTACAAATAATACCGAAATTAATAATATACCAGAAATTATTACCACTAAAGTTAATCCTTTTTTATTTTTACTTATTTCTTTACTATCCATAACTACTCCTACTAAAATTATTATACCACTATAAATAATATCTATAAAGAAATTTAATTACTTTTTTTTAAAATAAGACTAACAGCTTTCATAACAGCTAACTTACCATACTGATAAGTAATACTTCCTTGTTGATAAGCTATAAAAGGAGGTCTTACAGGTCCATCGCAAGAAAGTTCAATAGAAGAGCCTTGCGTAAAAGAACCCGATGCCATAACTACTTTATCAGAGTATCCTGGCATATTGTAAGGTACTGGTTTTGAAAAAGAATCTATAGGTGATGCACTTTGAATACCTACGCAATAATTAACTAAGTCTTTTTCATTTCCAAATATTATATTTTGGACAATATCTGCTCTTTTATCATTATATTTAGGTTCAACACTATATCCTAAACCTTCTAATACTTTACTTGTTAAAATAGCTGTTTTAAGAGCTGATGCAACTACACTTGGTGCATTAAAAATACCTTGCAATATAGCTTTATTTATTCCAAGAGAAGGACCAACTTCTCTTCCCTCACCTGGAAGTGTTAATCTTTCACCTGCTAAATCTACTAATCTTTTTTTTCCAGCTATATAAGCTCCGTTAGGCGCTATTCCTCCACCTAAATTCTTAATTAAAGAACCTACTATAACATCTGCTCCAACTTCTAATGGAGTTTTATCTTCAACAAATTCACAATAACAATTATCTACCATTATTATTATATCTTTATCTATTTTTCTTATTAATTTAATTACCTTTTCTACTTTTTCTATTACAACACTTTTTCTAGTAGAATAGCCCTTACTTCTTTGAATTTCAATTAATTTAACTTTATTATTTTTAATAAATTCTTCTATTTTATCATAATCAAAATCATTATCTTTTAAATCAATTTCATGATATTTAATGTTAAATGCTTTAAGCGAACTTTCATTTTCCTTAATGCCTATAACTTCATGAAGTGTATCATATGGCGTTCCAGTTATACTAAGCATTATATCTTTTGGTCTTAAATAAGAAAATAAAGCAACACAAAGTGCATGAGAACCTGATATAAACTGTGATCTAACTAAAGCAGACTCAGCTCCTAAAATACTTGCAAAAACATCTTCTATCTTATCACGACCTATATCATCATAACCATACCCTGTTGTACTATTAAAATGAGCTTCTGATATCTTATTATCATTAAAAGCTTTAAGTACCTTTAAACTATTTATATCACACATATTATCTATTTCATCAAGCTGTTTTTTTATTTTACTTTCTTCATCTAATACTATTTTTCTAGCTTCATCACTTATTCCAAATAAATTATACATAATAACTCCTTCTTAATTATAATTTCTATATTATTTTACAAACATCAACCCATTTTTCATACTTAACTACTTTTTCTAATGTATCTTTATCTAATTTTATGGCACTATTTGAAGAGCCACAAGCTGGATAAAAGTATTCTAAACTTTTAAGAGTTTCATCTAAATATATCTTAACATTATCATTTACCCCAAAAGGACATACTCCTCCAGCTTTATGACCAATTATTTCTTCAACCATATCATACGAAACCATTTTAGCTTTCTTATGAAACTCTTTCTTATATTTACTATTATCTATTTTAGCATCTCCTCTTACAACTATTATTATAGGGTTATCATCCACTAAAAAAGATAAAGTTTTAGCTATATCTTTTTCTAAACAACCTATAGCATGAGCTGCCTCTTTAACAGTTGCAGATGATTCATCAAATTCCATTATTTTATCATCTAAATTATACTTCTTTAAATATTCTTTTGCTTTAATAATTGACATTATAACAAACTCCTTTTATAAGTGATCACATCCACCATCTACTCTTAATACTTCACCTGTTATATAACTAGCATCATCACTCGCTAAAAAATATATAGCCTTAGCAATTTCTTCTGGTTTTGCAAATCTTTTTAAGTATATTTTATCACATTCTTCTTTTATATAAGAAGAATCTAATTCTTTATTCATTTCAGTATCTACCCAACCAGGTGCTACAGCATTTACTCTTATATTTGGAGCATAATATTTAGCCAAATTATGAGTAAGTGATACTAACCCAGCTTTAGATGCATCATAATCTAAACTATACTCATAATATGTATCTAGTGCATTTGTTGAAGATACATTTATAATACTTCCAAAGCCTTGTTTTAACATATAATTTCCAACTTCCCTTGAAAGAATAAAAGGACCAATTAAATTAACATCTAATATCTTTTTAAAATCTTCTATTTTTTTATCATCAAAAGTTGTATCTATTGCAATTCCTGCATTATTTACCAAAACATCTATATTTCCATAATTATCAATTATACTGTTTACCATGCCTTTTACACCATCTTCACTTGATACATTACATTTACATAGCATTACATCTACATCATAGTTTTCCACAATATAACTTTTTAAGTTCTTTGCACTTATATCATCATTAACATAATTAATTACTATATTATATCCATGTTTTGCAAACTCTAATGAAGTTGCTTTACCTATTCCTCTTGATCCACCTGTAATAAGTACTGTTTTTTTCATATATATCACATCCTAATCATTATTATTCTTTTTAAACTTTACTTTCTTCTATTATATTATCATTATTAAAATTATATTGATAAGAATTATAACAAAAACTATCAATTATCAAGTATTTAATTATCTTATTGATATATAATACATTAGTTCCTTTCATATATAATATCACAACAAACTATTGTTTACAATTGAATATCAAAATTTTTTATTAACAAAACGCTTTAAATTTATTAAATCTTATTTTAAAAAGAAAAATAGATAAATTTTGAAATAATCAATTTTTATCTATTTTTAAATGATTAACTATCTTGAAGTATTATTTGACCATCTTTAATTGGTATATTTGGAAAACTTGCATCTGTTAATGTAAAGTTTCTAACTGGTGCTATAGGATTTTCTATTTCTATTATTTGTGATTCTTCAGTCATTATAATTGATTTAACTGTATCATCAAATGTATGACCGCCATCACTTGATATTTGTTTATAATATATTGCAGGACTTCCTGATGGAGCAAATGGTACATTTTCAAATACAGCATTACCATCTTGATTAGTAGTAATTTCATTACCAACTATTGTTCCAGTACTATCAGTTCTAATAAATTTTGCTCCAACTATTTGAACCCCTGTATCTGGATTTCCAGTGTCTGTTACATGAAGTGTTAAAATTCCTTTAGCACTTATGGTAAAAGCATATGTATCTGTCCCATCTATAATTGTTACACTTTGAGGATTTAGTGTTGATGCATCATATCCATCAGCTAATGCAGTAGCATTATATGTTCCTGTAACAAGTTCAATACTTCCTTTACCATTTGTTATTGGTATTGTGTGTCTTGCCATAATATCATCTTACCTCCTTCTATTTTTATATTTGGATTATATTTATCCATTAACATAACTGTAATAAGATGTTTTTTTTCTTTATTACCGCTAATATTTATACAATAAACCTCATTCTTTTTTGCTATTAAAGGTATTCTTACTATTGATAAATTAGAATATATAATTAACTTATATACCATATTATCACATACTGGTATTTTTACCTTTCCAAAATTATCTGTTTTTCCATCAAAAACAATCTTATTACATTTATTTATTAGTTTAATTTTTAAATTACTAGGACTTATACTAAAATTACCGTAAAGCTTAATATAAATATAATCTTTTTTCATATTTCACCTCATTACAATATATTTTTTGAATCATTTTGCTTTCTTTAATAGGCATTATTCTTCAACACTCCAAATAATTAAAGTAGAATAATCTTCATCTTCAAGCAAATCTTTACTTGGTTTTAGAAATAATCCCTTATCAGTAGAAAAGGTAACATTACTTACACTTACATTTCCACCATTATCGCTTGATTCATATATCAACTTTTTATTTGTTTTCAAAAGAATTTCTTCATTATCAAACTTTTTAAAAAATAACGAATCTATTAGTACTTTACCACTATTTTCAATCATTGGATTTATATAATTTATATATAATTTCCAATTGGAACTATTTACTCTACTATCGATTACAGTTACTACTGTTTCTTTTTGTTTTTTTAGAATAATTGGTTTAGCCGAAGAAGGAACCATACTAAAAGGAATGTTATCTGTTACTTTTAGCAAGGTTAATTCTCCATTAAAAGGTGTAGTAATTATTTTTTCAGTAAAACAGCTATTTAAACAAGAAGTTATTTTAACTCTTATATCATTTGGAATAATAGAATCAATATCAGCTTCAAATAAACCATTTTCATCTGATGATGCTATTAAGCTTTTACTATCATATTCTATTTTTACATTAGCAAAAGGTAATGTATGCCCTGAAATTGTATTTGTAGTGTTTAAAATTGGATGAACATTTATCTTTAATAATCCTATTGTTAGTATTTTTTTATTTTGAAGAGAAAAACTATTTATATCAGGCAAAGAATTTAACTCAGCTTCTGTAAAATTATGAGATGTAATAGTAGTAGTATCTTTATTTAATACGCCTGTTATTTTAGCTGGTGTATTTTCTTTAAACCAATAAAGTGCAGGGGAATCATCTAGCAAACAAGCTAAAGTATAATCAAGAGCATATATCCACATATTAATTCTTGTAAATTCAAATGAAAAATCAACAGGATTATTTGTATATATAACATTTGCATTTTTAGTATAAATCTTTACATATTTTGGATTATCTATTATAAATTTTTGATTTGTACCCTTAAAATAAATATTATAATTATCAGATGGTGTAGTCATGTATGTATTTAGTACCGAAAGAGATGCTCCTTCTTTAACTATAAAATCTCCAAATATATTCCACATTGGAACTCTTTGATGACTTTTTTCAATAAAGGTAAAATTAGACATTTCTTCTACTAAAACATTTCTAGCTCCATGTGTTGTTGTTTTAGCAAATCCATTACCAGTAGTCAAAAGAAATTCTGAACCATGTCCTACTATTAAATCAAGTCTATTTGTTCCATTCATAAATTCTTTTTCGGTTGTAATATTTACTTTACTATTAGGCATAATTTTAACTGACGAGGGTATAACATCATTAAAGAAAAAAATCATATTAGTATCTGATGAGCTTGATATTGTTGTATTTCCATCTATTATAATTCTATTTGAATCACAAACCCTTTGTGCAGAAACATTATTGGTATCTTTTACTTCTATAACAGAATTTATAATTTTAGTTTTACCATAATAATTACACGAAAGTTCTATCCCATTAAAATTTATATTATTATACTCTACTTCTACATTAGAATAATTCGGATGAGATGGAACATATATAACTCCATAGCCATGTGAAGAAACTATATTCATATTTTTTAGTATGACCTTCTTATTTGTTGTACTTACCTTTATAACTTCTTCTTCTAAACTTAAGTTATTTGTATAAGTATATCTTGTACCGTCAAATGTTCCATCAATTATCACTTTACTTTTATTGTTATTTATTATAAAACCACTGGTAGATATAATATCACTTCCTAAATAAATATAGTCATAACCGTTATCTTCACTTATAGCTTGTCTTAATTCATCACTAGTTGTAACAACAACAGTATTATTATTTATTATTTGAATATTTATCACCTTCCTTTACGATAATATATGATAAAATTTAAATATTAAATAATTAAAAAGAATAGAGTCTTCTATTCTTAATGTATTTTTGTAACGTTTAACATTGCGTTAGTACTACCATTAAAGCTTATATCAACAGTTTTAGATGATTTAACATTTAATGAAATAAGATCATTTGATTGTAATGAACAAATTGTTGTTCCACTTATGCTATTAATCATTTGGGCACTAAATTCACTAGTTACACTTGTAGCTGGCACTAATAAATTGTTTGTCCTAACAGACATAGTTAATGAACATTCTTCATTTGTTGCGCCGCTTAATAAGTAAGATACTAAATATACACCATTTTCTTTTATTTTTATAGAATCATTATCAGGGTATTCAGTAAGAAATGCAGTACCTTTTTCAGGAAGTGGAATTATTGTATCAATACCTTGAGGCAAGTTAATTTGTGTGTCAGTCATTAAATATCTGATTCCATATGAAGATATAAATTCTGTCCCAGCAGGTCCTGCAGGACCTTGTGGTCCTCTTTCTCCAGTTTCTCCTTTTTCTCCTTTTGGAATTAAAAAAGACAAATGATGAACCCAATTTTCGAATGTATCCATAACTTGTGCTGCTTCGCCTGGCTCTAAAGTTTCTGTTTCATCTATAGCTATGTGCTCTGTTCTGCCTATTTCTCCTGGAAGTCCTCTTGGTCCAATGTCTCCTTTGTCTCCTTTCTCTCCTTTTGGTATTTTAAAATCTAAAACCACATCAACAGGTGTTCCAACATTTACAACATCTGCTTCTTCGGCTGGTTCTATTGTTTCTACATTTCCAATTTGAATAGTAGATGGACCAGGATCACCCTTTTCTCCTTTTATTCCCTGTGGACCTATATCACCCTTATCACCCTTAGGTCCTTGAATTCCTTGAGGACCAATTTTCCCATCAAGTCCTTGCTCTCCTTTTGGTATTTTAAAATTTAAAATAACATCAACGGGTGTTCCTACATTTTCTACTTTAGCTTTTTCAAAAGAGTCTATTGTTTCTGTAATTCCAACCTCTATACTTGCTGGTCCTTGAATTCCTCGTTCTCCCTTTTCTCCTTTAGGTCCTCTTATGTAACAAAACTTATATTTTTTTCTCTCTTCTTCTATTTTTTTTCTTATCTTCTCATAATCATTACAATTATTCATTATATATCCCCCTAACTTAATATATTGAATTATTTTTTAATTCTATTATAATTTATGAAAGTCTGCTTCAAATGAATAATGAATACATAATAAAAATATCTTTAGTTAGAAATTAAAGCAAAAAAATAAAAATTAAAATTTATATTCAAAATAGGTTATCACTAATTTAGCCATTCCAACTTCTTATATAAAGTAATCTTTGTTCTCAATAGGTTTAAATTACTTTATATTCAAAAAGAACAGTTTGTTTTATTAACTGTTCTTTATTAAAATTTTAATAATAATCTACTATTTAATAATAAATTCAGCAGATACATAAAAAGTTTCGTATGATTTATCTTTCTTTTCTATACCAATACTTTTTATAATTCTATAATTTCCTGGAGTTAATTTGCCATATTCATATTCCCATTCAACAACAATTTCTTCTTGTTCCTGTGGTTTTAAAATAAATATAGGTAAAATAGAAATTGTATCTACATTTATTTTGTGCCACTTTCCATTCTTTTTAATTTCTATTTCTTCTGAGGCTCCATACTGAATTTCATAATCACTATCATTTTTTAAAATTAATGTTACCCCTTTATTTGTTAATGTTTTATCTTTAATGGATAATGATACTCCCTTTTCTAAAATCTTAATATTAGATACTTTCCCAATAGAAAAATTATTTTTATTTTTTGTGCAACCTACTAAACTAAACATAATAAAGTAACATATTAAAATACTTATAATTATTTTCTTCATAATTTATTATATCCTCCCTTGATTATTTTTTATCCACCAAATAGTATCTTTTATCGTGTTTTTTATATTTCTATTTTTAAAACCCAACTCTTTTTTAGCTTTCCTATTACTAAAATTAGCATTAGAAGATAATGTGTATAAAGAATATCTTGTAAAAAGTGGAGTCTGTTTTTTTATATTATAATATATCTCAAATAAAGGAGCTACTAATTTTGCAATCCAAATTGGCAATACTAATTTAATTCTTTTTCTTTCTTGCACATCGCATATTAAATCAGTTAATTGTTTAATTGTTATATATTTATTAGATAAGATGTAACACTCACCTTTTATACCTCTTTCACAGGCACTAATAATACCATCTGCAACATCTCTAACATCAACAAAATCATATCCTCCACTTACACTAACTAGTAACTTGTCATTTAACACTTCCTTAACTAACCAAGTTAAATGACTATTACCATAATCATTAGGTCCAATAATTCCAGAGGGATGAATAATACAAGCATTCAAGTTTTTAGTTTTTACTAATTTCATAACATACTTTGCAGCTTCTGATTTTGTTTTTGCATATAAGCCTTTAACATTATTAGGATCAAAATCAGTTATCTCCTTTATCAAACCTTTATTTGGTTTTTCAGGGATTGCATGAACACTACTAACATAAATGAGTTTTGCTTTTGACTCTAAAACTTTATCTACTATGTTTTTTGTACCATTTACATTAACATCATATACAAAACCATTATATTTAGATTTTATATATACAATTGCGGCGCAATGAATTACAAATACTTCTTTATCATCAGTGTTTTCAAAAACTGATGATAAAGTATCCTTTTTAGTTACATCTCCATAATATATTTTACAGTTTAGATTTTCCAGTGATTTTATAGAATCGCCTTTTAAAACAAAAGCTCTTATCTCAGTATCATTGTCTTGATTCAATCTTCTTATAATATTATTACCTAAAAAACCATTTGCACCAGTTATAATATAAATTTTTTTCAAAATATTATTCACCTACCATTCTTTTAAAATATATTATATCATGTAGAATATAAGTTAACAAATCAATTAAAGTAATAAAATACAAGAGCTGTAAATTCATATATTGCTATTGTGAAAAATCAACTTTAATATTTTCTCTTTTATTATCATCTAATTTAAATAATTCTTTTCTTTCAAAATTAAACATTTTTGCAACTATATTAGATGGAATAGTTTCAACTAAGTTATTATACGAAGTAACAGCATTATTATAATCCATTCTTGCATTATTTAATTTATTTTCTATTTCTTTTAGATTAGATTGTAAATCCAAGAAATTTTGATTAGCTTTTAAATCTGGATAACTTTCTGCTATAGCCATTATATTTCCAAACTTTTTATCTAGTTTTTCAGTTTCATTAATACTAAAACCATCTTTGTTATATGAAGATCTTAATTTTGCTAGTTCTTCTAACGTTTCACTTTCATGCTTAGAATACCCTTTTACACATTCAATTAAATTTGGTAATAAATCAAATCTTTGATTTAACAATACATCTATAGCTGATGCGCTTTGATTTACCCTATTATTTGTTCTTACAAAATGATTATAACTTGCAAGTATTATACCAGTTATAATTATAACTACTATTAAACATATATTTATTATCATAATAATTCCCCCTTACTTTGTCTCAATGGTTACCTTATTTACATAACCATTATCATCATAATCAAGTGATACTTCATAGTACTGAAGATTGTATCCATTAAAATCTTTTAAACTATTTTTTATATTTTTAATATTTTCTGCATCTGTTCCATATGAAGTTCCATCAAACACAACTTCTATTAATTTGTTACTATTCTTTTTATTATTTTGCATTACTTCATCTATTTCATGTGAAACTCCTGTACCAACTTGAGTTCCATCGAATGTTTCAAAAGAATTATTAAAACTATTTTTATTCATTTCTTCTTTATGTTTTTTAGATTCTTCTTCAAACTCATCATTTGCTTTTTGTATTTTATCTTCTATTTCTTTTTGTTTTTTCAAAGCATCTTCTTTTGTTTTTCTAGCCTCTTCTTTTATAGCATCTTTCTTTTCTTTTATACTGTAAGCTACTCTATAAGTTAAAGTTGTAAGAGATGCTATAAATATAAGAATAAATATGTATAGTAAAATTTTTCTATTACCACCATTTGTTTTTTTATTAGATTTTTCTTTTCTTACCTCTTCATTTTTATCATCTAAAAAGACTTCATCATTGGTAAGAGTATCAATACTAACATCAAACAATTTACTCATCAATGTTAATTTATCTATGTCAGGTCTTGATTGTCCAAGTTCCCATTTAGATACAGTTTGTCTTGTTACATCTAATTTTTCAGCAAGTCCTTCTTGTGATAAGAGTTTTTGCTTTCTTAATATAATAAGCTTTTCTTCGAATTTCATATAACACTTCTCCTTTTTTTCTATTAATATCATTTTTTAAATAGTTAGTCTAGCAACTACAATTGGAATTTTGTCAATTTAAATTAACATTTATGCTTAAAACTTCCAATTTCTAATTTCTTCTAAATCTTCACCATACTCTATAATATAATTATTATGTTTTTCTAAATAACTATTCATATCATTTATAATCTTATCTTTTATCATACAATTATCTAAATTATTAACTGCATCTATTACAAGATTAAATCTATCTATCTTATTTTTAACTCTCATATCAAATGGAGTTGTAATAGTTCCTTCTTCCATGTATCCATGAACATGTATATTATGATTATGTCTAAAATATGTTAATTCGTGTATCAAAGTTGGATAGCCATGATATGCAAATATAATTGGTTTATCTTTAGTAAATAATTCATCATACTCTTCATTAGTTAATGCATGGGGGTGTTTAGATGTAGAATCAAGTTTCATTAAATCAACTACATTTATAAATCTTATCTTTAAATCTGGTAAATATTCTTTTAATATTTTAGTTGCAGCGACAGCTTCAATAGTTGGTGTATCACCTGCACAAGCCATTATAATATCTGGATTTAAAGAATTGCTAACAAAGTTCCATACACCAATACCTTTAGTACAGTGTTTTATTGCTTGATCCATATTAAGCCACTGATAAGATGGATGCTTTGATGCTACTATGACATTTACATAATTTTTACTTCTAAGACAGTGATCTGCACATGATAATAAACAGTTTGAATCTGGTGGCAAATACATTCTTACAACATCTACCTTTTTATTTGCAATATGATCTAAGAAACCCGGATCTTGATGGGTATAACCATTATGATCTTGTTGCCATACATTTGACGTTAATATAAAGTTAAGCGAAGAAATAGGCTCTCTCCATGGTATCTCATTACATACCTTAAGCCACTTTGCATGCTGAGCTGCCATTGAATCAATTATTCTAATAAAAGCTTCATAACTTGCAAAAAATCCATGTCTACCTGTTAAAAGATAACCTTCTAACATTCCTTCACACATATGTTCAGATAAAAATGAATCCATTATTCTACCATTTTTTGATAAGTCTTCATCATTTTCTTTAATTTCCATTTGCCAGCTTCTCTTAGTTTCATCAAAAACATCATATAATCTATTAGATTTAGCTTCATCAGGCGAAAACATTCTAAAGTTTTTATTTGCTTCGTTATATTTAAATATATCTCTAATAAAGCTAGATAAAACTAACATATCTTGTTTTTTTACACTACCAGGATAAGGTACAGACACTCCATAATCATAAAAATTAGGCATAATAAGTTCTTTTCTTAAAAGCCCTCCATTAGTAATAGGATTTGCACCTAGTCTTCTTTCTCCTTTTGGTATAAATTCTCTGTATTCTTCTTTTAATGAACCATCACTATTAAATAATTCTTCTGGTTTATAACTTCTAAGCCATTTTTCCAAAAGAGGTAAATGCTCTTCTTTTTCCATACTAATTGGTACTTGATGTGCTCTAAATGAACCTTCTATTTTATTTCCATCAACTTCTTTAGGTCCAGTCCAACCCTTTGGTGTTCTTAAAATAATCATAGGATATTTTAAAAGTGAATCACCACTTTCTTTAATTTCTTTTATATCTTTTAGTATTAAGTCAAGTGTTTTTGACATGATATCATGCATAATAAATGGTTCATCACCTTCTACTAAATAAGGTTTATATCCACATGCCGAAAAAAATGAAGCTAACTCGCTATTACTCATTCTAGAAAATACGGTTGGATTACTTATCTTATATCCATTTAAATTAAGTATTGGAAGTACAACTCCATCTGTTTTTCTATTTAAGAATCTAACTCCGTGCCAGCTGGTAGCAAGTGGTCCTGTTTCAGCTTCACCATCTCCAACTATGCATGCTGCAATTAAAGATGGATTATCTAAAACTGCTCCAAATGCATGAGATAGGCTATAGCCTAGTTCACCACCTTCATGAATAGAGCCTGGAGTTTCAGGAGCAACATGAGAAGGTACTCCTCCTGGGAATGAAAACTGTTTAAACAAATGTTTTAAACCTGCTTCATTCATAGTAATACTAGGATACTTTTCACTATAACTTCCCTCTAGATATGTATTTGAAATCATAAAATTACCACCATGACCTGGTCCTGATAGTAAAATCATATTCAAATCATATTTAGTAATTATTCTGTTTAAATGTGTATATACAAAGTTTTGTGCTGGTACTGTTCCCCAGTGACCTACTATCTTCTTTTTTATATCTTCTTTAACTAATGGTCTTTTTAATAATGGATTATTAAGTAAATATAATTGACATGCTGATAAATAATTTGCAGCACGAAAATAACCATCTAATTTTTCTATCTCTGTCATATAATCACCCTCTACTTTATTCTGTATTAATTATAGCATACAAAAACAAAAAAAAGATACTAATTAAGTATCTTAATAGGTTTTGTTTACACTAGGATTTATTATTCTTATATTTAATATTGCATTTTTTATTATCAAGATCAACATATTTTGGGTTATTTGGATCATTTTTAGAAAAAAATGTTGGTTTCATAAGTGGTATTCCCTTATTGTGTGGATCATATTTAGGATTATTAGGATCACTATCCGAAAAGAAAGTTGGTTTCATAAGTGGGACTGTGTTATTATTGTTATTTTCCATAGACATTTATCTCCTTTATATATATTTTTTTATAATTCTATCAAACTCATTATCTAAATTTTCTTTTAATAAATAATTATCAAATCCATCCTCAATGTAATGTTTTTTAATAGTTTCTTTATCTTTTTTTAACATTACCACAATTGGAGTCTTTAAGTTTCTTTTTATTTCTTGTAATTCTTTTAGTTTTTCTTCTTTACTTTTTTCTTTATATTCATAAAACCACCCTTTTTGTTTTATATTTACTACTTCGAGCATATATTCTATCATAAATATTAAGATTTTGCAAATTTTTGACAAAAAAAATCATAATGACTAGTTTTTATTATTTGTCATTATGAATCCTATTAAACCAACTATTATAACAATTAAACCTATAATTATTATACCACCACTATTTTCCTTATCTTTAACAGCTTCCTTTACAATAGAAAATGTATATAAATAATTAAATAATTTTATAGATAATGTATCAAATAAATTAAAAGTATTTTCAATATTTTGTTGCATAATACGCCTCCATTAATAAATAATAGATAAATTTTACGTATTAATTATAACACGCATTAAAAAATAATATAGTTTTTTTACATATTTTTTTATATTTTTTACATTTTTTTACATTATTTAAGCATTTTTCTTATTGTACTATATAAATATGGCTTATATTCATTTATAGAAAGAGGTTCTTTATTCATTATAGAGTTAAAACACGTTGAACTAACAAGTTCTATTATCATATATAAAGTTACACTAGGATTTTCTAACTTTATCCTATTTTCTTCTGCAGCTTTTAAAAATAGTTCTCTAACTCCTAAAGCATTATCATCAACTATTTTAGTAACCTTCTCGTTATAAAGTCCCCATGATAAATTCTTACTAATAAATTTTAAAAGAAGTCTATTTTTATTTAATTCATTTATAACATAATCAATTATAAAAATAAGTCCATCTTCAAAACTAGTTATTTTTTCTTTATTAAGTTTTTTTACAGCATCGTTAAAAAGCTGTTTACTTTTTCTTATAATAAGTTGATCTTGAAGTTCATACTTATCTTTAAAATATAAATAAAAAGTTCCTTTAGCGGTTCCAGCATCATCAGTTATTTCTTGAACTGATGTATTTTTAATACCCTTTTTTGTAAATAGTTTAAAAGAAGCTTCCATAAGTTTTTTCTTTTTCTCTTCTTTTTTTTCTTCTATTTTACTTAACTTTATATCTTTTTTCATTCTTTCACTTCCTAAATTAATTTAATATTATCACTTTAAAGAAACAAAATCAACTATTTTTTAAAGAATATTGACCAGAAGTCAATTTTGTGCTATCATATTAAATGACTTGTGGTCATAATATATAAAAGGGAGGAAATGTTATGAATAAATTAACAGATTTCATCTGTAAGCATAAAACTTTAATACTTATAATTACATTACTTCTTTTAGTGCCTACTTTAATAGGTATTAAAAAAACAAAAATTAATTATGATATATTAGTTTACTTACCAGATGATATTGAAACCATTAAGGGTCAAAATATATTAACAGATGATTTTAAAATGGGAGCATTTTCTATATCTATAATAGATAATATGGATGCTAATGACGTTTTAAAAATCGAAGAAGAAATTAAAAAAGTAAAAGGAGTAAATGAGGTAGCAAGCCTTTATGATGCTATTGGAACTACGATACCAATAGAAATGCTTCCTAGCGAAGTAACACAAAGACTTGCAAAAAAAGATTCTAGCCTTCTTCTAATAACATTTAAAGATGGTACATCTGAAGAGACAACTTTAAATGCCGTTGAAGAGATAAGAAAAATTACAAAAGATAATGTCAAAGTTGCTGGTATGAGTGCAATGGTACTAGATACTATGGATTTATCAAATAAAGAAATAGTATCATACGTAGTAATTGCAGTTATATTATGTCTACTTGTATTAATGTTATCACTAGATTCTTATGTGGTACCTATATTACTTTTGTTAAATATTGGAATAGCAATACTATTTAATATGGGAACTAACGTATTTTTAGGAAATATATCTTATATTACTAAAGCTATTAGTGCAGTACTACAATTAGGTGTTACAACGGACTTTTCTATTTTCTTATATCATAAATATGAAAATGCTAAAAAAACTAATAAAGATAAAAATATAGCTATGAAAAAGGCTATTAATGAAACAATTACATCAGTTACTGGTTCATCTTTAACTACAATAGCTGGTTTCTTAGCACTATGCTTTATGACTTTAACATTAGGTAAAGATATAGGTATAGTAATGGCTAAAGGAGTATTATTTGGTCTTATTTGTGTTATAACAGTATTCCCTGCTCTACTTCTTATATTTGATAATATAATAGAAAAGACAACTCATAAAGTTATAATTCCATCATTTAAAAAGTTAAAGGAATTTGTAATAAAACGTTATAAACTAATATTTGTAATATTCTTATTACTATTAATACCAGCTTATATTGGTCAAAAAAATACTAACGTATACTATAATCTAGATAGAACATTACCTAGCTCATTAGATAGTTCTATTGCTAATAAATCATTAAAAAATGATTATAAAATAGTTTCACCAGAAATGATACTTGTTGATAAAAACTTAAGTAATGATGAAATAAATGATATGATAGGAGAACTTAAAAACATTAAAGGAATCGACTTTGCTCTTTCATACTCATCTATAAGTGATATAGGTTTACCACTTGATGTTATGGATAGTAAAATAACTAGTATGTTAGAAAGTGATAAGTATAAGATGATTATAGTTAACTCTGTTTATGATATTGCAACAGATAAGTTAAATAGTCAAATAACTAAAGTTAATGATATTGTTAAAAAGTATGATAAAAATGCTATAGTTGCTGGAGAAGGTCCTTTAATGAAAGACCTAGTTGAAATAAGCGATACTGATTTTAGAAACGTAAATTATGCTTCTATAATAATTATTGTAATTATAATGCTATTTGTTTTAAAATCTTATAGCTTACCAGTATTATTAATATCTGCAATAGAATTTGCTATATTTGTTAATATGTCAGTTCCATACTATACAAATACTTCTATTCCATTTATAGCATCAATAGTAATAGGTACTATACAACTTGGAGCTACAATTGACTATGCTATATTAATGACTACAAAATATTTAGAAGAAAGAAAAACTAAAGATAAATTTAAAGCTATAAAAGCTTCTTTAGATAGTTCTGTAAGTTCAATCTTTGTTTCTGGTATGTGCTTTTTTGCAGCAACATTTGGTGTTGGAATATATTCAAAACTAGAAATGATTGGATCACTATGTACATTAATATCTAGAGGTGCAATAATAAGTATGATAGTAGTAATCATGGTATTACCATCAATACTTATAATATTTGATAAACTTATTTATAAAACTACAAAAGGTTTTAAAGAAGGAGAAAAAAATATGAAAAATAATAAAAAAATTAAAGCATTAATGTTATTAGCTAGCTTATCTTTAATCATTCCAGTTAATACTTTTGCATTAACTAAAGATGAAACAGTTTATGCTAAAATTAAAAATAATGGAGATGTCAAAAATATTACTGTTACAGAGCATTTAATAAATGATAAAAATGAAGACAAACTTACTACTTTAACAAATTTAGATAATATTAAAAATTTAAATGGTAAAGAAAAATTTACATTAAATAATAATCAAATTACATGGAATCTTAAAAATAGTAAAGATATTTATTATAGTGGGACATCTAAAGAAACACTACCTGTTACAGTAAGTGTTACATATAAATTAAATGGTAAAGAAATGAAACCAAAAAAGATGTTAAATAAAAAAGGAAATGTTGAAATAACTTATAAATTTACTAATAATGATAAGCATTATGTAAATAAAAAGAATATATATACTCCATTTACTTTAGCTCTTACTACTTCTATTAATACTAAAAATAATAAGAATGTAACTGTTACTAATGGTAAAGTAATTTCTACAGGAGTTAATAACGCAATTGCTGCAGTTAGTGCTCCTGGTTTATATGAAAGTTTAAATATTAAAGAATTAAAAGGTTTAGATACTATTAAAATTAGTTATGAAACAACTAAATTTAGTTTAAATAGTGTATATGTAGCTATAACTCCTAAAGTATTAGATTCTAGTGATTTAGATAATTTAAATAATACTGATGAAATATTTAATAAAGTTAATACTTTAAAAGATGCAGCTGCAAAAATAGTATCTGGTTCAAATGAACTTAAAAATGGTTTAGAAAGTGCAAATAATGGTACTAAGGATTTAAATAATGGTGCTAAAGCATTAAGTAGTGGTTCTAAAGAATTAAATAGTGGAATTAATGATGCTTATAATGGTACTAATACTATTAAAAGTGTAATTGATCAAAAAATAAAAGAATTAGAAAGTGATAATACTAATGCTTTAGATGAAGAAACTTTAAATTCTATAGCAAATTCTGCTAAGGATGGTGCTACTTTATCAAATGAAAAGAAAGCATTAATTGGACAAGGTGCTATTAACGCTATTAAGTCTAGCGATAATTATAAAATGATTGAAAATAGATATATGGCTGGTTTAAATGAAGCTAGCGAGACAGGTATAACTGAAGATATAATAAACATTTGTGCAAGTGATAACTATGATGCTGTTTATGAAGATACATGTAAAAATGCACTAGTAGTTAAGCTAATTAATGCTAAACAAATGATGACTATAATGCAAGAGACAGCTAAGCTAACTGCTATACAAACTGCAAGTAGCGTATCAAAAGAAACTGCTAAAGAGGTTGCATATAAAGTTTCAAATGATGTTGCTAATAAAGTTAAAAGTGAAGCTACGAAACAAACTACTCAATCTTTAAAAGTACTATCAGAAAATTTAAGTACTTTAACAAAAGGACTTGCAAAATTAAACGCTGGTTCTAAAGCACTAGTATCTGGTACAGAAACACTTGAAAATGGTACAAATTCTTTAGTTGATGGTTCAAACAAATTATTAGATGGTGCAAATAGTCTTTATAATGGACTAAATGAATTTAATAATAATGGTATACTTAAAATATCTAATATCGTTAATAATAATTTAAAAGGTAAAATTAATACACTAAAAGATCTTAAAAAATTAAGTGATAGATATAATTCTTATACTTTAAATAGTTCAAACACAAAAAGTTCAACAAAGTTCATTTATTTAATTGATGGTATTAGTAAATAAAAAGGATTTCTGATTTTTTCAGAAACCCTTTTTTATTTATTCTTACGTTTTTTCTTATTTGGTAACAAGGCTTTTTTAACATCATCTGTTATATCAATTCTCTTATCCATATCTCTATAAATAATATCATCATTACTATAACTAATTATTCTTTTACCATCTTTGTCTTTTATAAATACATAATCATCATCATCATAATATTCTATTGACAAAGCACCATAAAAATCAAAATCAATATCTTTCTCATTTAATAATCTATCTAAGTTATTTATTTTTTCTTCACTTTGTAAAAGGTTAAATACATCAAGTATAAAAAAAATAATTTCCATATAACCAGTCATAAAAACAATGCCATATGCAATATTAACAAACTTATTATCAAATTCATCAGCTTTGCATCTAACACATAGCATCCCGATACAACTAAAGAACACACTAATCGCCATTTTCTCGTTAAACCAATTATTTAATCTTCTAAAATTAACTATATTTTTTAATAATACATTTTTCTTACAACTTCTATATAATTTATATTTTTTCACAATTTATCACCAACTTGATATATACTAACACATTCTAATATAAATATCAACAAAAAAATGGCTTATTTTAAGCCACTTTAATTATTTTATTTCGATGTACTTTTTGTCTTCTTTTTCCTCTTTTTTAGGAACTGTAATATTTAATACTCCATTATTAAATTCTGCATTAACTTTATCAGAATCTAAATCATGTAAGTAAAAAGATCTTTGATACTTACCATAACTTCTTTCACGATGAATGTAATTTTTATTATCACTTTCATCATCTTTTTCTTCAGATTTTTCGGCAGTAATTGTCAAATAATCTTTCTTAGCTTCGATTTTTATTTCATTCTTATCGAATCCAGGAACATCCATTTCAATATGGTAATCACCATCCTTTTCATAGATATCACACTTCATATTTTCCTCTTTTGTCATAGGCATAAAGTCATCAAAAATATCTCCAAAATAATTTCTTGGGATTAAACTCATATATCTCATCTTCCTTTCTGATTATAATATACCACTTTTATTAGCACTTGTCAAGCATAAGTGCTAATTTTTTTAATCCACATTATATTATGTGTAAAGTTATAAAAATAATACAAAAAAATAGGCCATTTATTGCCTATTAATTGAAACTATATATGGACTTTTACCTAATTCAGATTGCTCAACATAGATATAAGTTATTAAATTCAAATTATTATTATCAACATAAAATGCTAAAGAATCATCACTATTATCTTCGTAATCGGATATTATTTTACCCTCTTTTTGACTAAAATCTAACGCCTTGTTTATAAATGAGATAGATTTTTCATGATTGATTTCCACATCACTTTTATGATAATTTTCAACTTTATTTATCAATTGCTCTTTAACATCATCATTATTATATCCAAGTTCTTTAGCTATGTCATTTAACGATAAAAGTTTTCCATCTTTCAAGCTAAAGTTATATGAAGTATAATTAAAACTTACTGCAGTAGTTCCAATAGATGCGTGTGTAACAATAACTGATAAGACATTTTCATTTATGTAAGTTTTATAATCTATATAAAATCTAGGTATTCCAACTTCGTCAATCCCATTATTTATATCTTTAATTGTGTACTTTTCAATTTGATTAATATAATTATCATATAAAAGTTTTATTTTTTTATTAACGTCCTTTGCAGCATCATTATCAATGTTAATAAAAGGAACTTTTAAATCATCATAATAATTAGTAGAGTTGGTCTCTTGCATTCCTAACAAATTAAAACTGTTTTCATAAATATTAATCTTTTTATGATTAGCTATATTATAGTTTGTTTTATCATAATCATATGAAGCATCATATACCAAGTTTTTGCTCTCATCTATTTTTTTGAGTGCATTATTATCAATTTTTTCTTTATCATTCAATATATAAACTACTAATCCTATTATAACGATAAATAGTAATATGCATATTCCTTTAAATACATTTCTTTTTTTGATAGTTTCATTACTTGGTCTACCTACACCATTTTTAAATACTCCCATTTTTTTACTCTTTCTCCTTCTCTTTTTATTTTTTTGTAAATTATCCTTTACATGCTTATAAATTCACGTTTTTCCATATCAACTCCAACCAGTGGATAACCTCTTGTTTATAATCCCCACAGTCCAATATCAATGTCATATTGTGGATAATTTACACTTTTATAATAGCATTACCCCCCCCCATGTCAATATTTACCTTGTGGAAAAATCACACTTTACAAAATTTTGCATCAAAAAACAGACTACCTTTTAAGCAGTCTACCACATTTTTTATCAACATCAATAAATAATTTTTTAATATTATCTTTCTTTTCATTTTGTAATTCAAATATTTTCTTTAGTATATCTTCATTAATCAAACAAGCCTTACTATCATATTCCCTTTTAAATAAAGTAATATATTCTTCCATTTTATCATAAGTATCAAATTCTTTTTGCATACTATAATCTAAATCATATATTTTTAACAAATAATTAACTTTTAAAGAATTTACATCATAAAGAACATCATCTATTATTAATATATCATCTTTATATACAAAATTCACATAATTAGCTGGTATAACAGTATTTCCATTTTCATCTTTTAATCCATATAGTCCATTTTTTTCATAAGTTTTATATCTTTTTTTTGGTATATATTTATTCTTTTTAGCAAAAGATTTATGTTCGTTTAAATACTTATCTCTTTGTTTATCTAATGCTTTATATGCATATAAATCACACTTTGAATATAATAATTCTTCTCCCTTTTTATTTATAAGTATAGGTACAAAATAATCATTATATACCCATGCAAGACCATTAAAAAATGATGATACATCTGTATACTTAGCTTCTATAACTTCATTTCCTAAAGAGTCCATAAAACCCATATAACAAGTATTATTACTACCAGTTTTAATAAATGATATTAGTCCTTCACTAATTACGTTTTCTCCTAAATAAATATCTTTATTTATATAATCACTATTAAGTATTATTTTTCTTTCTACATTAAGCATATAAAACCTCTATATTATTTATTTTTCTATTAATGATTCTCCAGTCATTTCTTCTGGCACTTTTATGTTAAGTAACTCTAACATAGTTGGTGCTATATCTGCTAGTTTACCATTTTTTAACTTAATATTTTCATTTGTTATGATAAATGGAACAGGCATAGTAGTATGTGATGTAACAGGTCTTTTATTATCATCCCACATAATATCACAATTACCATGATCTGCTGTTACTATAAGTATACCATTTTTTTCCATTACCTTATCATATAATCTTTTTAAACACTTATCTAAAAATTCAACAGCTAACACGGCAGCATCATAATTACCAGTATGCCCCACCATATCACCATTAGCATAATTAAGAATTACTACATCATAATAGTCTTTATCTAACTCTTCTAATAATCTATCAGTTATTTCTTTAGCACTCATTTCAGGTTTTAAATCATATGTAGCTACTTTAGGAGAAGAAATAAGTATTTTTTTCATTCCTTTAAATTCTTCTTCTACACCACCATCATAAAAATAAGTAACATGTGCATATTTTTCTGTTTCAGCTATTCTAAGTTGTGTTAAATTATTTTCGTATAAGTATTTTCCCATTGTTTCTGATAAATTAGTATGATTAAATGCATGTGGTGCTAAAACGCAATTTACAACAGGCATCATAGTTAAGACTTTTAAATTATTAAACTCTTTAGCTTTCATCATGCTTTCTTTAGGATTTGTTATAGCAGTAAATAATTCCCTTAACCTATCTGGTCTAAAATTAAATGTAATTACTCCATCATTATCTTCTAACTTACCATCATCTATAATACAAGGAAGAACAAATTCATCTGTTATATTATTACTATAGCTTTCTTCTATAGCTTCTTTTGGACTATTATATCTTTTACCTTTACCATATAAAATAGCATCATAAGCTTTTTCTAATCTATCATAATTATTATCTCTGTCCATAGCATAATATCTACCTGATATAGTAACTATTTTACCAATACCTGTTTCTTTTATTTTTTCTTCTAACTGTTTTATAAATGTATAAGCACTTTTAGGAGGTACATCTCTTCCATCTAAAAATAAGTGATAGCACACGTTTTTAACGTTTTCTTTTTTTATCATATCAATTAAACTCATTAAATGATTTATGTGTGAGTGTACTCCTCCATTTGATAATAAACCCATTATATGAAGTTTAGAGTTATTTTTTTTAACATGTTCTATTACGTTTAGTATCTCTTTATTTTCAAAAAATGACTTATCTTCTATAGCTTTATTAATTATTTCAAGCGGTTGATATACTATTCTTCCAGCTCCTATATTCATATGTCCAACTTCACTATTACCCATTTGACCATCAGGTAATCCAACCATTTTTCCACTTGCTTGAAGAAGGCTATTGGGATATTTACTTAACAAGTAATCAAATGTAGGTTTAGAAGCATTTTTAAATGCATTACCACTTTCTTCTTCTCTTATTCCACATCCATCTAAAATACATAATACTAATGGCTTTTTCATCATATCATCTCCTGATTTTATTATATCAAAAAAGACTTTCTAAATAAATAAGAAAGTCTAATGTTTAGCATTTGTTTGCACTTATATATACTTTGATAAACAGTAATTATTAATTTTGAAAGCATTTAAAGTTAACAATCACAAACTTCCAAAAAAATTTAAAATAACATACTAATAACTTCTATTATCATACCTGATAAAGCACCTATTAAATATAAAATTAATAAAATTTTAAAGTTTTCTTTTTTATCTTTATTTACTTTAAATAAAACAAGTAAAGCAACCCCACTACCAGTAAGTAATCCAGATATTGATGATCCAAAAGAAATAACTTTATTTAAATATAACTGAGTTAATATAACACTTGCACCACAATTAGGTATTAATCCTATTAAACTTGATATAAATGGGCTAAACAAATTATCTTTTAAGAATAATTTACTTATTTTTTCTTCTCCTAGAAAATGAAAACCAGTATTTAATATAAATGTAATTATAATGATAAATAAAACTATATTAAGAGTATGTTTAATAGATGATTTTAAAATACTATGATTGTGGTTACAATTACAGTTATGTTCTGTGCAAAATTCTTCTATTTTATTTTCATTTACTTTATTTTTTTTATTAAAGATAAGGTCAAGAATAATACCACATATCATACCTATTATTACCTTTATTACAATAAATTTAAGTATAATAGTTAAACTTACTCTTTCTGAAATTAATATAGGAAGCATTTCATCAGAAGTTGATAAATAAACAGATATAAGTGTTCCAATAGTTATTATTCGTGCCATGTATAAATTAGTTGCCATAACAGAAAAACCACATTGTGGAAAAGCACCAAGTATACTTCCTAAAATAGGACCAAATTTACCAGCTTTTGAAATTTTATCTTTATTTTTCTTACTAAATCTATGTTCTATATATTCTAAAATTAAAAATGTTATAAATAAAAAAGGAATTAACTTTAAAGTATCTAAAAATGTATCTAATATAATATCTTTCATGTGTCTTCCTCCTTTAAAAAATAAACAACTAGATAATACCATATTTTTTAGTATATATCAATAAAATGATATTATAATTTATCATCACTCTTACTAGATGTGTTATCATCTATAGTTACCTTACTTATCAAAAGTTCAAATTCTTTTAGTTTCTCATTATTTTTAAATTCAATATTATAATTAACTATATTCCAGTAATCTTTATTATCTATTAAGAATGTAATAACATTATCTATGTTTTTAACAAAGTTTTTTATATAATCTATTTCTTTATCAAAACTACTTTCAGTACCAAAATAACTAAAATTATTTATTAAATCATTAAATAATTCTTCATAATAAGAATCTAGCTTATATTTATTATAATAACTCATTATCTTTTTGTTAGATAGCTGCTTGTTTACTCTTTTACTATAATTATCTAAATTATCATTTACATTAGATAAATAATTTTTAGAGATAACAAAATCTTTACCATCCATAACAAAGTTTGATATTGTAAGTATACTACTTAATTTTTCCTCATCATATATTTTATCAAATTCTTCTATAAGATTAACTGAATCTATGTAGTATTCTTTAACAGATTTTTCTAATTTTAAATTATCACCTGTCGTTACATAAGTCTTAAGTCTTTTTTTAATTACTTTAAAATCTTTTTTTTCACTGTTTATCATATCGTTAATCTCTATTATATCTTCTCTTAACTTTTTTTCTTCTTTAAAATCTCTTATAACAAAATAAGTAACTAGTGCTATAAATAATGCTAGTAAAATTCCTATTATTATAAATATAATTTTTTTCTTCTTCATGATAACCTACTTTCTTTTTTATGATTATAGCATTAAAACTTTCACCTAAAATCAAATTTAATGTCACTAATTGGTATTGAAATATTTTTATTATAAAATATTGCTTTATTATCATAGCCCAAAAGTTTATAATGTAATAAATATGAGCAAAATTTTGCTTTTTTATTTATACTCCATGGATAGTAGAAATGATCGTTTGCATAAACTTCTTTACCCGTATACGAAATGTATGAAATTTTCTGTAAACTTGGATTTATCCCAAATATTCTAGCTCTTGGTCCTCCGTAAAAACGCTCGATATAAGGTACATTGTTAGAAATTTTATATGTTCCTCTATCAACAAAATTAAAGTCTTCTAAAGTTCCACTAAAAACTTTCTTATCTGTATAAACATCAAGCATAAGTGCTTTTACAAATGATAATTTATTTTCGCCTAAAAAGTTGTCTATCTTAATATTTTTATAATTTTTATATATAAATAATTCATCTGAATCAACTATCAAAAAGTTATGATGTGCACCATAAAATTCTAAAATTTGCTGTTTCCATCCACACATTTTATAACAATTATATTCTTCATTAATATTGCAAAATGAAATATTAACTTTTTCAGCATAAGCTTTTAAAATGTTTAAAGAGTTATCATCTGAGTTATTATTAACTAACACAAAATTTTTAATACCTATGCTTATATAATGTTCTATCCATTTCTTAGCAAAATTTTCAAAATTATTATAAAAACAAACTAAAATAACATCATCATCAAATTTTACATCTTTTTTTATTATCAAATTTTTTGTGCTAAGTCCATCTATAAAATTAGAAAAATAATCATCTGAATATTCTATATTGTTAAAATCCTTTTTTATCATCTTAATTAGGTTTTCTTTTAGGTTAGAATTCACATTCAATGATTTAATTTGTCCTGCTCTTTCCTTTATCTTTTTAGATTTAACAGTCTTTAACAATTTTATATGCTTAAAAAGAGGTGTGAAATCAACATCAATGAATTCTTCTATCTTCCCTGTTTTAATATGTGGCGTTTTAATCTTTAAAATTCTTTTCATATAAGAAGTAATTGAACCATGAGATACAAACATTACAGTGTTATCATTAAAGTTATTTTTATATACATCTAGCAAAAACTCACACAGTCTAAGTTCTATATCATATTTATTTTCTCCGTACTGCCCAAATCTAACAAAATAGTCTCCAGCAATTTGCCTTTGTCTTGTTTCATCTAGGTCTTCATTATTCTTTTCTCCAGAATATTTACCGTTATTTATTTCATGAAGTCTTTTTTCTATTATAAAATCTGCCTTAGGATAATTTTCAAAAACAAAGTGTGCAGTTTCAATTGTTCTTGGAAATGGTGAAACATAAACCTTATCTATTTTTTTAGGTAATGCTTCAATTGATTCTAAAACAGTTTTTCTTCCACTATCAGTTAAAACAGACCAATAAATTTCCTTATCTGAAATTATTTCTTTGACATTATCAGTAGCCTCTCCATGTCTCATAAAAATTATATTCATTTTATCACCACCAAAAGTTCATTAATTATTTAAATTATATCATTAAAACTTAATTAAGCATACCACCAATTATAGTAAATATAATAGATGTAATAACTTTAAAAGCATATTATACTTTGAAAGGAGATAATAACATGGATAATGAATGTTATGAAGGTACTATTTTAAGTAATGCATTAAATGAAATGAAAAAGAGAAAATGTTGCTGTCCAAGATATATACCTGGGCCTACTGGACCAACTGGGCCAGCCGGAGGACCAACTGGTCCTACTGGGCCTACTGGACCAACTGGGCCTACTGGGCCTACTGGACCAACTGGGCCTACTGGACCTTTGGGGCCACAAGGTGTTGAAGGCATAGATGGTGCAACTGGACCAACTGGTCCTACTGGTCCTACTGGTCCTACAGGGCCTCAAGGAATCCAAGGTTTAACTGGTAATACTGGGCCTCAGGGTGAAACTGGGCCTACAGGACCTGCCGGACCTTCTGCTGTGATTCCTACTAATACTTATGGTCGTAAATATGATACAACTCAAACACCTATAACTTTACAAGCCAATGTATCACAAGATGTTCCACTTGGTAGTAATGGTCCTTCTAATGGAATAACTTTAGAAACACAAAACAAATTAACAATACCAACTAATGGTACTTATAAAATAGATTATTACTTTTCTGGTAGTGCAAGCGCCAACACAGATGTAACATTGAGTGTTGAGCAAAATGAAACAACTATTAGTAATACAACAATTGGTAAAAATCTTACAGCAAACACTGATACTGATTTTATAGGAGGTACAATTAATAATTTAAATGCTAATGATCAAATAGGTCTTACAATAGAATCTACTAATGCAGCAACCATATCACCTTCATCTGATACTAGTGCTTATTTAAATATAGTTAAAATCTCATAATAAAAGGGCTTCTAAGAAGCCTTTTTTCTATACATAAAACAAGTTCTTTCATGCGAATTAATTAAACCAATTGCTTGAAGATAAGAGTAAACAATTGTTGTTCCAATAAACTTCATACCTCTTTTTTTTAAATCATAAGAGATATCATCCGATAGTTTTGAACTAGTTTTATCAAACTCATATATTATATTATCATTAGTAAATGTTTTTAAATAATTATGAAATGAACCAAATTCCCTTTTTATATTTATAAATATTTTAGCATTATTAATACTAGCTTTTATTTTTAATTTATTTCTTATGATAGCCTTATTATTCACAAGTTCATTTATTTTTTCTTTTGTATACAAAGCTACTTTATAAAAATCAAAGTTATTATACGCTTTTTTAAAGTCTTCTCTTTTATTTAAAATGCATTCCCAGGAAAGACCTGCTTGAAACATTTCTAGAATAAGCATTTCAAACAAATAGTTATCATCTAAATTTAAAACTCCCCATTCTTCATCATGATATTTAACATACTTAGGATTATTTAAATTACACCAACTACATCTATTCATATTCTAATTCCTTTCTTCAACATATTTTTTAACAATATAAGTTATTTTTACTTTATTATAGTTTTTATACCAAATCTATCTAATTATTTTAAATCATAATACATTATAACACGTATAATATTTTTATCTTGTTTTTTTGAACTAATATTTTTTATATAAACAAAGTAATTATTTATATTTTTTTAAATACATAAAATACGTTGAAGGGAGATGATAATATTAAAAATTGCAATAAAGGAAATATATTAAAAGATTTTTTACAAGAACATGATAAATTTAAATGTTGCAACTTTAAATATATAAATTCTAATAATACATCAGAAACAATAGAAATTGGTGATGTTAAAACCGTTAACTATGATGAGGAAGCCAAGATAATTGATAATAAAAATGGAAATGTACATATTTTAAGTTTTTATATTCCAAGAGGTAATCCAGGACCTACTACCCCATCTTCTACTGAGAAAATATTTTTCTCAGATTTTAATGAACTAACATCATCTGGTAAATTGATATATGATAATGTTTGGAGAATACCAAGTGATACTGAAATTTTTAATATTATAGATGAAAGCAAAGTAAAAGTTATACCTGGAATATACGAAATTTCTATATCTGGACTAGTAACTGGTATAGATGATAATAATAGTGCTGAAATATATCTTTTAACAGATAAGGGTGCAGCTATAAAAGACCTGAACTTTAAATTTCCAAAAAACAGTGGTAGTCAAAGTTATTTTTCTAAAACAACTCTATTTAGATTTGAAGAAGAAACCTATCTTGAAATTAATACAAATATTATAAGTGATTTACAAACTAGCACTATAACTATATCAGAAGTTAACTTACTTCTTAAGAAAATACATGAATAATATTTTGACAAATTTTAAATGAATATAACTACTTAAACTTTTTCCATTAAATTTATTACTTTATATAAAAATGTAGGTGTTATATTAACTATGATAAAGGTTAAAAGGTAATAGTAAAAAATGGTAATACCAATATTTTAAATTTTATGATTAAAATTACAAACACTAACTATTACTATATTAATTTGTTAGTTAAAATTGCTATAGAATATTGGGGAATATAAAATTACTAATTTTATAGATAATTAATAAAATATTATAAAGGAGGAATATAAATGGATAATAATAAACAAAATGAATGTTGTAATAGCAATATAGTTAGTAATGCTATTAAAGAAATTAATAAATATAAATGTTGTTATCAACAATGTATAAGAGGACAAGCTGATACTATTACAATTGCTGAAACTTTAACTGGAGATCCTGGGTGTGAAGCTTTAGTAAATGAAAAAAAAGTTGGAAATAATCATATATTAAGTTTTGTTATTCCGAGAGGAGAAATAGGTCCAACAGGTCCTAGTGGTTTTGGAATTAGAATACTTGGAACATATAATAATTTAAATGATCTTATAAAAGAGCATCCAACAGGTAATGTAGGTGATGGTTATATGGTCGGTGATAGTTTATACATATGGTCTGATAATCAAGGCACTTGGGCTAACGTTGGTCAAATAAAAGGGGATAAAGGGGACAGAGGTGAACCTGGTCCCGAAAAGATAGGAGCTGCATATTTAGTTAGTTTTAATACTAATTTTCCTATAGATGGATATGAAATATTTGAAGATGAAAGACTACCCATCCAAAGAAAAGAATTAGATACTGATAACATAATTACTTTAGAAAATGATAATGTAATTAAATTTAATAAGATTGGTCATTATAAAGTTACATTTACAACATATGTTACTGTGCCTTATTTTAACAGTTCATATGACCCTAATATTGATTTTGTATCAATAGGGTTTAGAAAGGCTAATACAGATGACATTTATATTGGAAGTAGCTGTTTAATAAAAAAAGAAGAGACTACACAAATACTAGGTCAAGGTATAATTGCAGTAAATAGTACAAGTGATTTATATGAACTTATTAATCTTTCTAAAAGAACTATATATTTAAATACTCCAGATATTACAAATATAAAATCAAATTCATATTTTACTAATGCACCTATTACTATATTAATAGAATATTTAGGTAGATAAGGAAGGTATTATGAATAAAAAGAAAATATGTGTATATGCTATTTCTAAAAATGAAGAGAAATTTGTTAAAAGATGGTATGAATCTGTTAAAGAAGCAGATTCTGTATATGTTTTAGATACGGGTTCTACTGATAAAACTATTAGTATGTTAAAAGATTTAGGTGTTAATGTATCAGTTAAAGAGATAAAACCATGGAGATTTGATGTAGCTAGAAATGAGTCTTTAAAGTTAGTGCCAGAAGATTGTGATATATGTGTTTGTATTGATATTGATGAAGTAATAAGTAAGGGATGGAGAAAAAAGTTAGAAGAAATTTGGGATGATAATACAAATCATCTAAGATATATTTATAATTGGAGTCATGATGATAATGGAAAGCCTTTAGTTAGTTTCTATTATGAAAAAATTCATGCTAGAAATGGTTTCAAATGGATATATCCAGTTCATGAAGTATTAGAGTTTTCTGGGGAAAAAGAAATTTTTAAAACTACTGAGGAAATAGTTGTAGATCATTATCCAGACAGCACAAAATCAAGAAGTAATTACTTACCTCTTTTAGAATTATCTGTTAAAGAAAATCCAGACAATGATAGAAATATGCATTATCTTGGAAGAGAATATATGTTTCATGGAAAATATAATGAAGCTATTGATATGTTAATTAAACATTTAAATTTAAAAAGTGCAACTTGGAAGGATGAAAGATGTGCATCTATGCGATTTATTGCAAGATGTTATAAACATTTAAAAAGATACGATGAAGCTAAAATGTGGCTTGATAAAGCTATTAATGAAGCACCATATTTAAGAGACCCTTATGTTGAAAGAGCTATGTTAGAATATGAATTAAATAATTTTGAAGATGTTAAAAAATATTGTCTTTTAGCACTTGAAATAAAAAATCATACTAAGACTTATATAAATGAACCTTTTAGTTGGAATTATACTATTTATGATTTACTATCAATTAGTGAATTTTATCTGGGTAATATAGAAAGTTCATTAAAGTGGATAAATAAAGCTACTAAAATGGAACCTAATAATGAAAGATTAATTAATAATAAAAAGGTAATACAAGAAAAAAACTCTAGCAATTAGAGTTTTTGTTATTTTATATAATTAATATCTCTTAAATTAGATAATATGTATTTAACACTTGTCAAAATAAATTTATTTATTATTTTAGTATCAAATACATAAGGTTTACTTTCTTTAGAATTTTCAATTATTATACCAGCTTTATTAACTATTATATCTATTTTATCCATTGGTATTTCTTTTATAATATCATTAAATTTTGATATATCTTCATAAAATATGCTTAAATCTAAGTTATATTCATCAATTAATTTTACGTTTAAATTAGTATAATCATTATAAAAATATTCCATTTTTTTATCCTCACTTACCAATTCTTTAGTACCATCTAATTTATATATTATACCATTAACACAAAAATCAGGAACAAAGTATTTAAACCATAAATAATCAGTATATAAATGTATATAATAACCCAAAACAAAGTCATCATCTAATTTATCTTTATATTTAGATAAAAATTTATTTAAGTTAGGAATATCATCATCTCTATCTTCAAAATGAGATCTAACTTTATTTTCTCCTATTAATTTTGCTATATCTGGAGCTATACTACCTATTAATATACTCTTACTATCTCTTTTTAATTTATCATTTAATTCTTTTGCTACTGCCATATGTATCATTGAACTTGCCATATAAACCTCTACATATTATTTTTTATAAATACCATAATTTTTTTCCGTTTTTTCTAACTTCTTTAATTATTCCTCCTCCTAAGCATATATCATCTTTATAAAATACACATGCTTGTCCTGGAGTAACTGCTTTAACTCCGCCTAGATATTTAACTAAAATTTCATCATCATTTAACCACTCTAGCTCTACATTAACATCTTTTTGTCTATATCTAAATTTAGCTGTACATTTTTCTACTTTCTCATCATAAGTCCAGTTTATTTGATCAACTACGCAAGAATCAGTAATTAAGTATTCATCATTACCTGACTCAATATATAAAATATTTTTATTTAAATCTTTACCAACTACAAACATTCTGTTCTTTGTACCACCAATATCAAGACCTCTTCTTTGACCTATTGTGTAATGCATAAGTCCAATATGTTCTCCAATTTTCTTATTAGTTTTAATATCAACTATATCACCAGGCTGATTTGGTAAATAGTTTTTTAAAAAGTTAGAAAAGTTTCTCTCACCAATAAAACATATACCAGTAGAATCCTTTTTCTTAGCAGTTACTAAATCATATTCTTCTGCTATTTTTCTAACATCAGGCTTTATCATATCTCCAATTGGAAATAATACGTTTTTAAGTTGCTCTTTAGATACTTGTGATAAAAAGTATGACTGATCTTTATTATCATCTATAGCACGCATCAATTGTCCATCTTTAACTCTTGCATAATGTCCTGTTGCAATAAAATCAGCTCCTAATTTTTCTGCTTCTTTAGCAAACTGATCAAATTTAATATATTTATTACACATGATATCAGGGTTTGGTGTTCTTCCCTTTTTTAGTTCATCTAAAAAGTAAGTAAAAACATAATCCCAATACTCTTTTATAAAGTCCTTTCTGTATAATGGTATACCTAACTTATCACACACTTTTTTAGCATCATTATAATCAACTTCTTGAGGGCAGATTCCTTCACTAGTTGTTGGGGCACCATCAAGTTCTCCATCCGCAAATGAATCCCAATTACGCATAAAAAGACCTATTACATCATATCCTTGTTTTAAAAGCATAATCGCTGCAACAGATGAATCAACACCACCACTCATACCAATAACTACCTTTTTTTTCATAAAACGCACCTTCTTTAATAACTTCTTTTGCATATTGTACACCATTTAGCATGATATTTTCAATACATTTTATAAATACTTTAAGTATTTTACAACATAATTATTCTTTTTATTTGTACCAATAATAGATACATGTTTATACTTACAAAAACATCTTATACTAAATATATCAACAAAATACCCTTTAGATATATTAAGTTAAAATAAACTATCTAATAATCTATTTTGTCTTAAGTTTTCCACAGTATTAATTTTAAAAGCTCTACTTTAGAAACTTTTCATGTGCATAACATTACTTTATAACTATCTGACATGGCTTATATATATTATATAAGTTCTTTTTTATTTTTCATATTCATTCATATCTAAAAAAAGTGTATTTTTACCAACACGTATCTTTTCTACATTATTATTTATTTTATGAATATTAGATTTAAAAATTAATCATCTATAAAATTATAACAAAATATATTTATTTATAGTAGCTTTTTAATTAAAATTAATATATTCTATATAACTATTAAGGAGTTTTTATGGATAAAAAAGTATTAGATAAAATATGGAATGAAAAATACATGCTTGCTAAAGAATATTATAAAAAACATGGCAATTTATTGATTCCACATGATTATATTGTAAATGATATAAAATTAGGTAGGTGGATTCAAACACAAAGACAAAATTATAATAAAAATGATAATTCATATTTTACTACGGATAAAATAAATAAATTAAATGATATTAATATGGTATGGGATTGTAAAAAATATAATTTTAATAAAATGTATTTAGCACTTATAAAATATAAAGAAATGTATGGTGATACAAGGGTTCCTCAAGATTTTATAACAGATGATAATTTGAGTTTAGGTGCATGGGTTAATAAACAAAGAATGCTATATAAAAGTAATAAACTTTCTAAGAAAAAAATAAATATGTTTAATGAAGCAAAAATGGTTTGGAATCCTAAAAAGTTAATTGATGATAAATGGAACATATACTATAAAGAATTAATAAAATATATTAAAAAATACAATAAGATTCCTAATTGTAATTACATAGCAGGTGATGGATTAAAACTAGGATCGTGGTTATCAAACCAAAGACGTATGTTTAAAAGTGGTACATTATTACAAGAGAGAAAAGAAAAATTAATGAAATTAAATATACTTGAAAATAAAAATGATGCTATTTGGCAGGAAAATTATAGCTACCTTAAAAAAATCTATGACACATGTGGACATATTAAATTAGATGATGAGAATATTAAAGATGAAAAAATTAGAAAGTGGATATGTAGACAAAAAAAATTATATAAGAAAAATAAACTTTCTAAAGAAAGATTAGAAAAATTAAATCAGATAAATTTTGATTTTAATTATAATAGAAATATATATTATTTTAATAGAATGTATAATGAAGCTTTAGAGTATTATAAAAAAAATAATACAATACATATATCAAAAAATAAAAAAAATTCAGCTAATTATAATCTTGCAATTTTTCTAGATACACAAAGAAGCTTGTATAGAAAAGGTAAACTAAGTGATAAAAAAATAAAACTTTTTGAAGATATTGGTATGAAGTGGAATCTATATAAATCTCCTGATGAAATTTGGAATAACTGGTATACAATTGCTAAAGACTATTATAAGAAAAACAACCATTTAATGCCACCAACAGGAAAACTTAGAACTTGGCTTTTTGCACAAAGAGCTGCTAAAAAAGGTCTTAGAGGTAAAATAAGTAAAAGAAAAATAAAATTACTAGATGATATAGGAATGGTATGGAATGTTAAAAAAACTAACTTTGATAAAATGTACAAATATGCAAAACAATATTATAAAATACATGGCATATTAAATATTCCATGCAACTATGTAACAAGTGATAACGTAAATCTTGGTATGTGGATTTCAAGACAAAGAAGGATATATAAAAATGTACTTAATCAGGAGACAAAGTTAACTAAAGTTATTAAGGAAAGAATAAAAAAATTAAATAATATAGGAATGATATGGGATGCATCTAAGATATCATCTAATGCTTCTTTTCAAGAGAAAGCTATTTATTATTACATGAAAAAATTCTTTAAAAGTACTGTTAAAATGACACAGTTTGAATTTATTGGCTACGAGTTAGATATTTATATACCTGAAATTAAAACTGCTATTGAATATGATGGTATTTTTCATATGGATAAATTAATAAGTGATGGTAAAAAAAATGAAGCATGTCATAAAAATGGAATAAGAATTATTAGAATAAGGGAAAAACCATTACCAAATATCCATAATTGTAATAATGTTATAATAACAGATAGTTGTAAGGATAAAGATTTAGAAAAATCTATTAATAAATTATTTAAAATATTAGATATTAATTATACTTGTGATATTTTAAGAGATAAAAAAGAAATAATAGAAACATACAAAAATTATGTTGCAAGAACATTTGATAGACCATATGAAATAGCTTTTAGGCATTATAAAAAGTATGGATGTATATCAAGTGATAAATCTTTTTTAAAGTTAGATGGCAAAATGAAAGCATGGATTTATAAACAAAGATATGATTATAAAAATGGAACATTAACAAAATTACAACAAGAAAAATTAGAAAAAATAGGAATTATCTTGGATGTATATGAGGCGGCCTGGCAAAAAAATTATGAAATTGCTAAGAAATACTGTGAAACACATAAAAAAATAATGTATAAAAGCGTTAGTGAAGAGGGCTTCTCAATTGGTTCATGGCTATATAAACAAAAAAAATTAAATTTTAGTGGAAAACTAAGTTCTAAAAAAGCTAAATTATTAGAGGATTTAGATATTAACTATTTTTTAAGAGATATAAAAAAGGAGAATATTATTAAAAATAATAAATATCAGGAAGAGATAAAAAAATATTATAAACTGCATGGTAACATAGATATTAAAAGAGATTATGTTACTAAAAACAATTTAAGATTAGGAAAATGGTTAGCAGAAGCTAAAAGAAAATACAAAAAAGGATTACTTAGTAAAGAAAAGGTAAATTTTTTTAATAAGTATGGTATTAAATGGTATACATTTGATGATAGATGGGAGAAAATGTTTAATGTTGCAAAACAATATTTCAATAAACATGGCAATATATTAATTAGTGCTAATTATGTTACCAATGATGATATTCATTTAGGTGATTGGATTTCAAGACAAAGACAAAAGTATTTTAAGTATAAAAATTATAAAGAATTAGATAAGGATAAAATAGATAAATTAAACTCTATTAAAATGATATGGGATCCTTATAATTATAAATGGATGGAAAAATATAATCTTGCTAAGAAATATTATAATGATAATGGAAATTTAAATATTCCATCTAATTATATTACTGAAAATGGAATTAAACTAGGTATGTGGATTTGTTGTCAAAGAAAAGCTTTTAAGGGTAATCCTAATTATTTAATGACAGAAGAAAGGAAAAAATTGCTAGATGATATAAAGATGGACTGGAAAATAAAAGGTTAATCATTCATAATAACTTCCAGTTATAATACGTATAAAAAATATGTATTTTAATTATATCGGCAAAAATAATATAATACAAGTAGATGAAAAAATATATCTAATAAATCTAATTAACTATTTTTATCGAAAAAAGTAATATTAGGAGATGATATAATGAAAAAAAATGCCTATGAAATACAATGTGATATGGAAGATAAAGAATATGATAATATGATGAATACTTTAGATAAAATGCTTTATAATAATGTAATTAAAACATATAAAGATAGCTCTAAAGTAATAGATCTACATACTCATACTATTTACTCGGATGGTGAGCTTACACCAGATGAATTAATTAGAGAAGCTATTGATAAAAAAATTGGTATTTTATCTATCACGGATCATAATACAATAGATGGTATTAAAAGTGTTAATAAAAATGAGAAATTAATTAAGAAAACCGGAATAAAAATAGTTGATGGTATTGAATTATCCGCAAAGTTTAATAATGGAAAAATGCATATTTTAGGTTATGATATTGATATAAATAATGAAAACTTAAATAAAAAATTATACGAAATAAAAAATAATAGTTTTAATACTTTCTTATCAACAATTGAACAAGTTAAAAGAGATTATAACATTAGTTTTAGCTACGATGATATTAAGGATATAATTGTTAATAAAAACATGTGTGGCAGAGTTGATATAGCAAAACTGCTAGTAAAATATAAATATGCAAATAGTGTTAAGGAAGCTTTTGATAAGTATCTAGAGTTTTCATACAAAAAAATTAACGGTTTAATCATTAAACCATCTTATGAAGAGTGCTTAAATTTAATAACTAGTTCTGGTGGTTTTGCAGTTTTAGCACATCCTAAGTCACTTAAAGTAAGTAATACTGAGTTTTCATCTTTAATAGAAAATATGAAACACTACGGATTATCTGGCATCGAAGCTTATCATTCAAGTCATACATCGGATGAAATGGCTTATTATGTGGATGTTGCTAAAAAGCATGATCTTTTAGTAAGTTGTGGAAGTGACTTTCATGGTAAAAACATTAAACCAGATATTAGTTTAGGAAGTGGAAAAAATAATAATTTAAATGTTAAAAAGTTAGAACTAATTAAAAGATTTAAATAAAATTAAATGAAGATACAAATTCTTCTTTTTTTGATAATTATTTATATAAAATAAAAACTTACGAATGGTTAAATTCGTAAGTCGGTCTTCAACGTGGGGCGGAGTAAGGGAATCGAACCCTTGTATGCTGGTGCCACAAACCAGTGTGTTAACCACTTCACCAACTCCGCCAAATGTAAGCATTAATTAAATGCTAGTAGTATTCTAACAAAAATATTAAATAAAATCAATACAAAATAATAAAATATGTTATACTTTTAACGTAAGAAAGGCGTTATGATGAAAATAAAAGAGTTAATAAGTGAAGAAAAATTGCAAAAAAGAGTTAAAGAGTTATCTAAAAAAATAGAAAAAGATTATGAAGATAAAGAAATAAACTTTGTTTGTACTTTAAAAGGTGCTATATTTTTTATGACGGATTTAGCAAGATATATTAATAAAAATGTCAAAATAGATTTTGTAAAAGTATCAAGCTATGATGGAATGGAATCTAAAGATGTTAAAATGAAAGCTAATCTTTTAGAGAATATTATGGATAAAGATATAATAATAGTTGAAGACATTGTAGATACAGGTAAAACTATTAATTATCTTGTTAATTATTTAAAGGATATGGGTGCAAAAAGTATAAGAGTATGTACTGTATTAGATAAACCAATAAAAAGAAGTATAAACTTTAAACCTGAGTATGTAGGATTTGAAATAGAAGATAAATTTGTTATAGGATATGGACTTGATTTTAACCAAGATTATAGAAATTTACCTTATATAGGTTATATTGATGATGATGCAAAAAATATACAAACGAAAAAGATCAACTAATCTTTTTTTTCTTTTAATAAAGAAGCACTAATTATTGCATTATTACCATACTTTTTATTTATCTTGTCCACCACATCCTGTACTTTTGATCTTTCTTCTATTACGCCTGGTTTTTCAAACAAGGATATCTGTTCAAATGGCTTATCAGTAAAATCACTCACTCTTAATCCAACTAATCTTATTGGATCTCCATTCCATGTATCTTTAAGTAGATCACAAGCATTTATATAAATATCTTCATTTGATGAGATTGGATTAATTAATTTTTTTTGATGTTGATAGTTAAAAAAATTACTGTTTCTAAGTTGAAGAGCTATTACAGTAGCATATTTTCCTTCTCCTCTTAGTCTTATCCCTACCATGTTAGATAATTTTTTTAGTACTTTTTTAATAGTTGCTAAGTCTTCAGCATCTCTAGGAAGTGTTGTTGAATGACTTATTCCTTGATTTTTAGGTATAGGCTTTTCTACCCTTGAATTATCTATTCCATTAGCATATTCATACATCATCTTACCAGCTAATTTAAAGTGCCTGGTTAACATATTTATATCAGAATTAGCTAAATCTTTTATTGTATTAATACCAAGTTCATGGAGTCTTTTACTAGATTTTTTACCAACCATAAATAAATCATCTACCATTAAAGACCACATTTTTTCTTTTATTTCATTATCAAATAGAGTATGAACCTTATTTGGTTTTTCAAAATCACTTGCCATTTTTGCACATACTTTAGAATTAGCAATTCCTACATTAACTGTAAATCCAAGTGTATTATATATTTCATCTTTTATTTTATAAGCAAGAGCTACTGGATCTCCAAAGATTTTAGTAGTACCTGTCATATCCATAAAGCACTCATCTATAGAATACCTTTCAACTACAGGAGAATATTTGCATAGTATTTTATAAAATGCATTGGAATACTTATAATAATTTGTTTTATTTGTTTTAACAACGTATAATTTATCTACCTTTCTTCTTGCCTGATATAAAGGTTCACCTGATTTTATTCCAGCCTTTTTAGCTGGATAACTTTTAGCTACTACAACCCCTCTTCTTTCTTTTTCATCTCCTGCAACAACTGCTGGTATATTTCTTATATCAAGTATACTTCCACCCTTTAACATATCAATAGCTGCCCATGATAAAAATGCATTATTAACATCAACATGAAATATTAACCTTTCCATTTAAATCATCTCCTAACTATTAATATAACATCTTTATAATATCATTCATACATTTGTTTGTAAAGTTTTTTATAAAAGAAAAAAATCCCATACACTGGGATCATTATTTTATTATAAGAAATACTATCATCGCTAATACAACTAAAACAGCACCTAGTATTATAAATAGCATCTGATTATCTTTTTTTGCAGCTTGCCTTTTAATATCAACATTTTCATTTTCCATTTTTTCTCTTACTATTTTTAAAATACTCTCATCTGATAATCTATTTAACATTTCAATTACTTTTGTGCTTGGACCAAATGCTTTTTTATTCATAAGTTCTATCTTAGAAAGTTGATACTCTGGACTAATTATTCTTATTTTTTTATCATCAGAAAAAGTGGTATATCTTATTATGCAATTTTTAGTAACATTATATAAAGTATTTGTCTTTGTTATAATTTCTTTTTCATCTTCACTTAATACATAACTACTAACTTTAAAGTTGTTTGATAAAAATGAATATGGTTCAAATCTTACATTTGTATCATTATATTTTATTTTAAAACCACACTCTCCTACCATGTAAGTTTTCGAATCACTTACTATATCAAATGTATATTCTTTAGATAAATTCTTAACTTTTTTTCTTATAGAGTCTATATTTTTCTTCTTTACTAATATACTAAAATCCCTAATGTATTCATCTGGTTCTTTTTTAGTAACTAAAAAGGGTACTATAGTACCTGATACAACTATAGAAGATGCTATTTCTTCATCATTTAATAAAGTCATTAATATATCTATTATATCATTATAATTATTTTTCATATCATCACCTACTATACTATAATTATATACTAAATTAATTAAAATTCAATTAAAATTATAAATAATATTAAACTTATTAAAGAAACTAAATAGTGAATTTTTTCGTTTATATTAGTTTTTAGAAAATATTCTATAAACGTTGGAACGTATATTATAAGTAGTAAAACAAAAGAAAAAATAAGTTTTATAAGGGATTTATCTAAATATAAAATTATAGATGTTATTGCTATAAATAGTTGTATTATAAATAAAAATATAATATATCGCTTCATACTATAATATATGAATTTAACTATAACTTGACACTTATCATAATTTTATTTTAGCAATTTCTTCAGATTCAAACTAGCATTATATATATCTTTTTTACTTATTTCTTTATTATTACTATTTAATTTATTTACAGCATCTTTTAATGTGCAGCAATCCTTAATTATTAAATCAAGTAGTTTAGATTCTAAGCAAATTTCATCTGCTTGCTTTTTTTCTTCATATTTATTACTTAATAAAACAACATATTCACCCTTTAAATCACCTTTAGTATTACTTGTTTTTTCATATACTTCCTCTATTTTTCCATAGATACTTCTTTCATGAATCTTTGTTAATTCAGAGCATACACATACTAAAGAATCTGGAAAAACATTTTTTATATTTTCTAATAACTTTATTAATCTTTTTGGTGATTCATAAAGAACTTTTACTTTTACATTTGAATGTTTAATTTCATTAAATAATTCATCTTTTGATTTATTATCTGTTGGAACAAAGCCATAAAACGTAAAGCTTGAAGTATCAAGTCCACTAATTGATAAAGCATCTATTATTGCACTACAGCCTGGAATACCTATAACTTCTATATTATTTTCCCTAGCTTTTTTTATTAATATATAACCTGGATCTGATATACATGGAGTTCCAGCATCAGATACTAATGAAATGTTTTTACCGTTTTTTAATTCATTTATTATTTCATCAGATTTACTTTTTTCATTATACTTATGATATGAAATCATTTTATTTTTTATGTCAAAATGATTAAGTAGCTTTATTGTTTGTCTTGTATCTTCAGCTAAAATCAAATCACAATCTTTTAGTGTATCAATAGCTCTTTTAGAAAAATCACTTAAATTACCTATTGGAGTTGCAACTACGTATAAAGTTCCCATTTTCTTCACCTCTAATTAAAATTATACCACAATATGTGCTGTTATAATTGCATAACCATATGAATCAATTATTATTTAGTATTTTTAGATTCTTTTTAATTCTTAAAACGCCAAGATGTGTTGTATGAATTTAATCTGCGTTTTTATTAGTATTTTTTTATAATCTATCATTTTTTCACTTTGTTTTTTAGTGTAATTATAACTAGTTCTGGTTTATTATTAACTCTAAATGGAAATGTACTATTTCCAATACCTCTACTTACTATCATATTGGTATTACTAGCATTTATTATACCTGATGTATATTTTGGTAATATACCTTGATTAGGAGCATATAATCCTCCTATAAGAGGAAGTCTTATTTGCCCACCATGTGCATGTCCTGTTAATACTAAATCTAACTTTTTTTCTTTATAAACATCAAATAAGCATGGTCTATGTGATAATAAAATACTATAATTATTTTTATTATATTTTAATTTATCCAAGCTATTTTTAGCAACTCCTTTAATATCATCGCTTTCTATATCAATTATTTTTGGATCTACTATTCCAAGTAAATTAATCTCTGATTTATTTATCTTAAGCACTTTTTTCTTATTATCTAATACATTAACGTTATTATTTTTTAATAACTTAATAAATCCCTTATAATCTTTTAAAATAGCTTCATGATTACCAGGTACATAGTATATATCTGCTATTTTATTTATTTTCTTAATAAATTCTATGGCATACGTATTATTATCATTATGTATTAAATCTCCTGTAATAGCAATAACGTTAGGCTTTTGCCTACTTATTTCTTCTACTATTTTATTAACTAATCTTTTACTTTTAGCATTATGAAAATCTGATACCTGAATTATTTTATAATTATTAAAATCTTTTGGCACACTTTTATTAATCACTTTATAATTAGTAATCTTTAAAGTAGTATTTTCATAATAAAAATATATAGACATCATAAATAAAAATATAATTATAATAAATATCATACTTATTTTTTCCTTTCTTTAATAATATCATCAGAAGCTACATGTCCAATTAATAAAGGTGATAAATCATCATGCATTTTATAATTTTTACATACTTTTTCTTCATCATAATTAGCATAGCAATACTTACAAAAATGCTTACAAGTATTATATGATCCAATATCTACCATTTTTACACAATTACACTTTTTTTCTTTTCTAGCAGTCCAATTATCATATGATTTACCAGTTAATTTAAAAGCAAGTTCATGAGAAAGACACTCACCCTTTATAAATCCATATTCTGTTAAATTTATATCTTCAAAACAAGTTTGAACTGTCATACCATTTTTCTTTGCACTTGAATAAAAATTTGTTCCTATTAATTTATAATCTTCACCATTAAATGGTTTAATTTTAAGGATATAATTATTTTTTCTAACGTTTTTATAATCATCTATAAATGATACTATTATTTTATTTACATAACCATTTAATAAAGTGCATAGCCTATCAAATGAACTAATATGGTAATTAATATCATATGTATCACTAATAAATATAGGATCATATCTAACATAAACATTTTCTTTACCTATTATATTAGATATTTTCTTAATAGCTTCTATAATTTTTCCTTTAGGTGGAACGTTTGGTTCAATATCTTTTTTATATGGTGTTAGTGTAATATGAAATAATATTGGTTTATCTATCTCTTTTAATCTGTCTATAATTGGTATTGGATTTTTTGTACAGAACATAATAAGATCAACATCTTCGAATGAAATTTTATTAACTAATTTTAAATTAAACGGATTTCTAACATAAACATATCCTTCTTTATATCTGTTCATAAACCAATTAGTATAAAAAGCTACTATATCTGTTCTGCCACTTACGTTTAAAATCATATAATTATCACCTTCTAATACTTAAAAAGAGCCATTTAAAGCTCTAAAAATTAAACATTAACCATTCTGGTTTAACGATAAGAAGTATACCAATAATAAGCATCAATATACCACCTATTAAATGAGAATATTTACTATATTTAGTAGATATACCACCAAGTTCAAATGTTTTAACTGCTACAATAAATATTATTAAATCATCTAACATAAAAAATAAAATATAAATTAATATATATAATATTCTAGCAAATGAACTAATATTATTTATAGCTAAAAGTTCTGTAAATATAACAGGTATACCAGCAGAGCAAGCAAGTTCAACTAAGTTTACTGATGCAGCAAGAGCAATTACACCTAAAAGAGCTAAAACAAAGCTTTTTTCATGAGTAAACTTTTTAATTTTAGCAAAGAACTTTTTTCTTTTTTTAGCATCAACAACATTACATCCATCATCACTACCTAAAGAATCTGCATAGCTTTTAAGGTTTAGACAGCCCCCTACTACAGCAACTAATGCAATTATAGTTCTAACTATCATAACTCCTGAAATCATTTTAGCAAATTGTAGCCATGATAACATAAACATAAGATAAACTAATGATGATGTAAGTAAAAATGTTATACCAAGTATCCATAGTCTTTTTTTATCTTTCATACCTATTAAAGTACTAATTAAAAATAGTAATATCCACATTGCACAAGGATTAAAGCCATCTACTAATCCTAAAACGATAGATGCAAGTCCAAGAGACATTTTCTTTATATTAACTTTACCAATAACAGGCAAACTAACATTTATATTTTTACTTTTTTTATTTATAGTAGTTGTTGTCTTCTTTAGTTCCAACTTATCTACAACACCAAGTTCTACTCCAACTTTATCTACAAAATCATCTTTAGCTGCTAATTTTATATGATACCTATAAGTTTCATCCGTATTTCCTTTCTGATATCCTATAATAGGTGTATTATCAATTATTGCAAATGGTACACCTGTTACATTAGTATCTAAAAAATTACCCATCTTTTTCATAAGCTTTTGATTATCTTCGTCATACCATACTTCATATTTATGTATATCTAAATCATATTTATCTTTAACACTATTTAAATACTTTAATGCTTCTTCACAGTGAGGGCATGTTTTTCCATAAAACATATAAACATTAACTTTTTTTGCACTTACCCTACTACTAAATAAAAAAATAGAAATAATTAAAAATGCAAATGTAAACAATATTTTTTTTAACTTCTTCATAAAATTACTCTCCTATAAATCCAATTATTTCTTCTTTTTTCTTTTCACCTATTAGTCTAGCTATTTCACATCCATTATCATCAATTTTTATTATAACAGGAAGTTTGTCCCCAACATTATACTTTACTACATAATCCTCATCCATATCATAATCATATTCTGTAATATCAAGTTTGGGGTATAAGTTATTTATTTCTTTCCATACTGGTTTCATAACTAAGCATGCAGGACACCAAACAGCCCCAAATTTAAGTATTTTCATTAATTAATCACCTCATAACATTTAATAAATGCTTCTTTAAATTTTTCTATATCTTCTTTTGAAGTAACATAAGATATACTCACCCTAATACTTTCATTAGCTCTATTTTCATCATTATATAAACACATAACTGATTTTGATAGAGCTTCTTGCGTACTACAAGCACTTTTAGTTGATAGGCATATGCCTTCTTTAGTTAATAGATCAACTAACTCTTTAGAATTTTTGACACTAAAGTTAATTATTTGATCAATACTTTTACTTGTATTATTAATCATTATAGTAGGATAAATTTTTAAAAACTTCTTTATATCCTTATTTAATTCATTTATATATTTTAATTTTTTATCAAAATCTTTATAAGCAAGTTCTAAAGCCTTTTCAAGGGATACTATTAGCTCTAAAGCAGGAGTTCCACTTCTATATTTAGTAGTTGATGCACCACCATCTATCTGGGGTATTAATTTAATGTTACGCTTTTTAATTAAGCAACCAATTCCTTTAATTCCAAAGAATTTATGAGCAGAAAAACTAACTAAATCTACATTTTCAAAGTTAAAATATGATTTACCAATTAACTGAGTTGCATCAACATGAAATAAAATGTTAGGATATTGTTTTAAAAGAAGACCTATTTCTTCAATGTTTTGCTTTATACCAAGTTCACTATCGACACCCACTATTGATACAAGGCGAGTATCTTCTCTTATTATGCTTTTTAAATAGTCTATATCAATAGTTCCATCTTCTTTTAAAGAAGCAAAACTAACTTCAAAATCATTATTACATAATCTATTAATTGGTGCTATAACAGATGAATGTTCTAATTTAGTAGTAATTATATGGCCAGTTTTATATTTAGAGCATACTCCTTTAATAGCTAAGTTATTAGATTCACTAGCTCCAGATGTGTATATTATTTCATCAGCATTAACTTTTAAAATATTAGCTATATTTAAAGTAGCTTCATCAATTCTTTTTTTAGCTTTTATACCAAGTATGTGACTAGAATTAGGATTCCCTCTATATTCTTTAGCTGCCGATACAAATTCATCCAATACATCATCGCTTGGAAAAGTTGTTGCAGAATAATCTAAATATGTCATATTTTATCACCTTTTATGATTATAACATAAAGATAAGCAAAAAAAAAGACCGCATTAAGCAGTCTCTATCACAAGTTCGTTATTAGATACATCTACTATTAAGTTACTATTAGTAGTAATCGTACCATCTATTAATTTTTTAGCTAGTAGCGTTTCTAGATTTTTAGATAAATATCTCTTAAGTGGTCTTGCACCATAATTAGCATCAAAACCATTATCCACAATATAATCTTTAGCCCTTTTAGTTAAAGATAATTTTATTTTTTGATTATCTAATTTTTTATTTAAATCACTAATTAATTTATCTAATATTTCATAAATAACATCTTTTGTTAATGAATTAAATACGATTATTTCATCTATACGGTTTAAAAATTCTGGTCTAAAATGATTTTTTAACTCATTATTTATTAATTCATCATCTATTTTACCTTCTAATACATAATCACTACCTATATTAGATGTCATAATTATAATAGTATTTTTAAAATCAACAGTACGACCATGACCATCAGTTATTCTACCATCATCTAGTATTTGAAGTAAGATATTAAGAACATCACGATGTGCCTTTTCTATCTCATCAAATAAAACTATGCTATATGGATTTCTTCTTACCTTTTCAGTTAGTTGTCCTCCTTCATCATAACCAACATATCCAGGAGGCGCTCCAATTAATCTTGCTACAGAATGACTTTCCATATATTCACTCATGTCAATTCTTACCATATGTTTTTCATCATCAAATAATTCATAAGCAAGTGTCCTTGCAACCTCTGTCTTACCTACACCAGTTGGACCTAAAAACATAAATGAACCAATAGGTCTATTTTCATCTTTTATACCTGACCTTGATCTTAATATAGCATCACTAACAAGCTTTAATGCATTATCTTGACCTTTGACACGTTTTTTCATATTATCTTCTAGATTTAAAACTTTTTCTTTCTCGCCCTGTGCAAGTTTAGTAACTGGGATATTAGTCCATCTAGCTATAACACTAGCAACCATCTCTTCATCTACTCTATCACTTAGTATCTTGTTTTCATTAGAATGTTTTAAATTATCTAATTTTTTCTCTAATTCTGGAATAGTACCATGTCTTAAAACAGCAGCTTTTTCTAAATCATAATTATTTTCTGCCACCTCAAGATTAAATCTAGCATCTTCTAATTCCTTTTTAGTCTTTTTAATATCAGATTGAATAGCTTTTTCTTTTTCCCAATCCTGTCTTAATTTAGATTCTTCTTCTTTCATAGATGAAATTTTTAAATCAAGTTCTTTTACTCTTTGCTTACTAATTTCATCTTTATCTTTTTTTATAGCTTCTCTTTCTATTTGAAGTTTCATAATTCTTCTAGTTAAGCTATCAAGATTTTCTGGAACTGAATCCATTTGCACTCTTATACTAGCACAAGCTTCATCTATTAAATCAATAGCCTTATCAGGTAAAAATCTATCTGTTATGTATCTGTTAGATAAAGTAGCTGCTGAAACTAAAGCAGCATCAGAAATAGATACTCCGTGATGTACTTCAAATCTAGGCTTTAATCCACGAAGAATTGTAATAGTATCAGAAACGTTTGGTTCTTTTACCATAACCTTTTGAAATCTACGTTCTAAAGCTCCATCATCTTCTATATATTTACGATATTCATTTAAAGTTGTTGCACCAATTAAGTGTATTTCACCTCTAGCTAGCATTGGTTTAAGCATATTACCAGCATCCATTGCACCATCTAATTTACCAGCACCTACTATCATATGAATTTCATCAATAAACATAATGATATTGCCTTCTGACTTTTTAACTTCGTTTAATACGTTTTTAAGTCTTTCTTCAAACTCACCACGATATTTAGCACCAGCTATTAATGCTGCCATATCAAGTTCCCAAATTGTTTTATCTTTTAAACTACTTGGTACATCTCCTTTTACAATACGCCCAGCAAGTCCTTCTATAATAGCAGTCTTACCAACACCTGGTTCACCAATTAAAACTGGATTATTCTTTGTCTTACGAGATAAAATACGCGTTATAGAACGTATTTCCTCATCCCTACCAATTACTGGATCAGTCTTTCCATCTTTAACATACTGAGTAATATCTCTACCATATTTTTCCAAAACGTTTTCTTCTTGTTCATTATTCATATTAAACATAAATATCACCCCTTATAAATAATATTATGCATCTTTATATTGCACTATATACAGTATACTATAATTATTAGCACTTGTCAAGTGTGAGTGCTAATTATTTATTTAAATTATCTGCATTTTTTAATATTCATTTATATTAAACTTATAAAACACTAAAAAAAGGAACGTTATATTCCTTCTTAATTATTTAATACTATTTTCCTGTATATTTTTATATTTATCATCTAAAGGATTATATTCAGAATCACTATAAATCATCCAATTAAAGTATTCACATATGTATTTTGCATCACTATTTTCATTTGATATCTCTTTTATTTTTTCTTTATTTTTAGATAAATAGTTTCCTATCTTGCCACCTGTTGTTTGCATTTTATCATCAATTTTTGCAGAATTTGTTATACCAAGATGTTCTTCTAAATATCTTCTTATTTCTTTTAATATATCTTCTTTTGTTATATTCCATCCAAAATAATCACATATGTACTTCGCATCACTATTTTCATTTGATATCTCTTTTATTTTTTCTTTATGTGATAACAAATAGTTTCCTATCATACTGCCTGTTGTTTGCATTTTATCATCAATTTTTGCATAA
>CAKPCU010000007.1 GCA_934148015.1 uncultured Bacilli bacterium
TGGCGCTTCAAGTAGGACTCGAACCTACGACCTGCCGGTTAACAGCCGGATGCTCTACCAACTGAGCTATTGAAGCACACATTTCATTTTTTCATCTGAAATACACATCAATTATATAGTTAATAACAACATTTGTCAATTCTTTTTTTTAAATTGTTAATGTTTTTTTTCTTTACACAATATTATTTTATGATATAATAACTTCTTAAGAAAAGGGGTATTTATATGAAATATATAAATTTAAACAATATTATATTAAGTGATTGCATTGGAATCGGTTCTTTTGGTTCAATAAGAAAATGTTATATTAATAATAAATTATATGCATTTAAGTGTTTTAAAGAACCTAAATATTTGGATGGCAAGAAGGATAACATATCAAAAATAGGTAAAGTGTCAAATGATAAGCAGTTAATAACTCCAAATTTCTGGGTAATTGCAAACAGCAAAAAAATAGGATATATATCTAATTTTTGTGATGGATATGATATGGGATTTAATACAAGCAATATAATTGAAGAAATCAAAAATGCAAAAGAAGTTATTAAAAGAATGCATTCTTATAAAATAATACATGGTGATTTAATTTCATCAAATATAATGGTCAAAGATAAAAAAGCATTTATAATTGATTTTGATAATTCATCTATTAATGGAAGTAAAATAAATATTAAACACACTAACGATTTATCTTATGAGTATATAAATAAACTTGGGGTTAATAACGCACTTGACGTGTTTATATTTAATCTTCTTACCTTTTCACTAATTAATGAATGTAATTTTTATTCTTGTAGAAATGAAATAGGAAGAAAAAACTATAAATTTTTTGATAGTAAAGATGCTATTAAAATATGTAATCAATCTTTTTTAAGTAATGGTTATTCTGATAAAGACTATTTAATTGATACAATTAATGAGGAAAGATTTAAGTATGAAAAAAGATGGTGACAAAGCCATCTTTATTTATTTTACTTTTTGTACACATTCAAATACATAATTATTTTCATTTTGTTTAGTAAACGAAAATTTAAATTGTGTAAATTTATCTTTATTAGCAATTACATTTTCATCATCAGATGGATTTTTTGACTTAAAAATAGCATTACAAGTGGCATTATAATCGCAATGTTGGTTAAAATATGAAAGCTCACCATTATATTCATTTCCCATATATTTTTCTGCATCATTGTACCATAAAGCTTCATATAAATATATTCTATTATTATCTTTTTCGGCTTTTACTAATGTTCTTCCTATATCATATGGTGGGTCTATGCCTATGTAATCAGGCACAATGTATATGTTTTTGTTGTCTAATTTTGTATCTCCCCTAGCTAAACCATAATTATAAAAATCTTTAATATCATATTTAGTACCAAATATTTTTTCATAAGCTTCTTTTTGTTTATCATAAGAAACATTTTTTGAGAAAAATCGTTTTTTGGTAATATATAATTTAATGTCATACTAGCTTTAAAATCATCTGATAAATCTTTTGCATAAACAATTTTTCCATCTTTATCATATAATGTTTCTTGTAAGTATACTTCTTTTCCAGCAGTATCAGTAAATTCAGAATTAAAAATATCAGTACCACTTACTCTATTATATAAATCTTTTACCATATCATTATTTAATGATATGTTTTCTTTTTTGTTTTCTTTAGTTGTATCTTTATTTACCTTATTATCTACTATTTTTTTATCATCTTTACCACCAATATTAATAATACCCTTACCATTTAATATGTAAACTACTAATCCTATTATAACGATAAATAGTACTACGCATATTCCTTTAAATATATTTCTTTTTTTGATAGTTTCATTACTTGGTCTACCTACACCATTTTTAAATACTCCCATTTTTTACTCTTTCTCTTTCTTTTTATTTTTTATAAAGTACCTATTTTGATTACTTTACATTTTTATAATATCATCTACATCTTTCTTACACAATAATAATATGTACACTAATTTTACATTAAAAAAACACCCTAAGGTGTAATAAGCTTGGTTGCGGGAGTAGGATTTGAACCTACGACCTTCGGGTTATGAGCCCGACGAGCTACCAAACTGCTCCATCCCGCGATATGAATAAGTGGCGGAGAAAGAGGGATTCGAACCCCCGCGCCGGTTGCCCGACCTCCCGGTTTTCAAGACCGGTCCCTTCAACCAGACTTGGGTATTTCTCCGTTTACTACTAATATTATATGTCAAAAAATAAAACATATAACTCAAACAGCAATAAAATTATAGCACACCTATTTTTTGTTTGTCAACTAATTTTAATAAAAACCATACAATTAAGCTAATATATGCTTATTTTTTTATTTTTTGACAAGTCGGGCAATAATAAGTACCTCTTCCTCCCACTTTCTCCTTAATAATTATTGAGCTGCAAGCATAACAGGGCTCATCTTTTCTCATGTGTACATTTAATACCTTCTCAAAAGTACCACGATTTCCATCTATGTTTGGATATGTTCCTTTATAAGTTAATGCCTTTTCGAATACCTTTTTAGTATTTTCTATTATTCTTTCTAAATCATTTAACGAAAGTCTATCTGCACAACTCTTTGGATTTATTTTGCTTTCAAACAAAATCTCATCAGCATATATATTTCCTATTCCTGTTACAATACTTTGATCAAGAAGCATCTTTTTTATTTCAACATGATGACTTTTAAATTTATTTTTTAAATATTTAGGATTAAGATTTTTATCGTCATACTCAAGACCTAGTTTTTTTTCTTCAAAGAATTTATCAATATCTTTGCCATCATACACTTCCATCTTACCAAATAGTCTTGGATCATTATAATGGAGAGCAAAATCATCAAAGTCAAAAATAACATAATCGTGCTTATCTTTTATATCATCTAATCCTTTTAAATAAAATCTTCCTTCCATTCTAAAATGTATTATTATATAACTATCATTAAGTTCAAATAACAGCCACTTACCTCTTCTTTTTACTTTTTCTATCCTTTTACCAGTTACCTTTTTTATAAAATCATCTTTTTTATTATAAACTATCTTATCTAAGTATACACTTACACCTATAATTTTTTTCCCTTCAATTATCTTACTTAAATCTCTTTTAGTTGTTTCAACTTCTACTAACTCTGGCATAATTATTTAGCCTCTGCCCAGTTATTTCCAATATTTATATCGACTTTTAAAGGAACATCAAGTTTATATGCATTATCCATTTTATCGTTTACTATCTTAGTAACTTTATCTATCTCGTCATTAAATACATTAAATATAAGTTCATCGTGTACTTGAAGAAGCATTTTACTTCTAATATTTTGCTTTTTAAACTCATTATATATATCTATCATAGCTTTTTTTAATATATCAGCACTAGAGCCTTGTATTGGTGTATTAAGTGCCATTCTCTCACCTTGTGCCCTTATCATATAATTAGTATTCTTAAGTTCATCTATTGTTCTTTTTCTATTCATTATTGTAGTAACATACCCTTTTTCATAAGCATCTTTTATAACACTATCCATATACGTTTTAGTACCATTATAAGTTTCAAAGTATTTATTTATAAATTCTTTAGCTTCTTTAACTCCTATTTTTAAGTCTTCTGAAAGTCCAAAACTACTAATTCCATATAATATACCAAAGTTAACTGCTTTAGCTTGTCTACGCATTAAAGATGTTACTTCATCTTCTTTTACATTAAATATATCCATAGCGGTTGTCGTATGAATATCTTTACCATTTACAAATGAATTAATTAATTCTGGAACTTTTGAAAAATGTGCAAAGACTCTTAATTCTATTTGAGAATAATCACTTGATAATAACTTGGAATTTTCTTCTGGAATAAATGCCCTTCTAACCATTTTTCCGTACTCTGTTCTAACTGGTATATTTTGTAAATTAGGTTCTATAGAAGATAGTCTTCCTGTTCTTGTAAGTGTTTGTGTGTATATAGTATGTATCTTGCCATCTTCTAAAACGTTATTTTCAAGACCTATTATATATGTACTTTGAAGTTTAGTAAGCATTCTATGTTCTAAAATAAGTTCTATTATAGGGTGTCTATCTCTATACTTTTCAAGTACCGACTTATCCGTTGAATAGCCACTTTTTGTTTTCTTTCCCTTACCTATTTGTAATTTTTCAAATAAAACTTCACCTAACTGCTTTGGAGAAGATATGTTAAATCTTTCACCAGCCATTTCATAGATTTTTTCTTTAATATTAGTTATTTTCTCTTCTATTTCTTCATTCATTTGTTTTAAAACCGATGTATCTAATCTTATTCCCTCATATTCCATATTTCCTAATACTATGGATAGTTTCATCTCTATTTCATTAAATAAATACGAAGCATCTTCTAATTTTATATCTTCTTCTAATTTATTTTTAGTATCATATATAAATTTTGCTTTTTTACAAACCATTTCATTTACTTTATCTATATCTATTTTTTTAGCTTTACTTATAATTTCATAAAATGGTATATCATATCCAAATTGATTAGCTAGGTAAGCTATATCATCTTTTATATTATAATTAAGCAAGTATGCTGCTATATTAGTATCAAAAGTTACGTTTTCTATTTCAAAACCTTGTTTTTTTAAAGTAACATAATGTTTTTTTAAATCATATGTAAATTTTTCTTTATCATTTATTTTTCTAAGTACATCTACTATTAAATCTTTATTAACGTAAAAAGCATTTTCACCATCATATAATCCTAAAGAAAGCATGTTTGCTGTATGATAATTTACTTTATCTAATTCTATATAAAATGATATTTTATCTTTTAAACTATTTAACTGATCTAAAGATTTTATCTCTTTTATTTCTAATTTAGTATCCTCTTTTTTTATATCCATATTTTTTATGAATGAATAAAAGTTTAACTTTTCATACGCATCTTTTAATTTTGGCATATTACTTTGTAATATCTTAGTATCTTCTATATCAAAATCTAAAGGAACATCTTTATATATAGTTGCTAAATCCTTACTTTTAAATGCATCTTCTCTGCCATTTATTAGTTTTTCTTTAACAGTTCCTGATATATTAGAAATATTATCATATATATTTTCAACAGTTCCATATTTACATAAAAGCTTAAGAGCAGTTTTTTCTCCTATTCCCTTTACACCAGGAATATTATCTGATACATCTCCTTGTAAGCCTTTTATATCAATCATCTTATCTGGCGTTAGTCCATAATTTTTTAAAAACGTATCTTTATTCATTAAGATACTATCTTTTGTTTTAAGCATTTTCATTATTACTTTATCACTTATAAGCTGCAATAAATCCTTATCACTACTTACTATTAGGCCTTCATATTCACTGCTGTTATCAATTTTTTTTGCAAGCGTACCAATTATATCATCTGCTTCATAATTATCTATCTCAAACCATTTAATTCCCATGTAAGAAAGAAGTTCCTTTGAAATTGGAAATTGCTGTTTAAGTTCATTTGGCATTTCTATTCTTCCAGCTTTATATTCTTCATATTTATCATGTCTAAATGTTTTGCCTTTATCAAATGCAACTAACATGTATTCTGGTTTTTCATCATTTATAATTTTATTTATCATATTTACAAAACCATATAATGCATTTGTTGGAAAACCATCTTTGTTTTTCATGAAATTTCCAGAGTAAGCTGTTGCATAATAACTTCTAAATAATAAATTATTTCCATCTACTAATACTACTTTTTTCATTTTCTTCACCAATATTATTATACACGCATATGAAAATAAAAAAAAGAGTTTATTTCTAAACCCTTCTACATTTGTCCATTATTTTGATTATTATTATTTGACCATATTGAAGTATGAACTTCATTTTGAACTTGTCCACCTGCTACATTTGCATCATTAATGTTTTGTGGTTCACTAACATTTGCATTAGCAAAAGTATTTGTAGTATCAGCATTTGGCATTTGTGCATTCATATTGATATTGTTATTCATCATATTTGTATTTGAAACATTTTGTTCTGCCACATTAGTAGTATCCAAGTTAACTGCATTTTGCATAGTATTATTAGGTTGTGCAAAAGTATTTGGCATAGCTGGATTACTTTGAGGCATCTCTTGTGATGTGCCCCCAGCTAATGAATTTACATTAGTACTATCCATAGTATTATTTTGATTTACATTAACCTGATTTTGACTCATCATATCATTAAATGTTGGAGCTACGTTATCTTGCATAGGTGCAGGATTTACGCTAGGCATTCCTTGAGCTTGCTCCATATTTTGATTAATAGGTGCTACGCTATTTTGATTTGGCATAACATTATCAAACGTTGGTGCAACATTTTCTTCCGTAGTATTCATATTTAAAGAACTTGTCTGTTCATTAAATACTGGAGCTTGGTATCCAGCGTTAGAATTATTACTACTTACATCATTAAAGTTATTTTGTACATCACTTACTGCACTAGTAGACATATCATCAGATAAGACATTACTTTTTCCAAATGCTAACATTGGCATAAATATAACTGGTAAAAGTATCATACCAACAGTATAACCCGTACCCTTACCAAATTTCTTAGCAATTCCGTTATACACTACAACCATTGCATAAATATTTGCAATTGGAACGCAAAGTAAAAGTACATACCACCAAGGTTTTTCTGCAATCTCACACATAACTATAAAGTTATAAATTGGCACAATTGCTGCCCAACCTGGTTTACCAGCTTTCACAAATATTTTCCAGTATGATACAATCATCAAAATACTTATTGCCATAGACAAAATACAAACAAATAATCCCATCGCTGCAATTGTACCAGCTAGTCCTGACATAGCACTCGCATCATATGGAGTACCTGTATAATAACTATCATTCATTTTTATTCCTCCCTTATTTTACTTAATTATAAAATAATTTGTTATTTTTTTCAATATTATAAGTATTTTTTTACACATCTTTACACATAATAAACTGAAAGGACGGTTTATATGAAAGACGTGAGCATAAGAAAATATATTATCGATAATTTTAAAGGAGATAACGAAAGTGAAATAGAAGAATCAATAAATGATACCATTAAAGAAGGATTAGAAGAAGCATTACCTGGTCTTGGAGTATTTATGGAGCTTATATGGAATAATGCGTCTGACAAATTAAAAAAAGAACTTTTAGAAATTCTAAAAGCTCAGTTAAATTAGTTATCTCTTAGGGTTGCTGGAACTGTTTCAGTAACTTTTTTTATTATATCATTAAATTTTTCCATAACTTCTTCTTCTGTTAAAGTTCTATTTTCTTCATTAAACGTTAATGAATATGCTATTTGTTTTTCATCTTCTCCTACTTTATCACCAGTATAAACATCAAATACTTTTATGTCTTTAAGAAGTCTTCCGCCAGCTTTTTTAATGACTTTTTCAATCATCTCACAAGTAATATCCTTATTAACAATAAACGCTACGTCTTTTACAATCTCAGGATATTTAGGTGCTTCCTTAAATTTAAGTGGTTTAACTGGTTTCATTAATTTAGTCATAGAAAGTTCACATACATATATTTCATCTTTATTTGTCATTGGATGAACTCTTCCAAATACACCAACTACTTCTTTATCTATTAACACTTTAGCACTCATACCTGGATGGAAGTCATCATTTTCTAATACTTCATAGCTATATCTATTTTTAAAGCCTAGAAAATCTAAAAGGTTTTCTATAATACCCTTTACTAAATAGAAATTTGCCTTTACGTTATTGTTATTCCAACTATTTTGTACATAACAACCACTCATTAGCATTGCAACTTTTGTATCTTCTTCATAGTTTACATCATAAGTTTTAGCGATTTCATAAATGTTAATGTCATCTACGTGACGCTTTTTATTATAAGTATAAGTATTCATAAGTGATGGAAGAATACTTGTTCTAATAACTGATTTATCACTACTCATAGGGTTTGGTAAATATTTGTTTTTCTTGTCTTCATATTTGAATTTTTTTGCCATTTCTTCTGATGTTAAAGTGTATGTTTTAACTTCATTAAGACCAAGTGCTCTAAGTCTTTTAGAAATAGTTTTTCTAATTAACACATCACCAACATATTTTCCTTGTTTTGTCTTGCAATTTGGTAGTGTTGAAACTAAGTTATGATATCCGTATAATTTACCTATTTCTTCTGCAATATCATTTACCCTTGGATCAACATCTAATCTTCTTGGAGGAATAGTACATTTAAACTTTCCATCTTTATATTCATATGTAAAACCTAATCTATCAAGTTCTTTTTCCATATCACTATCAGAAACTTTTATTCCTAAAATATCGTTTATTTCATTGCTTTTAAACTCTACTATTTTAGGCGTTTTATCTACTTTATCATGCATAACTATTCCACTTAATACTTCACCAGAAGCATATTTTTCAAGCAATGAGCAAGCTCTATTTATGGCATCAAGCGTATATTCATAGTTTAAACCTTTACCATATCTTATCGATGCTTCACTTCTTAAGTTTAGTTTACCTGAGGTATTTCTTATTTTGTAGGCATCAAATATTGCACTTTCTATTAAAATGTTTTTAGTATTATCATCAACATCAGTATTTTCAGCTCCCATAACACCTGCGATTGCAACTGGTTTTACTCCATCCGTTATAACAATATCATTAGAAGTTAAAACTCTTTCCTTTCCATCAAGTGTCCTTATAGGTTCGTTATCACAAGCCATTCTAACAAGTATTTTATCACCTAATTTATCTTTATCAAAAAAGTGAAGTGGTTGTCCATATTCAAGCATTACATAATTAGATATATCAACAACGTTATTTATAGGTCTCATTCCTACAGAAATTAGTCTTTTCTTAATGAAATCTGGTGACTCACCTATTTTTACACCTCTTACCATTTTAGCTGTGTAATAAGGACAAGCATCTGTTTTTACATCTAACTTAAAGTAGTTGTTAATGTTTTCTTTTATTTCGTGTAATTCTATAGATGGAAGTGTTACCTTTTTATTTAAAACTGATGCAACAATATAAGCAAAACCAATATGGTAGAAGCAGTCATTATTACGGTGCTTATGAATATCAAGTTCATATACCGTATCATCTAATCCTAAGTATGCTAGTGGATCTGTTCCCACTTTAGCATCACTTGCTAATTCAGTAATTCCCTTAGCATAAGTTTCTTCTGTTTTTTCTTCTAGGCCTAGCTCAAATAATGCACATATCATGCCGTTTGATTCTTCGCCTCTTATTTTTCCTTTTTTTATTTCAAAATTACCTGGTAAAACTGCACCAGGAAGTGCAACTATTACCTTTAATCCTTCTTTTACGTTACTTGCACCGCATACTATTTGTACTACGCTATTTCCAATATCTACCATGCATACATTTAAATGATCACTATCAGGGTGTTTATCTACCTTCTTTATTTGTCCTACTACTAAGTTATCAATTTTATTTGTAATAACTTTTTCAACGTTTACGCCAGATTTAGTTATTTTAACAGCTAATTCTTTTAAGTCTTCACCAATTATGTCAACATAATCAGAAACCCAGTTCATACTTATCATAATTATTCACCAGCCCTTCTATCAAAGTTTTTAAGTTCTCTTAAATCAGTGTTGTAAAATGCTCTAATATCATTTATTCCGTATTTTAACATTGCAAGGCGCTCTGCTCCAAATCCAAATGCAAATCCTTGCCATTTTTTAGGATCATATCCACAGTCTTCTAATACCTTAGGATTTACCATACCAGCTCCAGATACAGTTATCCAACCTGTGTTTTTGCATATTGGGCAACCCTTTCCGTGACAATTAAAGCAAGAAATATCAGTTTCTACAGAAGGTTCTGTAAATGGATAATAACTAGGTCTAAAGCGAGTTTTACAATCTTCTCCAAATAGTTTTTTAGCAATAACATCAAATGTTCCCTTAAGATCTGATAAACTTACCTTTTCATCTATTAAAAGTCCTTCTATTTGCATAAATTGATGTGAATGAGTTGCATCATCATCATCTCTTCTATATGTTTTACCAGGACATATCATTCTAATTGGTTTTTCACCCTTGTTAGCAAGCATAACGCGAGCCTGTACAGGAGATGTTTGGCTTCTTAAAAGTAGCTTATCATCTTCAACATAAAAAGTATCTTGAGCATCACGTGCTGGATGATTTTTAGGAATGTTTAAAAGTTCAAAGTTATAGTGATCTTCTTCTATTTCAGGACCATCTACAACATCATATCCCATACTCATAAGTAAGTCTTCTACTTCTTCTATTATTCTTTCCAAAATGTTAGCAGATCCACTAGGAACTTTAGTTCCAGGAAGTGTAATATCTATTTTCTCACTTTCTAATTTTTTGTTTAAAGCATCTTTTTCTAACTTTTCTTTTATGGTATCCAAACTTTCAGTAACAAAGCTTCTTACTTCATTAACAAGCATTCCAAATTCCTTTTTTTGGTCATTTGGAACATCCCTCATCATTTTAGAAAGTTCGGTTATCTTACCTTGTTTTCCTAAGTATTCTACCCTTACATCATTTAATGTTTTAACAGAAGTAATACCAGAAATTTTCTCTTCATATTCTTTTTTTATAGCATTTACTTTATCCTTCATTTTTTCCTCCTTAAATATAAAAAAATCCATGAGACAAGGGCGAATAAACTTATCCGTGGTACCACCTTGTTTCATAGACTTACTATGCACTTAATTTCTTGTAACGTAAGATATACGTGATAACTTTACGATTATCCAGCTCCAAAGTGAATTCATAAGATACTAATCTTTCCTGCTCTTGCACCATATAAGCAGTTCTCTTTAAAGTGCTTCTCTTACTACTACTCTTTTTCATTGCCTTTTCTAGAAAGTATTATAACATATATTAAATCTTTGTCAAACATTTACATTTGACAAAATAAAAATATAATAATAAAATACTAAATTAAGAAAGGAGAAGATAATTTTGAATGATAAAGATTTAGTTTTATTCGACGTAAAACATGCCCTTGAATTCTTAAAATGGGGATATAATAGAATCTATGGTATAGAAGATGAGTATTATAATAAAATTTATCCTTGGACAAACGAAAAACTATCTTCTTACTATAATTTAAAAGACTTACAAGGTAAAAATGTTTTAACTGTAACATCTTCAGGAGATCATGCACTACATGCAATTTTAGCTGGTGCAACTAAAATTGATTCATTTGATAAAAATAGATTATGTAAATATTTTTCAGCTTTAAAAATTGCTGCCATAAAAAGTTTCAGCTATGAAAAATTTATGTCTTTAACTAAAACTGGGTTAAGTGATGCTAGTTCTAATATAAAAACAATGGAAAAATACCTAACCGAAAACGAAGCTCTATTTTGGAATGAGTTTATAAATAATTCTAATGCTAAAAAAAGAAACAGAATTTTTAAAGATGATGGATACTATAGTAATCTTAAAATAGGTATTTCTTATTTTGATAAAAATTATTATGATAAACTTAAAAATAATTTAATGCATTCAAAAATAACATATTATGATCTTGATTTAAACAACATTAGTGAAATACCACATGGTAATTATGATGCTATATTTCTTTCTAATATTCTAGAGTTGTTTGATAACAAAAGAAAAGAAGATATTCTTAATAAATGTTATGACATACTAAATAATAACGGAGTTTTATATGACTATCATAAGAAATATCTTTATAAACAAAATAAAATAAAAAGATTTGAAAACCAGCATTTTATAGACTTTTTCTCCTATAGTCCTAATGATGTCGAAACGGTTAGTATATATAAAAAAATAATTGATTAACAAAATATTAATCAGTTATTTTTTTTATTTCACTTTTATTAGATGCTATATCCACCACTTGAATATATAAATAATCTCCATATTCCTTAGAAAAAACAGTATCTTTTTTACCATTTAAATCTTCAAAATCCCACGTTATGTTATCTTTAGAATAACCTATTTTTTCTAAGCCACTTTCATCACTAGTATTAATTATTACATGACTGTCAGATTTTCTTACATATAGTTTTGGTTTATTATTATCAATATGCAAATGAGTCTGCGAAGCATAACTCTTATACCCCTTTTCATTTTCAACTCTTATATATAAATTAGAGTTGATACTTTTATTAAAAATAAGTTTTGCGTTTATGTTCTTCTTATGATCAAAGTCGGTAGATGTATACCATTTTTCTTGATCATAAGAATAATGTATTTTATCTATTTTATAACTACTTTCCGCAATAACAGTTATTGCTATATCTCCATTTACTATTTTTTCACCACTAGAATTAACTATTAAGTTTATCTTAGGGTAATTGCTAATAAGCACAGATTCATTATCTTTTTTAGTAAGATTATTTACACTAGCTTCTAATCTGCCAGTAAGACCTCCAACAAATATCTTATAGCTTATAAATAAAGCAGCAATTATTATAAGAGTAAAAATAAGTAGGTTAGCTTTAAACTTTTTCACAACTTTACCCTCCTTTAAACAATAAATTAAATTTCCATTAATTCATTTTCTTTTAATTTTAACTTTTCATCAGCAATCTTATTATATTTGTTTATTAAATCTTGAACATCTTCTTGTAACAATTTTTGCTCATCTTCAGGCACCTCAAGCTTTTTAATAGCATTATTACTATCTTGTCTTATGTTTCTTAAAGCTATTTTAGCTTCCTCTGCAACCTGTTTTGCTTCCTTTACGTATTCTTTTCTTCTTTCTTCATTTAACTCTGGTATAACAAGCATGATAGTTTCACCATTATTATTAGGTGTAAGACCAATGTTAGCCTCAAAAATGGCCTTTTCTATAGCTCCTATACTATTTCTATCAAAAGGTTTAATAACTATTTTTCTAGCCTCTGGAACAGATATAGTAGCAAGCTGTATTAAAGGTGTTGGAGCTCCATAATACTCAGGCATAACCTTATCTAATATTCTAGGATTAGCACGCCCAGCTCTAATATTTAAGAATCTATTTTCCATTGAACTAATAGCTTTTTCCATCTTCTCTTCAGCTTCTAATAATATTTCATCATTCATAACATATTCCTCTTTTCTATGGTAATATTATATAATAAAAAAAGACTATTTTACAAGCCTTTTCTAACTAAATTATTTTTACTTTTATATTATGATACTAATTACCGACACAATTTAGAAATACTTAATGTTTTTTAATAAGTAACTCCGCCCCATTCTACTATAGTAAAGCCACTTCTTTTAAATTTAGTAAATGTTTGTGGTTTAATATTAATTTTCTTATTTACTTTCTTAACATGTATTGCTATTCTAAGCTGTGCATCTGGTTTTGGATTAACATATAGTTTATTATATTTATCTCTTTCTTGTGTTAATTCAAAGTATACTAAACTCTTATTATTTTTTTCAAGTATTGGTAACCAATACATTATAAATTCATTAGCTTCTCTTTCATTTAATCCTATATTATCTAATTTTTCTATTTTAGAATTACTAGCATCAGAATATAAACTTATATCATATATTTTATAATTGTCTGTAACTATTTTGTCTTTAATTGAATTATCATTTAAATTCTTAACTGTAAGTGAAGTATCAAGAGGTATATTAGAATTTATACTAGTTATTTGAATATTTGATATAATATCCGTACCAACATATGTTGGACTAATTAATTTATCATCACTTGCTTTAATTATGTAAAACTTATATGTTCTATTTCCAACTTTTATATTGTAATAATTGTTATCATCACTTTGAATTGGATAATCTATATCTTCAGAATCTTCATCTAAATCATTTAATTTACCACCATAAGTAACTTTTACTTTTGAAGATGAACCTAAACATCTATTCTTTTTTGAGCTGCTAAAACATAAGAATTAGCATCATCTTTAGTAGTTTTAGGTATATAAATTACTCTTTTTAAATATACGCCTTCTTCTTTAGTTAAATATGAATATCCATTATAAAATATACTCATAGGTCCAAAAGCTGACTCATACATTAACGATTCATCTTGATTACCTGCTCTAATATCTAAATAATATGTTATGTTTGAACCCTTAGTAATATTGTTTATTGTACTATATTTTAAAGCTCTACCAGCTGCTCCAGAATTCCATAATTCAGACTTATTACTAGTTAAATAATAATTTATTAAAGATAAGTCTTCTACCATATAATATGTACTAGGATTAGAAGAATCAAAGTTATTAAGTTTTAAACTATAACTATTTATTATAGAATTTTCTTTAGGTTCTTCATATGTAACTTTTATATTGTACTCACTCTTAAAACCCTTTATAGTATTTCCAGTACTAAAGTCAGTCTCATAATCCTTACTATAAAATTCAATTATACAATCTTCATAAGGTGCATTAAGACAAGCTGCTTGAATAATATATCCCTCATCCCTAAATATATTATTAACATAACCATTAATATTAAAATCCCCTTCTATTTGTGAAGTAGGTCTTTTCATTTTAAATACAGCATTTTTACCATCTAGTGCAATTCTTTTAAGTAGTTCATCACCATTTTCTTCTGCTTTTACATTACTAATAAACAGTAAAAATAAAGCTAAACAAAACCCCATAATTTTTTTAACACTCATTTTTATTCCTCCTATTCTATAATTTAATTATATAGGATGATTACTTTCTTTGTAAGCTTTTTTATAGGCAAAAAAAGAGCCTATTATTTAGACTCTTCATATATTAAGTTAAAATCTTCTATAAGTTCACTTTTTATACTATCTTTATCACTTTTTTCTTCATCTATAGTATAAGTTTTTTCTACAATACCATTTTTAACAAATACTATAATAGGTGCACTTATATTATTTTTCTCTTCTTTTTCTTCTAAATTGTCATTATAATCTTCATCTTTAAAATCTAATAATTTGATTAAATCTTTATATTCCTGAGTATTATTTTGCATCATATCTTTAATATTATAATAAGATATTTCTTCTATTTCTTTTTCTTTTGATATACCATCAAGTAAAGATGCGGATAAATCACAATATTTACAAGTTGGATATGCTAAGAAAATAACACCTGTACCATTTTCTATCTTATCTATTAAATTATCATAAGTATAATACTCAAAAACATTATCTTCACTAACTAAAGGATATTCTTTACTAAATTTTAAAGCATCAGTATTTATATCATCATCAACTTTTGTTACTTCTACAGAACTACATCCAGTAATTAACAAAAAAGTTAGCAATAACAAAACCACTAACTTTTTCATAATTATTCACCTTTCATTTGAGCAGCTACTTCTTCAGCAAAGTTATCTTGACGTTTTTCTAGACCTTCACCAACTTCAAATCTAATAACATCAACTAATGATCCACCATTATTGCTTATATATTTTGAAACAGTAACACTGTTATCTTTAACAAACTCTTGTTCTTCTAAGCAAACTTCTTTATAGAACTTATTAAGTTTACCCATTACTATTTTTTCAGCAATATTAGCTGGTTTACCTTCTCTAATAACTTCCTCAGTTAAAATTTTCTTTTCGTTTTCTAATCTATCAGCTGGAACATCATCCTTTTTAACAAATTCTGGACGCATTGCAGCAGCATGCATAGATACATCTTTAGCAACAGCTTCAGAAGCACCTTTTAATATAGTTAAAACAGAAATCTTTCCACCCATATGAATATAAGCACCAAAGTTTTCATCATCTTCTTTAGTTACATTAGCAAATCTTCTAAATGATATTTTTTCTCCAATAGTTGCAGTCATATTAGTAACATAATCATTTAAAGTACCATCTTCACAAGGAAGTGCTAAAGCTTCTTCATTTGTTTTAGCATCACTATTTAAAATAGTATTAGCTACATCATTAACAAACTTTTCAAACTTTTCGTTTTTAGCAACAAAGTCTGTTTCACAGTTAATTTCAAGTACAACTGCTTTATTACCATTAGTTACAATAGTAGATAATCCTTCAGCAGCAATTCTTCCAGCTTTTTTAGCAGCTTTTGCAATACCCTTTTCTCTTAACCATTCAGTAGCTTTCTTTATATCATTACCATTTTCTTCTAAAGCTTTCTTACAATCCATCATTCCAGCTCCAGAAATATCTCTTAATTCTCTGATTAAACTTGCATTCATCTTTAAATCTCCTCACTAAAATTATTTTCTTAAAGCATTAATTAGTTCATCTTTTTTTAACTTTGAATATCCTTCAATATTAGCTTCTTTAGCCATAGCTTTTAATTCAGCAACTGTTTTTTTAGCTAAATCTACGCTTTCTTCTTTTACATCAGAAGCTATTTCTTTAACTGCTTCCTTGACTGTTTCTTTAACTTCATGAGCTTTTTCTAATGCTTTTGGAGCAACTTCGTTAACTTTCTTTTCTACTACTTTTTTAACATCTTTAGCTAACTCTTTAACATCATTTGCAACTTCTTTTGCAGAAGCTTTTACTTTATCTTCTTCAGTTATATAATCTTCAACTGGTTTTCCGTAGGCTTCACATATAGCATTATTTAATACACCAAGTACGATTTTAACAGCACGAATAGCATCATCATTACCTGGAATAACATAATCAACTAAATCTGGATCACAGTTAGTATCTACGATACCAAATACTGGAATTCCTAACTTATGTGCTTCATTAATTGCGTTAATTTCCTTCTTAGGATCTACGATAATCATAGCTTGTGGAATTTTTTTCATTTCTCTTAAACCACAGAAGTATGAATTTAACTTTTCGTATTCCTTTTTAATCATAACAACTTCTTTTTTAGGTAACTTTTCAAAAGTACCATCTTTTTCCATCTTTTCAATTTGATCTAAACGGTTAATTCTTCTTCTAATTGTTCTAAAGTTAGTTAAAGTTCCTCCTAACCAACGTTTTGAAACATAGTAACTATCAGATCTTTTAGCTTCTTCTTCTGCTGCTTCAGAAGCTTGTTTCTTAGTTCCTACGAATATAACCTTTCCACCATTAGCGGCAATTTCTTTTAAAGCTTCGTAAGCTTCTTCAATTTTCTTTACTGTTTTTTGTAAATCAATAATATAAATATCATCTCTTGCAGTAAAGATATATTCTTTCATCTTTGGATTCCATCTTTTTGTTTGATGTCCAAAGTGTACACCTGCTTCTAGCAAGTAACTCATTGATACAACTGGCATTTCTTTTTCCTCCTTTGTTCTAACCTCCAAACCTTTCATCTTTATATACTCACCCTCTTCGGGCACTCGAGATATAAATCCAGATTTGTGTGTATTTCTTTTCCTCTAGAAAAGCCATGGTTATTATAACACATATTTATTATATGATACAAGTTATTTTTTTATATTTTATAACGAAAAATGATAAAATTATTGACTAATTTCATCACTTTTTATTTTTAATAGTTCATCACATAATAATTTAAATATTTTATCATTTTTAAATTTAGGTTTATCATATAAAATCCAATAGTCACTAGCTGTTTTAGCATTTTTTTCTATTTTTTTTGCACTACTACCATAATATACTAGATCTTCTTTAGCTTTTTCTATTAAGAAATTTCCATTTAAATCATATACTTTAGCTTGCATATCACATTCCATTTTATCTATTAAATAACAAAACCTAGCTTCCTTTGTTTTTCCCTCATTAAACTCATTTACTAAACTTATTAACTCATCCCTAGAAGATAAAGTGCTAGCTACAATATTAACACTTTCTACTCCAATTTTTATTTTTTCTTCATTTGTTATACCAGAACGTAAAGTAAAATCAGGTTTTAAAACTTCATCTAATTCATGAATAGTAAGCATCTTTAATACTTTATACATATCAATATTTAAATCATATTCACTATCTACCGCAATAGATAACATTAAACATCCATATATATGTTCAGCAACTGATTCTAATCTTTCTTTTGTTATACCTATTTCTACAAAACCTGTTCTTATTTTATACTTTAATTTATTTACATATAAATAAAAATCAATAATTCTTTTAGCTTTATTATCCATAATACCCTCCTATAAATTATTTGGATCAAAATCCATCTCTATTTTAATATTATTATTTCCTTCATATATTTTAATTATATTTTTAAGTATACTATATAATTTATCATCTTTTTTATATTTTAATATAACTTCAAAATTATATAGATTATTTATTTTTAATATACTTGCCATGCCTGGCCCTAAAACAGTAGTACTATTTAAGTTTTTTCTTAAATATTCACTTATTTTTTTAGCTTCTTTAATACCATAATTAAAATCTTTAGCTGTTATTTTAATAAGTGTTATAAAACAATATGGAGGATAATTTAATTTTTTTCTTATCATAAGTTCTTGCTTGAAAAACGTTTTATAATCATGATTTGCAGCACAAACAATGCTATAATGATCTGGATTAAATGTTTGTACAATAGCTTCTCCTTCTTTTTCTGCTCTTCCGCATCTTCCCGTTGTTTGATCTAAAAGACTAAAGGTTACTTCACTACTTCTAAAATTCGGCAAATTAAGACTCATATCTGCATTTATTACTCCTACTAATGTTACGTTAGGAAAATTAAGTCCTTTTGATATCATTTGAGTACCAACTAAAATATCATATTTACCATCATTAAAATCATTAATAATTTTATAATGAGAACCTTTTTTTGTAGTAGTATCCCTATCCATTCTAACTATATTTGAATCTGGAAACTTTTCTTTTAACATCTCTTCTATTTTTTCAGTACCAAGCCCCATTTGTCTTAAAGACTCTTCCTTGCAATTAGGACACTTATCTTCCTTTTTAGTAGCGTATCCACAATAATGACATCTTAGCATATCAGAAGTTTTATGATACGTTAAAGTAATATCACAATTAGGACATTTATAAACAAACCCACAAGACTTACAAGTTAAATAATTAGAATATCCTCTTCTATTAATCAAAAGCATTACTTGCTCTTTTTTACTTAATGCAAGATGCATTTTATCTAACAAGATAGATGAAAAATACATATTACCCTTTTTAATTTCATCTTTCATATCAACTATAGTAACTTTAGGCATAGGCTTTTTATTTACTCTATTTAAAAGCTCTAAATATTTATAATAGCCTTTCATACTTCTTGCATAACTTTCTATTTTAGGAGTTGCACTCGCTAAAATAATAGGACAATTATGAGTATTTGATCTTTCTTTAGCTATATCATAAGTATTATATCTAGGATTATTTTCTTGTTTATAACTTTCAGAATGCTCTTCATCTATTATTATAACTCCTATGTTTTTAACAGGTGCAAAAATAGCACTACGAGCTCCTATTACAACAGATACTTCACCCCTTAAAATTTTTCTATATTCATCATATTTTTCTCCATCAGATAAAGAAGAATGAAGTATTGCAATATTATCTTTAAATACCCCTTTAAATCTCGCTGTTATTTGCGGTGTTAAACTAATTTCAGGAACTAATATAATTGCACCTTTTTTATTTTTAATAACTTCTTTTACTATATCTATATATACTTCTGTTTTACCAGAAGATGTTACACCATATAAAAGATAAGTATCACTTTTATTTAAGTTTTCCTTAACTATGTTAGAAACCCTTTCTTGATCCTTTGTTAAAATAATATTATTACTAACTTCTTTAGTTTCTACATTTCTATATTCTTCTTTTTCTACTTCAATAACTACGTTATAATCTATTAGCCTTTTAAGAGAAGACTTACTTTTTATAATACTTTTTTTTATACAATCATTTTCTTTTAATAGCTTTATAATATCAAGCATACTCTTTCCCTTAATATTATCTAATTTAGCAGAAATATTTAGTTTTACATAAGACACTTTCTTAGTTTTTAAAGACATATTATGATTAGCTTTTAATGCACTAGGAAGCATAGCTTGATATGAGTATATTAAAGGACATAAGTACTTATTACTCATAAATTTACCAAGGTTTAATAACTCTTCATTTAGTATTTTCTCTTCATCTTTTATTTTTATAATATCTTTTATTTCATATTCATCACTATAAGTAGTATAGTAAAGAACAAATCCTTCAATATTTCTATTATTAAATGGTACTAAAACCCTTCTTCCTACTAAATCTTCTTTTATATTACTAGGTACATGATAAGTAAATGTCATATCATTAGATGATACCCTATTTTCAACTAAAACTTCTACATACATAAACTATTCACCTTCTAAATTAGATTATAACAAAAAGAAGACTTAATTTAAAGCCTTCTTTAACCCCTTTCATTAGTTTAATAAACGTTTGTTACCAGTATAACTCCATCCATTTATAGATGTACTAGTGGACCATCTATACTCTTTATTACATTCTGTCTTATATGTTTTTTCAGCAATCTTAGTATCAGTGGTATTTTCAGTTTTATAACATGTAGTACCATCTAAAGTATAACCTTTATTACAAGAATAAGTAACTTTTGGAGTAACTGTTGTCTTAATACACTTCTTACCAGTTAAATTATATCCTGGATAATCTTCACAAGTATATTTAGTAGATGAAGTTGTCTTAACACAGTATCTTTCATCATCAGTTTTAACTGTTCCAGATGGACATGTATAAACTGTTTTCTTTTCTTTAACAGAACATATAGATCCAATTAAAATATATGTTTTATCAGAAGTACTAGATGGGCAAGAATATATAGTTTTAGAACACTTACCAGATCCTATAGATGTAGTACCAAAAGGACATCCGTATACTTTCTTAGTACAATACTTTTCATCATTAGTTTTCTCTGTTCCAGCAGGACAAGAATAATGTGTAATAGTCTTTGTACAAGTCTTATCTTTTTCATTTAATTTATATGCAGAACCATACTTAGAACAACTATATGTTGTAGTAGATTTCTTACAACCACTACCAGAATTAGTATATCCTGATGGACAAGACTTAGTTGTTCCAGTAGCTTTTCTACATTTATTAGTATCATATAAAGTATATCCTGAATATGCATCACAAGAATAAATAAATTTTGTATATTCTTTTTTATATCTAAAGTATTTATAAACTGTTACAGTAGTAAAACATGTATCACAAGTTAATTCTTGATAAGTATCAACTAAAACTAACTTTTCGTTATCATTTTCAAATGCTTCTGCACCATTATTAGAATATCTTGTAGATACATAAGTCCATTTATATGCTGTTGCATATTTATCAGCTGTAATTACACTATAAGTTTGATTAGTAATATAATCAGCATAAGTTGTCTTTACAGTACCAACAGCACCCTTAACATCATATGAATAAGACTTAGTAGCTGTAACCTTTTGTGTTTTTACTAAAACTTCATCAGTTATAGAACTTGATTTATTAGCATCTATAGTAGAAGTAACTATCTTAGTAGACTTATTAGCATCCACTTTTTTAGAATCACTTGTTATAACTGCTTTAGCAGCCTTTGTATCAGTTGATGTAACATTAGTAACCTTTTTATTAGCATCTACTCTAATAACTCTAGAACCATTTTTTATACATTTTGAACCAGCTAAGTAATATCCAGAAGGACATACATACTTATCAAATTTTTCAGCACATACATTTCTCATGAACTCATATTCATAAAGTTTAGAATTTCTCTTAGTAGTTATCACATCAGGAGTTTTCTTTGTAGTTTTTTTTGTTATTTTATCATTAACAATCATAGATGCTGTTGTAGTATTTTCTAGTGCTTTACACTTATCACTACATATATCATAACATCCAAAATGCTCTATAATATAAGCTTCTTTATCACTGCAAGATAAATTTACCTTTATTATGTACTCATTTTCTAGTTTAGTTACCTTTACATAAGAATCCTTTGTACTACAATATTTACCATTAGAATCCATTAAAGGTAATATTAGATTTTGATCTATCATTTCTCCTAATGTCATTTTCTTATAATCATTAATATTTTCAGGTAATCTTTCTACAGTATAGTAACTTTTAGCTACATTCTTCATTCTGTCTATATTATCTGCAAATATTTGATAGTTTAATGGTTTTAAATCAGGCATTGGAAATAACCATATAAGTAAGAATATAAAAATTATGATTAATATTAATCTAATTAATAAATCCTTTATCGTTAACCCTCTTCTTTCTTCCATTATAAATTCCCCCTTTTGGCATTTAATGGCGTTTATACTACCACAAAAGTATACAAATGTCAACTTTTTTCGAATTTTTTTATTTTGTAAGACTATTTTTTCTTTAAGTAAATTAACATGCAACCATCATTATAGTTATTTATATGAAAATCTAAGACATATTTGCTCATTTTAAGTACTTTTCTAACTTCTTCTTTTAATATTCCTTTACCCTTGCCATGAACAACAACAATCTTTTCATTTTTAAGAACATAATTATCATAAATAAACTCATTTAATAATACTCTGGATGAATCTTTTGTCTCTCCATGTAAATCAAGTGTAGGTAAATTAGAAATAAATATATCATCTAAACTACTTTTCATAATTAAACCTAATGCTGCATTTCATATGCTTTAACTACATTTTTTAAAAGACATGCAACTGTCATTGGACCAACACCGCCTGGTACAGGAGTAATTAGAGAAGCTTTTTTAGATACTTCATCAAAGTCCACATCACCAGATAACACGTTATTTTCTTTACTTATTCCAACATCTATTACAATAGCTCCATCTTTAACCATATCTTTTGTAATAAGCTTAGCATGTCCTGCTGCAACTATTAATACATCTGAAAATGAAGTATAACGCTTTATATCATAACTTTTAGAGTGACATACACTAACTGTTGCATCTTCATTTAACAATAATTGAATTAATGGCTTGCCAACTAAGTTACTTCTTCCTACTATGCATACATTCTTTCCAGATAAATTAACTTTATATTCTTTTAATAATTCCATTACCCCAAGAGGAGTACATGATACTAAAGCTTCATTTCCAAGTGATAAATTACCAACGTTTTGACTAGTTAACCCATCAACATCTTTTAAAGGTGAGATATAACTAATTATTTTATTAGCATTTAAATTACTTGGAAGAGGAAGCTGCACAATAATACCATTTACGTTTAAATCTTGATTAAGCTCATTTATTTTATCTATTATTTCTTCTTCTGTTACATCATCATCAAATTTTATTAAGTTAAAATCAAGCCCTACGTATAAGCATGCTTTCTTTTTATTTTTTATATAAAGATTACTAGCACTATTATCACCTACTTGTACTACTGTAAGTGATGGCTTTATATTTAACTTTTCAATTTTTTCTTTTAATTCATCTTTTATTTTATTACTTATCATTAATCCATCTATTATATTATTCATAAGAAATTCCCTCATATATTGGATGACTTAGACAAAGACGCTCACATCTTTTCTTAAGATCTAACAATATCTCTTCATTTTCTGTATTTTTAAGTGCACAAGAAATTATTTTTCCTACTTCTAAAAACTCTTTTTCTTTAAAACCTCTAGTAGTCATAGCCGACGTACCAAGTCTAATACCACTAGTTATAAAAGGCGTAGTAGAATCAAAAGGAACCATATTTTTATTACAAGTTATTCCTATATAATCAAGTAATTTTTCCGCTTCTTTACCTGTTATATTTAAAGATGATTTAACATCTACTAAAACTATATGATTATCAGTTCCATTAGATACTATTTTAAATCCTTCCATCTTAAGCGTATCACATAATACTTTAGAATTTTTAATAACTTGCTTTTGATATTCTATAAAACTAGGTGATAAAGCTTCTTTAAAGCATACAGCTTTAGCTGCTATAACATGCATTAAAGGACCTCCTTGAATACCTGGAAAAACACATCTATCTATTTTTTTAGCTAACTCTTCATTATTAGTAAGAATAATTCCACCCCTAGGTCCTCTTAATGTTTTATGAGTAGTAGATGTTACAACATCAGCGTATAGGCAAGGATTTTGATGAAGACCAGCTGCAACAAGACCTGCAATATGAGCCATATCAACCATTAAATATGCTCCAACTTCATCAGCTATCTTTCTAAAAATAGAAAAATCAATCTGTCTTGGATAAGCTGATGCGCCAGCTACTATTAGTTTAGGTTTTTCTCTTAAGGCAATTTCTCTTACCTGTCTATAATTAATCTGCCCAGTATTTTTATCTACCCCATATGATACAAAATTATAGTCCATACCACTAAAAGAAAGCTTATGTCCATGTGTTAAATGCCCACCAGAATTAAGATCCATTCCAAGTACTTTATCCCCTTTATTTATTAGAGCCATATAAGCTGCCATATTAGCACTAGAACCACTATGAGGCTGAACATTTGCATACTTAACATTAAATAACTTCTTTAAATAATCTATTGCATAATTTTCAATTATATCAACATATTCACATCCGCCATAATATCTTTTAGAAGGATACCCTTCTGCATACTTATTAGTTAATATACTTCCTTGTGCTTTAAGTACGTCAGTAGATACAAAATTTTCAGATGCAATAAGCTCTATTTTATTTTGCTGTCTTCTCTTTTCTTTTTCTATTACTTCAAATATCTCATTATTCATAATACGCACCCTCTTCCATCATAATTATACAGCAAAAAAAGATTATTAACAATTATATTAATAATCTTTGTCTATTATTTTGCCTTAATAAAAATATAACTATCATCAGATTGTTTTTCGAAAACTAGAGTATATTTTTTATTAATTTTATCTTTATATTTTAAGAACTGCTCGTTTTCATCTTTATTATAATCATATTTTACTTTTGTACCATCGTCAAAATTAAAATATTCATTATCATCAGCAAGTATTTCTGCATAATCAATTGTTAACTCATTACCAATTTTTTTAACATTTTTAAATCCTGAAATAATTGGTGGCATGCCATCACCACATTCACATGATAGGAATGAATAACCATTTTCTGATTTAGAATAGCCATATGCACCATCAAGAATATTATCAATTTTTATAGTAGATTTAAGTGCATCTACATCTTTCCCAAACATTTTCTTATACTGACTATTTACATCAGAATAACTATAAAGTGTTTGATAGCCATCAGAACAAAGTAAATTTTCAACTATCCAGCTCCCTTTCCCATAGCTATCAGCAAAGCTTTCTATATTGTTTCCAAATAATTCTTTACATGTATATTTCTTACTTCCTTCTTTAACATTCATAATAGCTGCATATGTTTTAATATTATCACTATTCAATTCTAGTTTTTTTGAATCAATAATATGAAACGATGCAAAATTACCAAATACTTCTTCAACAATCTTTTTTCCTTCTTCATCAGATAGTTTTTCTTCCTTTTTATTTTCTTTATCTGTCTTCTTATCTACTGTTTTTTTATCATCTTTACCGCTAATATTAATAATACCCTTATCATTTAGTATATAACCAACTAACACTATTATTATTAATCCAAATAATACGCATATTCCTTTAAATATATTTCTTTTTTTGATAGTTTCATTACTTGGTCTACCTACACCATTTTTAAATACTCCCATTTTTTACTCTTTCTCCTTCTTTTTATTTTTTATAAAGCACCTATTTTGATTACTTTACATTTTTATAATATCATCTATATCTTTCCTACGCAATAATAATAATATATACACTAATTTTACATTAAAAGATAAAGCTAATTATATTCTTTTATTCAAGTAGTCAATAACTTACATGCTTATAATTTCACGAAATTTCATATTGATATCCTACCTAAGGATAACTTATCATGCTTAACAAAAATTTCGCATCAAAGTATTAGCTATTTTTTCTACATTTTTAAATAAAAATTTACACAATCTTGTTCTAAAAAAGGCAAAATCTAACAAGTTTGTTCTTGAATTATCTGCAATATACTGTTTATATCCGAATGTACTTGCGAGAAGTTGAACCAAATATAAATATGCCATAAACTTAAAATCATATTTATTTAATTTAACGTAGTTAGTAAAAGTTTTCACATATTCAACTAAATTATCAATATCGATTTTTCCTTCTTTAGCCTTTGGATCTATGTAACTATAAGATCTAATTACCTCCCACACAATTGGCATCTTACAAGCTGAAACAAAATCTATTATTGCATTTATTTTACCATCCTTATATATAAATTGTAGTAAACTATAATCACCGTGAGTATTCATAATAGTCAATTTATTCATATCACTAAAATCTAAGTTATCTCTTACATATTTCAACATAGAAATTTTATCCGTTAAATCATTATATATTTGTGGGTAGTCTTCTACAGATATCTTTTTCAACAACTTTTCTTGTTTATCTATACTCTCGTTAATTGTTTCTTTTGAATACCAACTTGATACATCATTACTTGGTAATTTAACTTTTAAAGTTGCGAGACTCTTAATAATTTTTCCTAGATATTCAGCAGATTCCAAAATTTGTTCGTAATTTCCAGTATTAGATTCTATTGTATATCCATCAATAAATTTTTGCACAATTATAATTCTATTTTCATATATAAAACTATATTCTCCAGTTATAGTTTTTATATATTTCGGAACTGGAATATTATCCTTTTTTAAATGATTTATTATAATTATTTCCTTATCAATTTCTTCTTTTGTATATTTTGTTTGGAATTCTTTTAATATATACTTATTTTCATTTAGTGAATATAAATTAGCACTACCACGATTCAATTTTTTAACTTGATAAACATCAATATTATAAATTTTCTTAACTAATTCTATTATTTTTCCATTTGTGAAAACAGTCTCTTCTATCATTTTAATACCTCATTTATTTTTTCTATGATATTTTTTGAATCTCCTCTTACATTGTAAAATGGTATATTTATTCTAGATAACCATTTGTATATTTTTATTCTATCTATATTCAACATTTTAGTTTCTGTAAATAGTGGAATATCAGAATGCCATGTACAAAATTTGAACATTTTTTAAGTATGTGTTCTTTATTATCAAGTACATCAGAGCATAATTTTCCATTATCACAAACACCAATAGGATTTATAATTAACTTAATTTTTATTTCAGATTCAACCAAATTTAAAAACACTTCGTTATCCTTATCAATTTTCACATATAATGAATCAAGATTTCTTATATAACAAAATGTGTTTAATCTGCTGACACTACCTCAACGTTGTTTTTCATCTCTTTAAAACATAATGTTGTCTTTCCAGAAGCAAAATACCCGTCAAATAAAATACATACATTATTATACCACAAAATTACTGTACAAAATTTTACATAACACAAAAAAATAGAACTAATATATTCTATTAGTTCCATTTTTTAATTATACTCTTATAAACTTATTTAATTTAATACTATATATAATCTTTTCAACTTTTTTAGCATTAAATAATTGTTTAACTCCTATTTCATATAAATCAAGCTGAATTTTATATCTTTCTTTAAGCTCTTCTATATTATTTATATCATCACTTTTATAATCTAAAATATAATATGTATCATCGTATACAAATATCATATCTATAATACCACTAGTTAGTATACTTTCATTTTTATATTCTATATCATAATAACTAGCCGGCAGACTAAATGTTATTTCTTTTTCTTTATATACCACGCTACTATTAAGTATCATGTCATAGATATCAGATGTAAGATACATAAATATTTTATTAATATCAATTAATTTAAGCTCCATCTTGCTAATTATGTTATTATTACATAATTCATCTATTTTTTCTTTAAGAGTACTTAAGGTATATTTTTTTATGTCTAATAATTCAAAAATCTTATGATAAATAGTCCCTATATCATTTTTTCTTACATCACTATTTATAAAGTATGGTTTTCTTATATATGAAGATGTTTTCTTTTTTAATTCAGATACACTTAAATATACAGGCACCTTACTTTCAGTATAATCATAATCCTTAACTATAATAGGTTTATTTTCAAAATATTCTATTTTTTCAGTTAAGTTTTCATCTTTAATATCTAAAGCATTTATTATATCTAATTTAAACTTAGAATCACTTAAAAATACTTTACAAGAAGCATTAGATAATTCTCTTAATGCTCTTCCATCATTATGTCTTAATAAGCAACCTATAATCCATTTTAAATAACTATTACATTCACTTAAATATAAGTTACTAATTAATCTATCATCACCTATCTTATATGATGCATCTTTTACCATATTAGTTAAGTTATTAGAAAAACCAGTTATTATTAATTTTTCTCTAGCTCTTGTTAATGCAACATATAATATTCTAAGTTCTTCTGATAATTGAAGTAATTTTATTTTATCTTTCATAATTATTTTAGAAATAGGTTCATATTTAAACTTTTTATCATAATCTAATATATCAAAAGAAATACCATAGTTATTATCTATTAAAAATGAATTTTGAAGATCCATGTTATTAAATTGAGAACCTGTTTCACAAACAAATACAACAGGATACTCTAATCCTTTTGATCTATGTATTGTAGTAATTAAAACGTTATCTCCATCTGATAGTGGATTAGCTCCTGCAAAAGATGATTTATCAAGTAATACTTCTTCTATATAAGAAACAAATTCATGAAAGCTTTTAGATGTATTTTCTTCATAATCACTTGCATTTTTTACCATCATAGTTAGATTTTTAAGTTTTGATTTATCAGTTCCTAAAACATTTATAACATCTAATTTTTTGTATATATAATTTATTGTATCAGTTAAAGTATTATTATTCTTAAATACACTTAAATCATAAATTATATCTAATATATCATTAAGCTTTTTATCATCACTTTTCTTTATTGCATCATATAAATATAAGTTTTTATAATTTACTTTACATTTTGCAATTAAACTATCTTCTATATTAAATAATTTAGATTTTAAAACACTAATTAATGATATATCATCATAATAATTATCTATTACTTTTAAAATACATATAATAAGTTTAACATCATAATTATCAAAGAAATTAACTTCTTTATTAGAATAAACTCCAATACCTCTATTATTAAGTGCAATTCTATATGTATCACTATGAGTTAAGTTTCTAAATAATATAGCTATATCACTAGGTCTTATATCCCTAAAAAATCCCTTCTTATCATAAACTTGATATTTATCATCTATTAATTTTTTTATTTTATTAGCTACAAATATAGCTTCTTTTTGAGATTTAGTAAGTTCATCATCTTCTTCTTTTTCTTCGTTATTTATAATGCATACTTCAGATAAAGCATTATCATATTCTGGAAAAGGCATACCATTATAAAGCATTTCATCTTTATCATAATTAGTTTCACCAAGATAATTTGACATGGTATTTTCAAATATAAAATTACAAAAATCAAGTACTAAATTTCTACTTCTAAAATTTTTAGACAAAGTAATTAGCATAGGAAATTTATCTTTATATGATGATAATTTATCATTATTAAATATATCAGGACAAGCACTTCTAAATCTATATATACTCTGTTTTATATCCCCAACACAAAATATATTAGAACCATCTTTACTAATGGCATTAAAGATTATACTTTGTAAATTATTAGTATCTTGATATTCATCTATTAGTATCTCATCAAATCTTTTTTCTAATGACTTTGCAAGATAAGTCTTTTTATTATCTTTTATTAATAGTTTTATAACAAATAATGGTATATCAGAAAAAGAATATTTATTTATTTTTTTCTTTTCTAAAAGTAAATTTCCTCTAAATGTTTTAACTACAGAAAATAATGTTTTTAAACTATTAAGTAATATTTTATTTTGCGTTTCATACTCTTTGTCTGTAACATTAATTAAATAACTTAAGTTATCTGTTATTTCTTTTTTTAATTTACTTCTTATATTTTTATATTTGTTATATACATAATTATCACTATATCCTCTAATAGATGCTAATCTATTAAATGAAGTAGTTCTTAAAATTATAGATAATTCATCAAATGAATTTATAGATAATATTTTATTAATTATCATATCTTCTTGCATTATATTATCATTTAATTTATCAAAATCGCTAGATTCATTATATAGCTCTTCTTTTATACTATCATATAAACTCTTATATGAATTAAATTTATCTTTTATATTAGATATAAGTATTGTTTTATAATAGTTGGAGCTATAGTTTTCATATACTTTATTTATAAACTCTTCATAAAATGGTATTGTATCAAAAAAGTTAGAAGTACTAATTATTATATCTTTTATTAATGAATTATCATTTGCACCAAGTGTTTTTAAAAGGTTAATAAATTCTTCATTAAATGAATTTTCCATAGTATAAAGTGCAACTTTATTTTTAAGTAATTTCTCTTCTGCACTAGTTAATATAGAAAAGTTAGGCATTATATCTAATTTATCAAAATTCTGTTTTACTAACTTTGAATAAAATGAGTCCATAGTACAAATAGATGCATTATCTATTAAGGTAAGTTCTCTTTGTAAATTATCACTATAATTATCTTCTAGTGCACTTTCTATTTTCATTTTTATTCTTGTTTTCATCTCTATTGCTGCAGCTTCCGTAAACGTAACTATAAGAAGTTTAGATGTACTCCCACCATTTAATACAAAATCAAGTACTCTTTCAGATAATACAGCAGTCTTACCAGAACCAGCTGCTGCACTAACTAAAATCTTACCACCTCTTGTTTTTATAGCTCTTAATTGATCATTTGTCCAAGCCATTTAAATCACCTTCTATACTAAGTAATACTTCTCTTTTCTTTAAACTTTTATATTTTCTATGAATATCACTTGATGGATTAAAATTACATATAGATGAAAACTTACAATACTTACAAGAATCATTTTTATAATCAATAATAGGATTTATTTTAATATCACCACTTAATATACTTTCTCCTTCTTCTTTTAGTATTTTTTCTATTTTTTTAAACACTAAAGATAAGTCTTTAGAATCTAAAACTTTTTCATCATTTATATTACCTCTTGTTTTAACATCGATAAAATTACCTATCTTTTCTTCATCATAAAGTGATAAAAAATCTTTATTTAATATGCCGTTCATTTTTAAACTACTCATTAAATTATCATTAATTATTTCTTCTTTAGTACCTATATTTTCTTTTTTATAATGAACTAAAGCTGGATAGTATAAAAATCCTGTTGGTATGATATTTTTATTTATTTTAAGTCCATTTTTAATAGCTAATAAATAAACTATCATCTGCATATTAAGACCAAGTAATATATCATCTAATCTAAATTTCTTAGTTCCAGTTTTATAATCTATTATTCTAAAATAGTAATTATTATCATCAAAATATGAATCTATTCTATCAATTATACCAGTTATATATAGCATGCCATCATTTAATTTTATTTTGTAATCTAAGTCTTTTATTTTAAATTCAGTACGAAATGGAGAAAACTTCGTATTATCAAGTTCTAAAAAAATAGTTTTAACTAAAATATAAGTACTTTCTTTTAATACGTCTATTACATATTTTAAGGTATTAGTTACGTTTCTAACGTTTAATGAAAAGTATAAAGTACTATATTTATCGATAAGACTTTTAATTAAAGAATCATCTATTTTCTCTTTATAATTTTTCAAAATATTTTCTAATATAAAATGAATAAATGTACCAACTTCTCTATTATCAAAATCATATTTTTCTTTTATTTTTAGTTTTAAACCATAATTTAGAAAGTATGAATATTTACATTTAGCAAACATCTCTAAACTACTAGGTGATAAAAATAAATCTTTTCCGTATAATTCTAAAGCAAGACTACTTGGTATACCAAGGTTAAAGTTCTTATCATCTTTTTTATTTAAATTATAAGTATAATTATTTATCTTAGATGAAAACTTTAAAAGAAGAGGACTTTTATCTACTTTAGATGGAGCATCTGTTAATTTATGATAAGTTAGTGTTATGTTTTTATTTAAAAGAATATTAGATATATTATTTTTTTGTAAATCATTAAATGAATTTATTAAGTCAAATATATCTTCTTCTTTTAAATCATTATCGTTAATTAACGTATTAAAACTAAACGCAGCTGGTATATCTTTTTCAGTTAATCCTATAAAATAAACCATTTTATAATCTTTACCATAATAACTAGATGAATCTGTTATCATAATTTCATCTTTTGTAAAGTTCTTTTTACTAAACTCTTTATACATACTATTAATTATATTTAATATATCACTTAAACTAGCTTCTTTTATAAAATCATTAACTAACTCTAAATCATCTATTAATTTATTATAGCCTTCACTATCTAAAAGACATAATTTATCTATTATCTTTTCTTCTTCTAAATACATAAATAAGTACTTTAAATTTTCTTTAGTATTTTTAACATTTATAGTATTTTCTAAAAGATATTTAAATGAATTAAGTATGCTAAGTCTAGTTTCATTTAATGTTTTTAATTTTTCATAATCACTAGAAGAAAATTCTTTTTTCCCTGCTGGATTAAACTTAAATTCATCATAAAACAATGCATCTTCTAAAGAAAAACTATATATATAATTATCTAAATCATTTATTATTTTTTCATCTATGTTATATATTCCAAGTTTAATTAAACTAATAAAATTAGAACATGTAAAATTACCGTTTAAGATGCTGTTTAATATGTTTATAAAGTTCTTAGTTAAAACACCATAAATACTTTCTTTTGTATATGGAATATCAAATATCATATCAAAGTAATAATCATATCTTTTTTTATCAGGAGATACTATTAATATATCTTTATATTTTAAACCACCATTTATTTTACTTTTAATATCTTCATATACATACCAAACTTCTTCATATAAATCATTACAAGAGATAATATTTGCATTATTAAATAAGTTATTAGAACCTATCTTATATAAGTTATTAACACTTTCATTTTCTGTTTCTTCATATGATATACTATCTATTTTATTAAGACTTTTAATTAATGAATTATTATTTATAGTATTAGCATATAAATATACGTTTTTTTCTTCACCTAGTTTTTTTATAAAATAAATCAAAGTATCATCTAGCTTTTTTATGTTAATAAAATATATATTATCTTCTTTTATATTTTTTATATAACCTATACTTTCTATTATGGCATTATATAAACTTATTAAATTATTTTCTTTAAGAAGTTTATCATAAGTATCATAAATTAATGATAAGTCTTTTATCTTATCATTTTCTTCACATGTATGTTTTTTATAAAATTCATACGTATTTATTAGCAAATTATAAAACTCATAATTAGTTATATTATTATATACCATTAATCTATCTTTAACTTTATTAAACGCTAAATACATAAATAAATAGCTTTCTTCATTTGTAACTATTTTTTTATCTGTGCATTTAACTATTAAGCTATTAATTAAATTGTTAAATGAGCATATTTTTAAATTATTATTTAAATACTTTTTTTTATATTCTAATACTTCGAATGAAGATGTAATTATAAGAGAGTTATCTCTAACTTCTTTTTCTTTTTTATTTTGAAATATTTCTATCACTATCATTCACCTTCTTTTAACGTATAAATATTATATCATATTAAACATTTGTTTGCTAGCTTTTTTTAAACAATTGCAAAAAATCTCATCTTTTCAGACGAGATTTTAAATTACCAATTATACCTACCAACTTCTATTAATGTATCATAAGTTAAATCTATAAGCTTTTGTGGATACTTAAACTTTGCAAACCAACTATTTTTGTACGTATGAGTTTTAGCTTGAAACTTTAAAAAGTAAAAAGCATAACTATCTGCGAAAAATTCCATTTTATTTGAATAAGAATACGATCTCATCGCAAGGCTTCTATTTTTATTATAATAATTATACATATTTTTCCAGTCACTTCTTGCTGATAGATACTCTCCATTAAAAAGACTATATCCATAATCTAGAGCATGCGCAAATTCATGTGAAATTGTTGAAAAACGACCCTTGGTATAACTATCACCTTTTACATCAACACTAGCATATCCTCTTCCAAGACTAGACATCCCAACAGCTGTAGGATTATTTTTATAAATTGAACTAAACGTACTATCCGATAATATAAATAACTCCTTAACGTTTTTATACATATAATCAGGTAATTCTTTAAAGTCAGTTAAATAAGAATTATATACACTATCTGTAACCCCATTTTCTCTATATATAGTAACGCCACTAATAACCACCTTAGATTTACAACCTTTTTTCATTCTAGACGTGCCTAAATAACTATATGGTTTTACAGTATAAGTTTTAGAAGTTTCGGCTCCCGATGAAGTTTTTGCAACTATGGTTGCACTACCCTCTCTTACCGCAAACATTTTCCATTTATTAGTATCAATTTTTTCTAATCTCATAACTTTAGAATTTGAACTTGTAAGGCTTACAGTATCTGAAGATGAACTTGATTTAACCTCAACATTACCACCTGTTCCCATTTTCCATTCATCAGCATATATTGTCATAGTAACATTAGAATGATTTAATAGTGATGAATCTAATCTACCAACGTTATTTTTAGTCGTTTTAGCATAAAAATACATATTTTTCTTTAATGTAATAGTAGCTCCAGGCTTATATTTTGCTAATAAATATTTAGAAAGACTCCATCCATTTACTTTGTAGCCCTTTCTAACAATATTTGGTGCCTTTACAGTACAAGAATTACCTTTAGCAACACATGTTAGCTTTTCTGATCCTATACTATCCGCACCATTTTTATAGAAATATGCTGTAAAAATCTTCTTTTTTTCACCATCAGATGTTTTAATGGTGTATTTTTTAGAACTTGCTTCATTTACCTTCTCCCTACAAGAAGAATCCTTATAAGTGGCAATAGAAATATAAGTATTATTACCATTTACTGTTAATGGATAGCTAACATTTTTTGTTTTACTAGGAAAAACAAAACAATTTCCAGTCTTAGTTTTTTCACCAACACTTGCAGAAATATTATAGTAATATGTCTTTTTTCCTGAATACCTTAATTTAATCTTTAAATTAACACTTTGGCCACTATAAACCTTACTTCCTAATATGTCATCTGATATCGAAACATATGGAGTACTAAACCATAAAAAAGCTTTGTTTTTATTAATGTTAATAAATAATGACGTAACTATAATAATTAATAATGCACTTAATCCTATAATCAAACCATAAAATATTTTTCTTTTTTTCTTTGTTTCATTACTTGGTCTACCAACCTTATTTTTAAATAATTTCATATATATTACTCCCTTTCTTCTTATATTATAACAATAAACATAATTTTTAATGTATATAAAACAAATTTTAACGTTTAATTTTACACTTTTTTACAATATGATATATAATATAGTTAAAGGTGATATATAATGACTTATTTAGACGTATTAAACAACTTATCAAAATCAAAATTTAGAAGTTCTTTTCATTTAAGAAAATATATGATTGATTATATAAACGAAAAAGGCATGTTAAAAATAAGAGAGCATGCTTATGATTTTATTACAAAAAGACTAGCTCCCGCAAATATACCAAATGATGGAAAACAAACTCCTATGAAGGGGCACCCTGTATTTATTGCACAACACGCATGTGCTTGTTGCTGTAGATCTTGTCTTTATAAATGGCATAAAATACCTAAAGGAAGAAATCTAACTAAAAAGGAAGTAGACTACATAGTAAACCTTATAATGCTTTGGATAAAGTTAAACATTAAATAGTTTTTTTAGTTTCCTTTTTTAATATTGTCTAGCTCTTTTTCTATTGCTTTAAGCATTTTTTCAAGCATTTGTATAGTCTCCTTTTTATCACCACTACTATTTATACTACCTACCCCAGAAAATGCAAAAGCATTATTTCTACCAGTTTCAGTAGAACCTGACGGTTCTAATCCCCTTTCCCTCATTACAGCCCTATAAAATGCATTAGTAGATAATACTTGTGCAACTAACATAAGCCAATTACCAACAGCATTTTGTTCATTAGCAGTCATATCATCTATTAAAATATAACCAACTACCACTGCAGATAACGAAAATAGTTTAGGAGGAACATTTGGTAACAAAAAACATACCTCCTTTATACATAATTATATTCATAAGTTATATAATTTTTAACTAATTAAACGCAAGTTCCACATCTAAATTTTCATTTTGGAATGCTATATATAAAAATATAATACCACTTATTAAAATTAAAAATGAACCTACAAAAGAAAGATAAGTTAATCTTTTCTTATCTGTAGAATCATTTTCTTTTAAATTTCTAACATCATCTAAAGAAGAATTTGCAAAATACATATAAACAATAAGTAAAACAGTAAAAATAATTATCATTAAATCAGTATATTTTTTCTTACTCTCTAAGTCATTATTTATAAAGTATTTTCTTTCTAATTCATTAGAATAAAAACTAAGTATTATTATTCCAATATAAATTATCCAAACAATCTCTTCTGTCTTAAGCTCTTTTAATTTATCATTTAACTCATTAATATCCATATTAAATTATATGTAAATTATTTAAATATACTATATAATTTAACAAATAAGCTTTGAACTAGTGGTACTTTATATACTTTTTTAGGACATTTATCTTCTATAGCTCTTACTACTTTAATTACAACAGAATCTAACTCTTTTTTTTCTAAAAGATTAAGTAAATAGTGTTCTACGTTGTATAATTCTTTTTTTATATCTTTAAAATATTCCCCATTATCATACTTATTGTCTAAGAAAACATTATTAAATCCAGTATGATAAAGACCAGGCTCTATTAAAGAAACTTTTACATTTGTACCAGTTAAAAATAATTCTTTTTGAAGAGATGTAACAATTGATGTAATACTTGCTTTAGTAGATGAATAAACTCCTGCAAAAGGTATTGGAAAATGGCTAGCAAGTGATGACATAACAATTATTCTACCTTTATTTTTATCTATCATTTGTCTTAATACATCTTTAAGAAGTGAAAAAGAAGAAAATACATTTACCTCAAAATTAGTTCTAACGCAGTCCATATCAGCTTCTAAAATAGATCCACCAAGAGCTATTGCTGCATTGTTAAAAAGACAATCAATATCTAAACTAAGTACTTTTTCTCTATCTTTTTTATCCGTTATATCTATTTTCATAACATGTATATTTTTAAAATCTTTTACTTTTTCTTTTACTGTTTTTACCTGGTTTAAATTATGACATGTTAAGTATACCGTGTGTCCTCTTTCCGATAAAGTTAAAGCAGTTAAATAACCTATTCCACTAGCTGCTCCTGTTATTAAAATTTTCATAAAAAAATCACCATTTATATGGTGACCAAATTAATTATTTTTATTCTTTAAAAGTTCTTCAAATTTATTTAAAATTTCATAAATATTTGTACAACTCATAAAACATATTGCAGCATTTTTATGTTTAAGAAGTTTATCTGCACTATTTATATCTATTTTTTCTGCATTATTTATCTGTTTTATAATATCATCACTTGAGATAGGAGGATAATCTTCCTTTTTTTCTCTATCACAGTGTATATCCATTACATATGCTTTATCAGCTAAAGATAAAGCTTTTATAAAATCATCTTTTAGAGCTGATGTTCTAGAATATGTATTAGGTAAAAATACTGCTACTATTTCTTTATTAGGATATTTTTGTCTAGCTGAAGATATAGTAACTGATATTTCAGTTGGATGGTGTGCATAATCATCTATTGTTATAACATCACCAAATTTATGTTCCTTAAATCTTCTTTTTGCATTAGAAAAAGTATGAAGAAGTCTATGTATATCATCATAACTTACATTCTCTAAATAACATACACAAATACATGCTAGAGCATCTAATACCATATGTTTTCCAAATACTGGAATATCAAAATGTCCATAAAATTTATTATTAATATATACATCAAATATACTACCATTTTCATTTAAAATAACATTTTTAGCTATAACATCATTTTCTTCATTAAAACCATAATACATAGTTTTTTTATTTAGCTTCATTTTTCTTACGTTTGCACAATCACCACAAGCAATAACAAAGTTAGCTTTATTAGCAAATTTTTCAAATGTACTTATTATTTCATCTATATCTTTATAGCACTCAGTATGTTCAAGCTCAATATTAGTTACAACTGCATAGTACGGACTATATGATAAAAAATGTTTTTTATATTCACAAGACTCTAATGTAAATAATTTGTTTTTTCTATTAGCAAAACCAGAACCATCACCTATAAAATAGTTACATCCAATAGTTTCTCCAAGAACATGAGAAATCATAGTTGATGTTGTTGTTTTACCATGTGTACCACTTACTCCTATTGTTTTAAACTCACTACTTAACTTACCAAGAAGTTCATTATAAGGAACTATTTTTAATCCAAGAGCTTCTACTCTTTTTATTTCAGGATGATCAGTACTAAACGCTTTAGAATACGTAACAATAGTATCTTTATCTATATTATGATTACTATCATAATAGATAGTTATTCCTCTTTTATCTATTCCTTCTTGTGTAAATTTATATGGTTTATAATCATCATAACCAGAAACTTCATTTCCTAAATCAAAAAGTATTTCAGCAAGTGTTGCCATACCAGAACCTTTTATACCTATACAGTAATATTTCATAACATTCACCTCTTCTTAAGAATAATTATACACTATTTTATAAAAAAAGTATTAATTTAATTTATTTTATGATATAATTTTCTTGTAGCTGCCGGTATGGCGGAATTGGTAGACGCGCTGGACTCAAAATCCAGTGATAGCAATATCGTATCGGTTCGACCCCGATTACCGGCACCATTTAAAAATAACTTACGGACTTAAACCATCCGTAAGTTTTTAAATTGAAAATTATTTTATAACATTATTCTTCCTCATCTTTTTCTTCCAATTTATATTAGCTAATAATACATAAAATCTCTTACTCATAGGTCTTATAGTAGTATTTAAATTAACTTTTTGCACATTATTTATACTATTTTTAAACTTTTTCATCTTAAAATAAAATGGAATTGATATAATTTTATATAAAGTTTTTTTATTTCTTTTACCTACTATCTCACCTGCACCTATATTAAAACTACCCATATATTTAGCATTATTGTTAATAGCAAAATTCTTAATAATTAATGCAGCTGTTTTGTTTTGTCTTGCTTCAAAAAAACCACAATTAATAATACAATATATTTTTTTATCCTTAATACTTATTTTATTATCTTTTATATATTCCATAAATTCTATAACTTTATTTGTTGGTCCATCAACATATAATGGAAAACTAAATATAATACTATCTACTTTGTTAATATCTTTTAATATATAATCAAAGTTATCCTTATATAAATATTTAACTATATTATTATCATAATTTATCATACTTAAAAAATAAAACGAATTACTTTTATCTAATTTTGGACTACCATTTATAAATAATTTCATATGTTAATATCTCCATAATCTTTATAAAAATATATTTTTGGTTTTTCTGTATTTAAGTTATTAGCATTAGCATTAACAAACTTATCAGCTACATATCTATCAAATTCTGTTATGTCATCTCCGTAATAATATACTTTAAATTTTAGCTTCTTATCTATTCTTACCTTATGATGTATACTTTTATTACGCACTGTAAAAAATGGTAAGACATAAGAAATACTTATTTCTAAAATTCTTTTTACCTTGCTACTATAAGAGCCATTTACACACTTACTTATAATTATTAACTCATCACTATCTAATACGTTTTTACTATTATTTTTAATCTTATCATTAAAAATACAATTAAGAGGATGCTTTACCCAGCAAGAAAAGCACCCTATACAATTATTTTTTACTTCACCAACTAAAATATCATCACTATTTAATTTTAAGTGTGATATATCCTTTAAATCATGTATTATTGTTCTCATAATAAAAGATATGTAATAATTACTTTTTTATTACATATCTTAATTAATAATCTATACTCTTTACTAGTTTTTTTATATTTTCTTTATAAGTATCTGGTGCTTTTACATAAATAAGTGTATTATCAATCCTACAAGTATACATATAATAACCACTGCTTGTTAGCTCATAACTTGAATAATTTACAAAACTAATAGAATTTTCATAAGCAGACTTAGATTTATAACTTTCAAATGAACTCTTATTTGCATTAAACATTGAAGTAGCACTAACATCATCATCAAAAACAAAAAACAAAATAGAATATCCCTCATTTGCTTTAGCTGATACAGCACTTTTTATATTATTATTAGAAGTATACTGATTTGTAACATCTACTACTTGATACCCCATTTGACTTACTTTAGAATTAAATTCTTCTTCGTTAATCGTTTTCTTACTATTACACCCAGAAAGTGTAAATATAATAATAAGACAAATTATCAATAAAATTATCTTCTTAAACTTCATACTAACCTCTCTTTTCCATTATATCATATTTTTTAGTTAAATGCGTACTATTAATAAGGAGGAATTTTATGTACAAATTACCAAGGCTTGCTTACATTTATCAAGACTTAGAACCATTTATAGATACTCATACTATGGCTCTTCATTATCATAAACATATGCAAAACTACTTAAATAATTTAAATGACTTACTAAATAAAAATTACTATGACTATAGATATAGTATAAATGAATTAATCTATCATATAGATGAGTTTAATGAAAATGATAAAGAAAATATCTTATTTAATCTAGGTGGTGTATTAAATCATGACTTATATTTTAAAAGCATTAGCAAAAACGGCTTTAAACCTACTGGTTCATTAAAAAATAAAATTAATGATACTTATGGTTCATATGATAATTTATTAGATAAATTAGAGGAAGAAGCATTAAAATTAAAAGGTTCTGGTTATACTTTTTTAGTTTGTGACGCTAATAAAAACTTAGAAATAATTAATATGTCTAACCAAGATACGCCAATTCTATATAATAAAGTACCTCTTCTTAATATTGATTTATGGGAACATGCATATTATATAAACTATGAAAACGATAAAAAAAGATATATAACTAACTTTAAACAAATTATAGATTTTAATAATGCAAATAATATTTATAACAATTAGAATATTTATACATTTTAGCAATATATGATATAATACAAGAAAAACAAAAAGAGAGGTTCATATGTCAAAAAATAAATTCAAATATACTCTTGATGATGGAACTATAGTAGAACTAACATTTTCAGAAATAAAAAAAATTATAAATTCAAAAAATAGTGATATTGACTTTGAAGAATGTGAAAAAGCATTCGAGTTTTTATTAAACGAAGAAAATAAAGATATCATAAAAGAAAAACAAGAGTTAATTAAACGTTTAATTAATGACATTTATATAATAAGTGATAAAAGAAAAAAAGAAGAAGAAAAAATTGAAAAGATAAGAAAATTAAGTATTTATGATATTACTAATAGTCAAGCTTGTCTTATTGGAAAATCCGAGGAATGGTGGAAATTAACAACTAAATTAATTGAAATAACTAATTATATTATGCCCTTTAACGTTGATTATTTTAGTTATTTTCTAGAAGAACAAAATTTGGACGAAAGTACTGTAACTCCCACATTTTTCGTAAATTTAATAAAAAAATATAAAGATAAGTCAAAAGAAGAAATATTACATGATATAAAAAAAATACGCAAAAACTCAAAAAAGAAATAACACTTCATTGGTTATTTCTTTTTGTTTGTTACATCTTTAACTATTTTTGCTATGTTTTCTTCACTAACTGTTTTACCTTCAAAACTTCTTAAAATTTCAACTGGTAATGCAAAAATAATAGTATTGGATTGATCTGATGATATATCACTTAACGTAGATAAAGTTCTAAGATGCATAGCTCCTGGAGTAGTACCCATTAACTTAGCAGCTTTAGCTAAATTCTCTGATGCTTCAACTTCTCCTTTTGACTTAGTAATAACAGCTTCCTTTTCTCTTTCAGCTTCAGCAACACGAGCAATTACTCTTTTCATTTCTTCTGGAAGAGAAATATCTTTTAATTCAACGTTTTCTACTTCTATTCCCCAAGGATCTGTTGCTTTATCAATTATTTTACATATTTCTTCTGATATTTTTTCTCTTTCGCTTAAAAGTTCATCAAGAGATACAGAACCCACTGCATTACGCATAGTTGTTTGAGCAAGTTGTCCTACTGCAAAATAAAAGTTTTCTACTTCAAGTACTGCCTTTGATGCATCAAATACTTTATAATAAATTACTGCATTTATTCTAACTGATACATTGTCTTTAGTAATAGCATCTTGTTCTGGTACATCTACTGCTTTTGTTCTTATATCAACTTTTCTATAACTTTGAAAAATAGGTAAAACCATATTCCATCCTGGTTTCATTATTTTACTAAATTTCCCAAATGTAAATTTTATTCCTCTTTCATACTGATTTACCTGTTTAGTAGAAATTAATAAAATAAATACTACTACTGCTACTAATATAATCCACATAATAACATCTCCTTTCTTTTTAATTATATGATTATATATTAATTTTCCTTATATCTAGATATAAATAAATCTTTTTCTTCTTCTGTTACATCAACATTCAAATCAAGTTCTGGAAGATCATCTACAGAAGATAAGTTAAAATAGTCTAAGAACTTATTGGTTATTCCATATAAAAGTGGTCTTCCTGGTAAATCACTTTTACCTTTTATTTCAATTAACCCCTTAAATAATAATTTTCTTACCATATCCCTTGAAGAAACCCCTCTTATTTCATCTATTTGTCCAACTGATATAGGACTATTATATGCAATTATAGCAAGTGTCTCAAGTGCAGACTGACTAAAGGTTTGAAAAACAGTTTTATCAACTAATAATTCATAATATTTTCTATGTTCTTCTTTAGTAGTAAACTTATACTTATTACCTAAATAAGCTAACTTAAGTCCTCTTTTTTCACTTTCTAGTTCAAGCTTTAACTTCTTTAGTAAACTATCGGTTTCATCTAAACTAATATCTAATATTTTAGCTATTTCTTCTTTACTTAATCCTTCTTCTCCATTTACAAATAAAAGACCCTCTAATACACCTAATTTCAATTTAAACACCGCCTTTTAAACAAACAATAATATTATTAAAATTATTTTCTTGTTTAACTATTATTTCATCTTTCTTTAACATCTCAAGAATTGATAAAAAACTAACTATTACTTCTTCCTTTGAACTATTTTCAAATAAATCTTCAAAATTAACTTTTCTTTTCTTTTTTAATATATCTCTAATTTTAATTACCTTTTCAGTAACTGATAATTCTTTTTTAGTTATTTTAGTTTGAACTGGCTTTTCTAATCTTTTTTTCTCAAGCAAGTTATTAAAAGCATCAATAAGATCAGATACACTTAAATTTTCATTTTCTTCTTCTTTTAAATATTTACTTAGGTTATCTTGTTCTTTTGAAATAACTAATTTTCTTGTTAATTCTAAATCTTTAAATTCTTTTGTTACTTCTTTATATTTTTTATAAGCTAACAATCTTTCTATTAATACTTCTCTTGGATCTTCTTCATACTCATCGCTATCTTCTTCCCTCTTTTTAGGTAATAACATTCTTGATTTCATTTCTATAAGTTCAGATGCCATAACCAAGTATTCACTTGCAATAGATAAATTAAGATTTTTCATACTTTCTATATAATCTAAATATTGTTTTGCTATTTCCTCTATTTTTATATCATATATGTCTATATTGTTTTCTTTAATTAAATGTAACAAAAGATCTAATGGACCATCAAAATTATCTATTGTTACTTTATATTGCATGCTTTATCACCATTAGTATTTATTTTTGTATTTTTAACATTATCATAAATTTCTAAAGCGTCCTTTGTAAATTCACAATTATTCGATGAAATAAGTTCATCAAATAAAGATATTATATAATCATAGTATTTTAATGGTTCGGATGTGAAATTTCCCATTGTAGAAGAACCTTTTTTATCATGCTCAATATCATATGAACAAAGTTTGTCATCAGAAAAAGTCAAACCCTTTTCTTTTTCATATGGAAGATTTGCATCATTTTCATTTATTATTGAAACACCAATTTTTGTACTTACAAATCCAAGTTTTGGAGCATAACTATAATATATTTTATACTTAATATTTCCTACCATCTGTTCTTCCATAAGCTGCCTAAAATCTTGTTCTGGCATGTTAATATTTTTTATTACCATATCATCACCAACTTTCTCATTTCTTAACTATTATACCATATTTAGACAATATTTGAAATATTTGTTATAATACACTCAGGTGATTAATTTTGAAGAAATTTAATATGTTAGATGAAGAATTTGTATGTGATAACTGTGGAAAGATGGTTAATAAATTAAATTATACTGCAAGAGATCATTGTCCTTTTTGCCTATACTCAAAACACGTAGACATTAATCCAGGAGATAGATTAAATAAATGCAGAGGTCTTTTAAAACCTATAGATATTGAAAAATATAAAGATTCATATAAAATTATATACGAATGTACTAAATGTCATGAAAAACATAAAAACATAATGGCAAATGATGATGATTATAATATAATTATAGAAATATCAAAAAAGAATTAGTATTACTTTGACTAATTCTTTTTTGTAAATGAAACTGTTGCTGAAAAATTAATTCCATCATCAAAATAAAATTCTTTAATTCTTATGTCATTTATGCCATTGTTTTGCTCAACACTTTCTTCTATAGCATAAAGTTTTGATAACTTCGATTCTATTTCTTCGATTCTACCAGATGTACCTGCAACAAAAACTTCTCTATTTTGCAATGCATCTAAGAGACTAACGTTAAAACTAGAATCATTAATATCATATAAGAACCCTCGTTTACTACCATTCATAAAATCACCTCTTTTTTACATTTTTTACATCTTTATTTCGCAAATTTAAAAAAAATGCGAGTGATTTAAATAATAGCACCTAATTAACTTTATGTCAATTTATTTTTGATTATTCATCAATTTATTAGTATCAACATTATTTATTTCTTCAAATCTTTTAGATATCTTATCTGTTGTTATATGAATATCATTTGCATCACGGCTAACAGCATCAATACTCCTAGATAATTTATCCCATCTTTCCTTATATCTTCCAAAATCAACCGATAATTTATTTAACTCTTGATGAATAATATTGGTATATTTATCTTTTTCGATATTCTTTATTACAAGCTCTATTGTGGTTAATGTACTCATTAAAGTAGTTGGAGATGATATCCACACTCTTTTTTTATAAGCATATTCAATTATATCTGGATGATATGCATTAAGTTCAGCAAATAAAGCTTCTGCAGGTAAAAACATAATAGCTTGGTCACTTGTTACACCATTTATTATATATTTGCTAGCAATTGCATCAATATGTTTTTTAACATCTATCTTAAATTGTTTTTCTGCCATCTGCCTTTTAATAACATCATTATTCTTATCAATCATAGTTCTATAGTTTTCAAGTGGAAATTTAGAGTCTATTGCAATAGTACCAAGTGGTTCAGGTGCAAATAATACGCAATCTGCAATTACTCCACTTGAAAAAGCATATTGCATCCTATATATTTTATCATTATTTTCACCAAACACACTAACTAATATATGTTTTAAATTAACTTCACCAAATATACCCCTGGTCTTTTTATCAGTTAAAACAGATTGTAATGAAACAATATCAGTAGACAAAGTATCAATCTTTTTTTGAGCCTCATCTATTTTTGATAACCTTTCAAGTACTGAAGTAAATGTTTTGTTTGTTTTCTCAAAATTTACATCAAGTCTCTCATTAACATGATCGTTTATCAAACCAAGTTTTCTTTCTATTTTTTCATTTAATCTTTCAAAGTCATTATTAAGAGCATTGTTAACATCTGCCTTAAATTCTCCAAGTTCCTTAACAACACTTGTTTCTAGCTTACCCAATCTTTCAGTTATGTTACTTTCATTTATATTTTTAGATATAGAAAATATAACCAAAATAAGTATTAATATTAACAATCCAATTATTATATATTCCATTTTTACCTCCAATACTTTATACAATATACAATTATACTACATATAATCAATTATTGATACACTATTCATATTTGATATTTATGATTATATAACAATTATATTAATCAAACAAACGTTTGTCAATCTATTTTTTGATTTTTAACTCGCTTTCCTATTAAATAAGAAAATTGTTTGATAATTAAATTATTTAATATATAATTAATAATAGGTGATTTAGGATGATTGGAAAAATAAATAGTATAGAAACAATGGGACTAGTAGATGGTCCTGGTGTTAGATTTGTTGTATTTATGCAAGGTTGCCCTTTAAGATGTAAGTTCTGTCATAATCCAGAAACTTGGAATTTTAACGGGGAATCGGATAGTTACACCCCAGAAGAATTAATAAAAAAAATACTTAACTATAAACCTTATTTTAAACATAATGGTGGAGTTACATTTTCTGGTGGAGAACCTTTAATGCAAAAAGAATTTTTACTTGAGTGTTTAAAATTATGCAAAGAAAATGATATTAATACATGTTTAGATACTGCAGGAAGTATTATAGACTGTGAAGAAATACTTAAGTATACAGATCTTGTATTATTTGATATAAAGGGTACTAATACCGATAATTATAAATATATGACAGGTGGTAATTTTAATAATTCAGTTAAATTTTTAAAGCTATGCGAAAAATCAAATAAAAAATTATGGCTTAGAGTGGTTATAGTGCCAGGTATAAATGATAATGATAATTATATAAATGAACTAATAGAATTTATTAAGCCTTTAAAAAACGTAGAAAAAGTAGAATTTTTACCATATCATACATATGGGGTTCATAAATATGAAGAACTTGGAATTTCATATCCTTTAAAGGGAATTTGTGATATGGATATAGATAAATGTAAAATGTTAGAAAACAGGCTAAAAGAAGGACTAAAACTAATTTAATCCTTCTTTTTTAAGTACTCTATTAAATTACAAAGCTTCATACCATTAGAACCTTTTATTAATAAAATATCGCCATCTTTTAATATACTTTTAATAAACTCTCTAGATGATTTTTCATCTTTAAAATGTTTGATAAACTTTTTATTCATTTTATTTTTCTTAGCTACTTTACTTATATATTTAGAATATTTACCTATGGTTATCAAGTAATTAGTATTATTCTTATTTATTAACTCTCCTACTTTTTTATGAATGGTTTTAGAGTTTTTACCTAGTTCTAATATATCAGCTAAAACAGCTATCTTTCTTCCAGAAAATTTACTTAAGTAAGACAAAGCTAAATATATGGATTCATAATTAGCATTATAAGAATCATCTATTATAGTAATGTTATTATCTATTTTAACTTCTTCTAGTCTTTTTTCTACACCAAGAGCTTTATTAATACCTTCTTTTATTAACTCATCTTCTACATTCATTAATTTTCCTATGGTAAGTGCTATAAGTGCATTATAAACGTAAGGCACTCCTCCTTTTATACTTAAATCATTAATACCACAAGCATTAAATTTAGTTATAATATCATCACTTATAATATTTGCCATATAATCAGATTTTTCTTTTATACCACAAGTTATTATATTAATATTTTTATTATTAAGTTTTAAGTTGTTTAATAAATAATTATCGTTATTAATAATAAGTTTCCCACTATCCATACCATCTATTATTTCTAATTTAGCTTTTAATATATTTTCTCTTGTACCTAAAAATTCAATATGAGAATCATATATATTAGTTATAACGGATATATCAGGTTTTGCTATAAGAGAAAGATTATGTATATGACCTAAATTACTCATTCCCATTTCTAATACCATTACATCTTCATCAGTTAATCTTAATATACTAAGAGGAAGTCCTATTTGACTATTTTGATTTTTAATTGTTTTTAACACCTTATATTTAGAAGATAATACGTTAAAAAGCATTTCTTTAGTACTTGTTTTTCCAACACTACCTGTTACTCCTATTACTACCCCTTTAAATAAACTTCTTTTATAAATTGCTAACTGTTTTAATACTTTTTTTGTATCATTTGCTATTAAAACAGTTTTATCATCATAGTTTTGTAAATCTAAATCATAAATTTTATTTAATATACATATGCTAGCTCCATTATCAAAAGCTTCTTTATAAAATAACGAACCATCTGTTTTTTCCCCTTTTATTCCAATAAAACAGCCACAATTAGTCTTCTTTTTACTATCTACGTAGCACTCATTTATCTTTTCATCTTCTCTTCCTATTAATAATTTAACATCGCAATTTTTAAGTACATCAGAAACAGTTATTTCTATCAAATAATATCACCAATAAAATAATATGCAAAAAAAGCCAATAGTTAACGAATAACTTTGGCCTTTGTATAATTATAAATATCATAAATCATCTTTTTCAACTCTTTTTCTAAGCTTTCTATATTAACATTTATAACCATATGATGTACTTTCATTTCTTTTAATTTACTTAATATAATATCATCTATATAGCATCCATCAAATGTAATTACATTAACTTTTGCATTAGTTAAAGATAGTTTTTCTACTTGTTTAAGAAGCTTTTTTCCAATGTTTTTATATTTTATTATAATTAAATCTTTATCTGTATAACTACCCTTTTTATCTTCTTCATCGAAATCAGAATAATTTCTTATATTATCTAATATTTGATAAGACATTTTAACTTCACATAAATTAAGCATATTATCTTTATCATAAAAAGCTATATCAGCTTTAGTTAAAAGTTTACCATCACTATTAACTACAGGAAACTCATTTACCGTTTTATAACCTAGTGAATTTAAGTATTTGCTAGAAATATAATTACCATATATACCTAGCATACTTTTACTTACAATATCAATATTTTCATCTATATTATTTTCATTAGAACAAATTACTTTATCATAAAACAATCTTACTATATCAATATCCATCTTACTTGCTATTTTTATTATTTCATCATTAATACCAACTTTATTTATAATAAATAGTAATTCTTCTCTTGTAATCTTCATATTTTTACACCTTCTATTATAATTTTACCATACTAAGTTTGATATTTTTTGTATTTTATTATTAATTGTCATAAATTTACATAATTTTTTTCTAAAATAAACGTAAAGTATATTATAATAATTACAATAATATTAATTAATATGATATAATATTATGCATGTAGAGGTGATTTTATGGCTGAGAGTTTAGTACATACTATTTTAGGATTATTTGATGGTCTTACAAGTTTAAAATATGGTAAAGAATTAATTGTATTTATTATTTCTTTAATGCCTATATTGGAACTTAGGGGTGGTTTAATTGCTGCTGCACTATTAGGTCTTAATGTAGTCCCGGCTTTTATTATATGTTTAATTGGTAATTTACTTCCAATACCATTTATCTTATGGCTTATAACCCCTATATTTAACTGGCTTAAGAAGACAAAACATTTAAGTAAGCTTGTTGATAAAATAGAAAAAAAAGCATTAAAAAAGAAAGATAAAATAGAAAAAGCTGAGTTTTTTGGACTTTTATTCTTTGTTGGTATTCCCCTTCCAGGTACTGGAGGATGGACTGGAAGTTTAATTGCTGCTTTAATAGATATGGATAAAAAGAAAGCTCTTTGTGCTATAACACTTGGCGTTATTTTAGCAGGGTTAATAGTAGGAAGCTTATCGTTTGGGTTATTAAAAGGAATTTTAGGATAAGGATGTGTTAAAATGAGTGAAAAACAGGTTAAAGAAATAACAAGTAGAAATGAAGACTTTGCACAGTGGTATACTGATGTTTGCAAAAAAGCAGATTTAGTAGATTATTCCTCTGTAAAAGGAAGCATGATAATAAGACCATATGGATATGCAATATGGGAAAATATACAAAGTATAATGGATAAAAAATTTAAGGAAACTGGTCATGAAAATCTTCAAATGCCTATGTTTATACCAGAAAGTCTTCTTCAAGTAGAAAAAGATCATGTTAAAGGATTTGCACCAGAAGTCGCTTGGGTAACACATGGTGGATCTAATAAATTAGAAGAAAGAATGTGTGTTAGACCTACTTCTGAAACATTATTTTGCGAACATTTTAAAAAGATAATTAATTCATATAGAGACTTACCTTTATTATATAATCAGTGGTGTACAATAGTTAGATGGGAAAAGACAACAAGACCATTTTTAAGAACAAGAGAAATTCTATGGCAAGAAGGTCATACTATGCATGCAAGCAAGGAAGAAGCTATTAATGAAACTCTTAGAATGCTTAAAGTATATGAAGATTTTCAAAGAAATGTACTTGCAGTTCCAGTATTTACTGGTAAGAAAACAGATAAAGAAAAGTTTGCAGGAGCTGATGCAACTTATGCCATAGAAGCTATGATGTATGATGGTGTAGCTCTTCAAAGTGCTACTTCTCACTACTTTGGACAAGATTTTGCTAAAGCATTTGATATTAAATTCTTAAATAAAGAAAACAAGTTAGAAACTCCATATCAAACATCTTGGGGTTCAACTACTAGAATGATTGGTGAAATAGTTATGGTTCATGGTGATGATAGAGGTCTTGTACTTCCTCCTAGAATAGCACCATATAAAGTTATTATTATACCTATTGGTAATGATGAAAACGTAGATAAAGCAACTAGTAAATTATCAAAAGAATTAAAAGAAATGAATATTACATATAAGGTAGATAATTCTAATAAAACACCAGGATTTAAATTTTCTGAAGCCGAAGTTAAAGGATATCCTATTAGAATAGAAGTTGGTAAAAGAGATTTATCAAATAATACTGTAACAATTGTAAGACGTGATACTTTAGAAAAAGAAACAGTTACTTTAGATGAAGCTATCATAAAGGTAAATGAATTATTAGTAAATATACAAAATGATATGTATAAAAAAGCATTAGATAGAAGAGATAGTATGGTATATAATGCTGATACTTATGAAGAAATGACTAATATTTCTAAAACTAAACCTGGATTTATATATACAAACTGGTGTGGTAATGAATCTTGTGAAAACAAAATAAAAGAAGATCTTGGTTTAAAATCAAGATGTATACCTTTTGAGGATGCAGAACCTACAGGAAGTAAAAAATGTATTTGTTGCGGTGAGGATGCTACAACTAAAATATACTGGGCTAAACAATATTAAAACTTATGGATATGCATAAGTTTTTTTATTTTGATTATAATTATTATAGGTGATAATATGCTAAATTCTGATTATGAAAAAGCTTATATAAGTACATTTGCTAAAATATTTACAGTATTAAAAGATGAATACGATTTATATGTTAAAAATGGTGAATATGAAAACTATGAAATAGAAGTTAAAGCTGTTAATAGAGTTAAAATAAACGATTATTTAAGTATTTGCTTTCAAAAACAAAATGCATCTTTTACAATCATTCATGGCAATAATATAGATAAAGATACAATTGATAAACTAATAAAAGATATCTGTTATGCTATTAATGATAATTATATTTGTAAATACAACTTTAAAGATTTAAAAGATTATACTATTTATCATTTTTCTTACTTAAAAGAAAATATAATTATAGATAATAATAAAATAATAGAAGATTTAAAAAAAGATGAATTAATAGAAAATATAAGTTTTCCTACTAATTCATATAACGATTCTTTTTATATTTAAATAATTTTAAGCATAAGTTCTTCTATTTTATCTATAACTAACCTTTTATTATCTATTCTATTAGTCTTAATGGCCTTAACTATTTCATTATAATACTTATCATTATCCCTATCATAGATACTTATAAAAACAGTACTATCATCACCAAACAAGTTATTTTCATCAACCCTATTTAATTTACCAGTTATACCTACTCCATAATTACTATTAGAAAATTTAGATATATTAAAACTCATTTCTTTTGCAACTTGGATGCTATAGACAGAATATTTGTCTATAGTTTCTTTTTTTACACCCATTTTAATTTTATATTCATTTGAATAAGTTATAGCTGAAAATTTAAGTACATGACTTGAACCATCTACATTTGTAATAGCACTAACTACTGCTCCTCCAGTAGCTGATTCCATTGTAGATATAGTTTTATTCTTATCTATTAATTTATTAACTAATTCTTTCATATATAATACATCTCCTATTAGTATATAAACTAATTATAACAAAAAACTTACATTAAAGTAAGCCTTTTATTTATCTATAGTAATATTTAGCCTTGTATTCATCTGATAATTCTTTAAATCTATTATAATGAACTACTTCTCTTTGTCTTAACCATAAAAGTGGACCTGTTATATCTGGATCATCAGATAAATCAATTAAGTGTTCATAAATAGCTCTTGCTTTTTGTTCTGCAGCTAAATCTTCTTCTAAGTCTGCAACCGGATCACCTGTTGTTGATATATATGTTGCTGTCCATGGATTACCATTTGAATCACTTGGAAATAAAGCAAGTCCATGTTCTGTATAATGTCCTTCTAATCCTGCATCTATTAATTCTTCTTTTGTTGCACCCTTCATCATTTGATAAACCATTGTACATATCATTTCAACATGAGCTAACTCCTCAGTTCCTATATCATTTAATAAAGCCCTTCCTTTACTATCTGGCATAGTATATCTTTGATTTAAATATCTAAGTGCAGCTCCAAGTTCTCCTTGAGCACCACCATACTGACTTATAATAGCTTTAGCCATTCTTAAGTTTTTTCTTTTTATATCAATTGGATACTGTAATTTTTTAGAATACTTCCACATAATATCCCCCTTCTTTTTATTCATTCCATGGCCAAGGTTCATTTATCCAAGACCAAGGTGTCATACTAAGTCCTTCATCAAAAGATAAATCAATCGGACCATATTTTTTTTCATAATCTAACGTAAGCCTTTTAGCTTCCGTATTATAATTATTATATAAGTTTATTGCATTTGTATCATTAGGATGCATATCTAAGTATAAATTAATATCATATGCTGCAAAAGCTAATTCTTGAATTTTATATAAATGTGACATTTTTTCATTAGATATAGATGGTTTTATATAAGTCATATTTTTATATGGAATATAACTATTCGCTTCCATATTTCCCCTTAAAAAGCCTTCATTTGAATTTAAAAATGTCATGTTATTATACATATTGTTATTGTTAGAATTATTATATGTATTTGGCATAACAGCAGGCATCATAAATGTTCTAACTAAGATATCATCCATTACGCCATCAAAGTAATTTTGATTCATATTTTTACCTCCTAGCCTATTATATACAACTAGGTTAAAAATTGTCTGGGTATTAAACTAAAAGAAGACGTAATTTATTCGCCTTCTTCATAATATTCATCATATATCTTTCCAAGTATTTCTTCTACCGCATCTTCTAATGTTACAATACCTATAAAATCATCATTTTTATATACTGCTGACATTTGTACATGTTCTTTTTGCATGCAAGCAAATACATCATCTATTTTTTCATCATAATTAAACTTTTTAACATCAAATAACAAATCTTTTAAGTTAAAATCATTATTTGTTTTTTTATACATAATGTATTTTTTTACATTAAATATACCTATTATATTATTTGTATTACCCTCATATACTGGATATCTTGTATATTTACATTTTTTAAGTTTTTTTAACAAAGCACTAAGACTTGTATTAACATCTAATAATTCACAGTTTTCTTTAGCAGTCATTACTTTATCTACCGTAGTATCATTAAACTTAAAAATATTAAATATATATTCTTGTTCTTTTTTTTCTATTATTCCATCTCTTGTACCAGTAAGTATTATTCTTTTTATATCGTCTTCAGTAAACTCTTCTTCTTTTTCTTCTATCTTTAATATTTTACATATAAAATTAGTTGATACTGATAATAGTTTAACTAAAGGATAAAATATTATTTGCATAGCACTAATTAGGTTTACAGAAAATGATGCTACTAAAAACGGATTAGAAAGTGCTATTTTTTTAGGTACTAATTCTCCTAATACTAATGTAAAGTAAGATAAAATAATTGTTATTATTACTATTAAAAATGCACTTGTAAATTCTGGATTAATAATCATAAAACCAGCTTTTATTATTTTATCTGCAAATGTAGATGCTGCAAAAGCACTAGATAAGAAACCTGCAAGTGTTATACCTACTTGAATTGTTGATAAAAAGTTACTAGGGTCTTCTAACACTTTTTTTATTTTCTTAGCATTTTTCTTTCTTTTTCTAATCATTTTATCTAATTCGAATCGCTCTATTGATAAAAACGCTAGCTCACTAGCTGATAAAATCCCATTTATTATAATTAGAATTAATAAAAATAAAATATTTAATAACATACTCAAATTACACCTCTGCCTATAATTCTATCATATTTAATAGAATAATAAAATATTACTTGTATATATTATTTATAGGTAGAATATTTTTTTGATTTTTTTAGATGTTTTAATAATTTTCTATTGACATAACTTTAAAAATCAGTATAATTAATATTGCCTACTTGATGCAGGTGTAGTTTAATGGTAGAACCACAGCCTTCCAAGCTGTATACGGGAGTTCGATTCTCCTCA
>CAKPCU010000008.1 GCA_934148015.1 uncultured Bacilli bacterium
GAAAAGATAATAGAAATAAGTAGAGATGAAGAATTACAAGGGATATATGATAGGCAGGAACATGAAAGAATGGTTAGAAATTCTATAATGGCAACTAAATTAGAAGATAGTTATTATAAAGGTGTTAACAAAGGAATAAAAGAAGAAAAGAAAGAAAATGCTAAAAAAATGAAATTAAAAAATATTTCTATAGAAGACATCATAGATATTACTGGCTTATCTAAAGAAGAAATTGATGCTTTATAAAGGTCTTTAAAAAAAAGACTTTTTTTGATAAAATATTTAAGAAAGGTGAGTATATAATGGATACGTATATAAAAGGTACTTATAAAAGATGTATATATTCATCTAATGATGGTTATACAGTAGGACTTATTAAGATAAAAGATACTAATGATTTAGATTTAGAAGATTTTAAAGATAAACAATTTACATTTACAGGACTTTTTGCTTCTTTAAATATAGATGAAGATTACATATTATATGGTAATATTGTAGATAATAATAAATACGGACTACAATTTAAAGTAGATAAATATGAAAAAATAATGCCTGAAGATAAAGATGGATTAATTATTTTTTTATCTAGTGATGTATTTACAGGTATTGGAGAAAAAACAGCTAAAAAAATAGTTGATACTTTAGGAGAAGATTGTTTAAAGAAAATTAGTGATAACTATGAATGTCTTTTAAAAGTAGATAAAATGACAGAAAAAAAAGCTATGGATATACATACTAGCTTAGTTAAATATAATGAAAGTTTTGAAATGATAGTTTATTTAACTAATTTTGGTTTTAGTATGAAAGATTCACTTAAAATTTATAATCATTACTTAGAAGATACTATAAGAGTAATAGAAAATAATCCATATGAATTAATAGATACTATAGATGGTATTACTTTTAATAAAATAGATTCTTTAAGAAATAAGACAAAGGTTAGTATAAATGATGAAAGAAGAGTTTTAGCATTAATAGTTAATGCTATTAAAAATTATTGTTTTAATACTGGAGATACTTATATTTTAGAAGATAATTTATATAATTTAATTAGACAAACATATGAAGAAGATATATCACTTGAAACACTTAAATATTATTTAATAGAATTAAATAGTTTAGGTAAAATAATAATAGAAGATGATAAATATATATTATCTTCATACTATAAATCTGAAATGTATGTATCTTCTAGAATATATGATTTAGCAAACCTTTCTGATACTAGTATAAAAGATATAGATAGAAAAATAGAAAGTTTAGAAGGATTTTTTGATATTACTTATAACGAAGAACAAAAAAAAGCTATAAGACAAGCATTAACAAAAAACTTTTCTATAATAACAGGAGGTCCAGGAACTGGTAAAACAACTATTATAAAAGGAATAGTGCAACTGTATAAAATGGTATCAGGATTATCCATGGATAGTTTAGAAGAAAAGTTAGTGTTACTTGCACCTACTGGAAGAGCTGCTAAAAGAATGAGTGAAGCTTGTAAGTATAGAGCATCTACTATACATAGATATTTAAAATGGAATAAAGAGACAAATGAATTTGGCCTTAACGAAAGAAATAAATCTAATGCTGCATTTGTTATATTAGATGAAACTAGTATGATAGATATAGACTTATTAGCAAACTTTTTAAAAGCTATGAAAAGTAATGTTAAATTGGTATTTATTGGAGACTATAACCAATTAGAAAGTGTAGGACCAGGTAAAATATTAAAAGACTTAATAGAAACAGATATGGTTAATACTATATTCTTAAAAGATATATATAGACAAGGTAGAAATTCATATATAACTCATCTTGCATATGAAGTAAACAACGGAGAATTACAAGAAAGTTTTTTAGAGAAAAAAGATGATTATAATTTTATTAAATGTAGTGATGAAGATATATTATCTGTTACATGTAAATTAGCTCTAATAGCTAAAGAAAAAGGTTATGATTTAAAAAATATACAAGTATTAGCACCAGTTTATAAAGGAGTAAATGGAATAGATAATTTGAATAAAAAATTACAAAATATATTTAATCCACCAAGTGCTGATAAAAAAGAAGTATATGATATAGATACTATATATAGACAAGGAGATAAAGTTCTTCAACTAGAAAATATGCCAGATGATAATGTATTTAATGGTGATATAGGTTTTATAGATAAAATAGATGGTTATGAGATAACAGTTAATTATGATGGTAATATGGTTAAATATAATAAAAAAGATTATAAAGCAATAAAATTAGGATATGCAATTAGTGTACATAAATCACAAGGAAGTGAGTTTGAAATAGTTATAATGCCTATTACTAAAACTTATAAAATGATGCTTTATAAAAAAATAATATATACAGGTATAACAAGAGCTAAAAAATCTTTAATGTTAGTTGGTGATCCTTATACATTTGCTAATGCTATACATAATAATGGTATAAGAGAAAGAAATACTTTATTAAAAAATAAATTACTTGAAAATATTAATAGTATATAAATTAAATATAATGTACATAATATAAGTGGCACTAAGGTGCTAAATCATATTTTATAGAAAGGAATTGACTTATGAAAGGATTAAATAATCTTGGTTGGATGTTACTTGGAGTTGCAGTAGGATCAGGTGCATTTTATTGTTATAACGAATGCTCTTCTAATGGAGGAATTAAACAAACTATAGATAAAGTAAAGAAAAAAGCAAGTAACAAACTAGAAAATATGATGGATAAATAGTTACTTATATGTAACTTATGACAGACTTACAAAATAAAGTTTGTCATTTTTTCTTTACTTTATAATAATATTAGACTATAATAACTATGCAAAAAAGAAAGGCTAATATTAAAATGAATAAAATAAAAAAAACAACTTGTATATTACTTGCAAGTACAATAATATTTGCTGTTGGAAATGAAGTCTGTTACAAATACAAAGATGATATGGAAAAACCTATATCAAGTATATTTAATAAAGATATAAAATTAGTTGATCCAGATGGAAAAAAACTTCAAATGTTATTAATGTATGATGAATTAAATAATAAAATATCATTTACTTTAGGTTATATAAAAAATAAGAATGATATTATATTATTTAAAGATGTAATTAATAATGAAATAATTAACTTAAGCTATGAAGAATTAAATAGTGGTATTACTTACTATAGTAAAGATTTTGATACAAAGAAATATAAATTACTAATAAAAAAAGATCATATTAAATATAATGATGCAAAAAAAATATTAGATAGTGAACTAACTAGTAATAAATCAAATATTGGTACATGGAATAAGTTAGTTATAATTCAAGATAAAGAAAAAGTTATAGTAAAAAAATAGTTTTATATTTACTATAATTTTTTTTTATTATATAATTAATTTAAATAGTAGAGGTGATTAAAGTGAATAAGAAAAAAGGATTTACATTAATAGAATTATTAGTAGTAATAGCTATTATGGCATCTATATTAGTACTTGCAATAACTAGTTTAAATGGTGTTAGTAAAGCAAAAAAGAAAGAAGCTGAGAAAAAAGTAGAAGATCAAATAGAATTAGCTGCTAAACAGTATGTTGAAGCTAATGAGTATTTGTTTGAAGATTTAAAAGCTGGAAATAATGGTTCATTTAAAACAGTCTCAATTGAAAAGCTAATTGAAAATGATTATTTAAATGTTTTAACAAACCCATTAACTGGTAAAAAGTACTATAAATGTAATTATGTTAAAGTAACTAAAAAAAGTAAAAACAAATATACTTTTAACTTTAATGAATCTGGTGATGATTGTGGAGAGTTAACACATATTGAATCAAAGGAGGATGGTGCTCCTTCAATAAATGTATATAAAGATTGTGTAGATGAAAAAGGTGAACGAGATACTACTACAAAAGGTGAATGGTGTAAATACGCAACACAATTTACAGTTGAAGGAGATAAAAAAAATGGAAGCCCAGTAAAAAAGATAATTGCATCTGATAATCCTGATTTTTCATCAACGCAAGAAGAATATGATAGCAGTCATACATTTGAAAAAGCAGGTGACACAAGTGAGAAAACTATTTACTTTAAAGTGGTAAATGGTACTGGAAAATCATCTAATGTTAGTTTTAAAACCTACAAAAATGATAATACTCCTCCTACCATAAACTATATTGTAAATAAAAAAGATGATGATCAATATTCAAGTAATCAAAACGATATTTCAACTAAAAAACCTTCATCAACTACTTGGATAAATAAAAAAATTGATTTTAGTGTTGAAGTAAAAGATGCAACAAGTGGTGTAGGAACTGTTGATAATAATAATAATTTATTCTATGTTGAATGGAATGACTCAAATCAAAAAGCAACAGAAAACTATGTAAAAAAATATGATAGCGATAATGTTTTGCTAATTAATAAATATGTGAAACCCATCTCCAATGGATATACATATTCTGACGGAGGATTACATGCAGACGGAGCAAGATGGGAAACTTATAAAGCATGTGATAATGCTGGAAATTGTACAACAACTCCAATATATGTAAATATTGATAAGACAAAACCATCATGCGATTTTAATGTAACTGGTACAAGAGGTAATACTGTTGGTAATGTTCAGTGGTTTATAAAAGATACCTTGAAGGTTAGCCCTAAAGTTTCTGATTCTCTTAGTGGAATATTGAGTAAAGCACTTAAAGAAGGAGAAAATAGTGTTACAAATAATGAGGCAGTAATATCTGATGATACAAATATAAATGGTAGAACCTTTACTGTCGAAGTCACAGATAATGCTGGAAACACAAATTCATGCAATAAAACATACGGGTTAGAAAAAAATGTAACGTTGAACTTTAATAGTACTAAAACAAATTCTTCTAAGTCATTTAATCATAAAACATTTAAGAAAAATAATTCAAGTAATGGTAAAATTGTTTTCGATAGTGCAAAAAGTACTTGTGGGTACGGAAAATGTTCAAATATTAAATGTATGACGGATAGTGGAAAGAAAAACCAATGTCCAAAAGTTTATTTTGCTCGCTCATGTGAGTATGTTAATACATTCTTAAATTATTTTAATGTCACTGGAGCATCAATAGGAAGTAATGTTGAAAAGTATACGTTTGACTCTGAAAATGATAATAAAAAATTTGAGGAAGGTTTAAAAACCGGAAATTATAATGTAAATAGTGTAATAAATACCAATTTAAATGCTTTTAAAAATAATATTAACGGAATGAGTGTAAGTCGTTGGATAAATAGGAGCAATTGTAGAAATAGTAGCAATACAAATCAAGCATACTACTTTGAAAAATGTGGATCAGATTCTGGCCAGGTTGATTTTTCGTATAGAAAATACACATATAAATCACCAGCTGGAAATACATCTAATGCAATTGAATTATATACAGAATTTGATATAGGCTGTGGTTATGCAAATTATAACTAAATTTGGTGTATGCTGGAGGTGTTATAAACAGTGAAAAAGAATAATAAAGCTTTTACTTTAATTGAAGTATTAATTGTAATAGCTATCATTTCATCTATATTAGTATTAGTAATTATTAGTTTGAATAAAATTAGTAAAGATAAGAAAAAAGAATCTTATGAAAAGGTAAAAAATCAAGTAGAAATTGCAGCTAAACAGTATGTTGAAACTAATGGATATTTGTTTGAAGATTTAAATCCTAATGGAAGTTCTAAGTCTATATCTGTTGGAGAGTTAGTAGAAGGTGATTACTTAAATACCTTAACTAATCCTGTAACTGGTAAAAAACTACATAAATGTAGTAATGTTATAGTAACAAGAGAAAGTCAAAATAAGTATACGTATAAATTTGATGATACTAAAAATAAATGTGAGACTATTACTACTATTGTAACTGAGAGTAAACAAAATAAACCAAAAATTGAAATAACTAAAACTAGTAGTTATGTTGGAAAACTAGAGCCAAAAGATGGTTGGTATAATAATACTATTTATTATACTGTTAAGGGAATAGAAAATGGAGGTAGTAAAATAAAAAGTGTCTCTGCATCTTCTGATTCTAGTTATACTAACATGATTGCATCTGATTCTAGTGATACTTTAACATTTCAAAGAACAGAAGATACTTCTGGTACAACACTTTATTTTAAGGTTGTTAATGAAAGTGGGGCAGAAGTTACAAAAGAAGATAGTTATAAACTTGATACTACAAGTCCTAGTTTAGTAATATCAAAGCAAGGTGCTACAAATGAAGATAGAAAATTTTCTTTAAACTATAAAGATACTATGTCTGGTATTAGAGAAACAAAATATAAAATAGGTAACAAGAATTTTGTCACTTATGATGGCGATAATATAACTGCTTTGACTAATACAGGAAGTACTATAGTCGAGGCTGAAACCTATGATATAGCTGGAAATAAAACAAATACTAAAGATACTTTAATATGTAATAAGGATAAAGTTAGAGTAGAACAAGGTGAAAAAGGTTGCAATTTTACACTTAAGCTTTCTACTCCAGATAATCCTGGCGGTATTGTATCTAATAATTATGAATATGTTGTTTGGAATATAAAAGGCACTAATGATTCTACTAATAATCATGGTGGAGCAGAAGATGCAAAAAGAGAATGTACAATTTCTGATATGTTAAATAATAGTAGTGTTAATGTCTCAGGCTCTAAAACTAAAATTATAGAGATGAAAACTGGTACTAAAAAAATGTATTATTGTTTTGCAGTAAGATCAAAAAGAAATGATAGAAATAATTTAACAGGAATAGGTAATTATTTTAGAAACGAATTAGTTTTACCTAATAATCCTAATATAGATAATACAGGTTGGACAATAGAATATAAGCATGCTATATGTAGTTGATTTTATTTTAATCCATGCTATAATATTAATATATTTAAATTTGTGAAGAAAAACTAGTAAATAATAAGAACTTTAAAGAGAGTTAGTGCATGGTGTAAGCTAATAAGGAATTATTATTGAAGCTCTTTTCTAAATGTAGTTAATAGCTACCGGTTAATAGCCGTTATCTAAAATTAAGTAAAAAATAAGGATGGTACCACGGCTTTTTCGTTCCTTGAAATGGCCTTGGTATCATTTTAATTTAAGAAAGGAAAAAAATTTATGGAAGCACGTTTAAGAAAACCAATTATATTTATAGTATCTGGAAGAGCTAATTCAGGTAAAGATACTACTTGTGAACTTATTAATAATAATATTAAATTAAAAGAATTAAATAGTATTAATTTACAGTTTTCATCCTATATTAAGATGTATGCTAAAGTATTATCTTCTTGGGATGGATCTGAAGATACTAAACCAAGAGCATTACTTCAAGAACTTGGTACTAATATAATTAGAAATAAAATAGATAATATGTTTTTTATAAATAGAATTATAGAAGATATTAAGGTATATTCGTATTACTGTGATGTTATAACAATTAGTGATGCAAGATTACCATTAGAACTTGATATGATAAATAAGAATTTTGATAATGTATATAAAATTAGAATTGAAAGACCTAGTTTTGAGAATAATTTAACTAAAGATGAAAGAAAACATATAACAGAGACTGCTTTAGATAATTATAACGATTATGATTATATTATAGAAAATAGTGGTACAATAGAGGAATTAAATGAAAAAGTTAAAAAGATTATTAGTGAGGTGTTATAGGTGAGAAAGTTAAGTAGTAAAGAGCTTAGAGGGGAATGGATAAAATTTTATGAAGAAAGAGGACATAAAGATGTAGGAGCAGTTTCTTTAATTGGAGATGGTACAACAGGTGTTTTATTTAATGTAGCTGGAATGCAGCCTTTAATGCCATATTTATTAGGTAAAGCTCATCCTTTGGGTAAAAGATTATGCAATGTTCAAGGATGTATTAGAACTAATGATATAGATTCTGTTGGAGATAAAACTCATGCAACGTTTTTTGAAATGATGGGTAGTTGGAGTTTAGGTGATTACTTTAAAGAAGAAAGATGTAAATGGAGTTATGATTTATTTACTAAAGTATTTGAAATACCAAGAAATAGACTTGCTACTACTTGCTTTATAGGTGATAGTAATGCTCCAAGAGATACAGAATCTGCTTTTATTAAAGAAAAACTTGGATTTAAAAAAGAAAATATTTACTTCTTACCTAAAAGTGATAATTGGTGGGAAATAGAGTCAGGACCATGTGGACCAGATAGTGAATATTTTTATATAACAGATAAGCCTCCTTGCTCTTTAGAATGTAATCCTTCTTGTGATTGTGGACATTTTATTGAAATTGGTAACGATGTATTTATGGAATATGAAAAAGTAGATAAAGATAAATACATTCCATTAAAAAATAAAAACGTTGATACTGGTTGGGGTTTTGAGAGAATACTTGCTTTTTTAAATACTAGTGATGGAGATATTTATAAGACAGATTTATATACTGGAGCTATGAATATTTTAGAAGAAAAATTGTCTGTTAAATATAATACTAATCCTGATATAGATAAATCAATTAGAATTATTTTAGATCATACTAGAACATCTACAATGCTTTTAGGAGATTCAAAGCATTTGACACCATCTAATGTTGGAGCAGGATATATCTTAAGAAGACTTATTAGAAGATGTATAAGGCATGTAAAAAAACTTAACTTAGAGCCTGCTATAATACTTGATATAGCTAAATACTTTATAGAAAAAGTGTATGATGAAAGTTATCCAAATCTTTTAAAAGAAGAAGATTTTATATTAAATGAGATTGAAAAAGAAACTAATAATTTTTTAAAGACTTTGTCAAAAGGATTAAAAGAATTAGATAAAATGATTAAGGATGAAGTTAAAGATAGTAATAAGTTAGATGCATCATTATGCTTTAAGTTATATGATACTTATGGATTTCCTTTTGAACTTACAAAAGAAATATTAAAGGAAAAAAATATAGATGCTAATGAAGAAGAATTTGATAAGTATATGAAAAAGCAAAAAGATTTAGCTAGAAGAAATGTTAAAAAGATAGATGAATTAAAGGTACTTGGAGATGTTTCTAATTTTAAAGAAGAAAGTATTTTTACTGGTTATGAAAATTATGAAGACACTGGTAAGGTTATATTTATAGGTGATTTAAATGGAAATATTACAGATATTTATAGTGAGGGTATAGTAATATGTGATAAAACACCATTTTATGCTACTATGGGTGGTCAAAAAGGTGATATAGGGTATATTATAAATGATCATTTAAAAGCAGAAGTAACTAGTTGTATAAAAGCTCCTAATGGTCAGACAATGCATATTATAAGGATTTTATCTGGTAGTATAAAGCTTAATGATATAGTTACACTTAGTGTAGATAAAGAATATAGAAAGTCTACTTGTCAAAATCATAGTGCAACACATTTACTTCAGTGCGCACTAAGAAAAGTGTTAGGAGATAGTGTGCATCAAGCTGGTAGTTATGTTGATAATGAAACACTTAGATTTGATTTTAATTATACTGGTAAAATAACAGATGAAGAGGTTATAAAAGTAGAAGAAGAAGTTAATAATATGATTAAGGAAGCATTACCTAATAAAACTACCATAACTACTTTAGATAAGGCTAAAAAGATGAATGCAATGGCTTTATTTGATGATAAGTATAAAGACTTAGTTAGGGTAGTTAACTTTGGAGATTCTTTAGAGTTATGTGGTGGTACTCACGTTAATAATACTAAAGATATTAAATCTTTTGCTATTAAACAAATAGAATCAAAAGGACTTAATGTTTATAGAATAGAAGCTGTATGTGATGCTAATTTAGAAATAGAAATATTTTCTATGATAAAACCTTATAATGATGAAATGATAGAGTTATTAAGTAAAGCTAAAGGTATATTAAAGGAAGCTGAAAAAGAAGATATTACTTTAGAATTTAACTATAATATTTCTAACGAAAGACCTAAATGTTATAAAGATATATTAGAAAATAAAAAAGAAGTAGAAACTTTAAGAAAAACAGTAGCTAAATTAGAAAAAACTTATAAAGAAGAATTGACTAATAAATTACTTAAAAACGTAAATAATTATATAGATAAAAAAATAAAAGGAATTTATGGTGATGTTGTTATATTAGAATTTAAAGATTATGATATAAATTCACTTAAGGCATTAGCTGGTTTAATTGTTGATAAAATAAGTAATGGAATTGTATTTATTTTAAATGAAAAAAATGAGTCTATTAACTTTATTATGAAGGTAAAAGATGAATTAAAAGATAAAATAGATGCAGGAACTATAATTAAATATGTATCTAATATGGCTTTAGGTAATGGTGGTGGAAGTAAGACATTCGCACAAGGTGGAGGCACGCTTAATTCTAAAAAAGATGATATAATAGATTATATAAAAGAAAAAACTATAAAAGGGTAAAGGTATTATTATGGAAGAAATAGAAACTCTTGATTTTGATAAAAGACCTAAAAAAAGAAGAAAGTTAAAAAAGAAAGTTAAAATAATTATGTTTTTGATAGTAATTATATTTTTAGTTACTGGATTATTTATGACTTATAATTATCTTTTGTCATCACCTAATAAGGATAGTAAAGTAATTGAGTTTACCGTAGATGAGGGCTCTAGTGTGTATTTAGTTGGAGCAAAGTTAAAAAAAGAAAATATTATTAGGAGTACTTTAGCATATAAAATTTATGTTAAATTAAATAAGGTTAATACTTATAAAGCAGGTATATATATTATAGATAAAACGTATAGTACACCTGATATTGTTAAATTATTAAGTGGGGAAGTATATAAAAAAAGTGGTGTTACAATTACATTTAAAGAAGGAGAGAATATAAGGGGAATAATTAAAGATATAACTAGTAAAACCAATATAACTGAAAGTGAAATCTTAAAATTAATTAGTGATTCTACTTATATTGATACATTAATTAACAAGTATTGGTTTTTAACGGATGATATTAAGAATAAAGATATATATTATCCATTAGAAGGATATTTATTTCCAGATACTTATAATTTTGGAACAAATCCAAAATTAATTGATATATTTACTACCATGTTAAATAACACTGATAAAGTTTTATCGAAATATAAGTCTCAAATAGATTCGTCATCGTATAGTATAAATGAACTTGTAACACTTGCTTCTTTAGTTGAAAAAGAGGGAATATATAATGATGATAGAAAGAAAATAGCTGGGGTATTTTATAACAGATTAAAAGCTGGTATGTCACTTGGTAGTGATGTTACAACATACTATGCATTTAAAATAGAATTATCGGATAGAGATTTAACAAGTACTGAAATTAATACATATAATCCATATAATACAAGAGGACCTAAAATGAATGGTAAATTGCCAGTAGGTGCTATATCAAACTTTAGTGAAGGTTCATTTGAAGCAGTATTAAATCCAGATAGTAATTCATATTATTATTTTGTTGCTGACAAAAATGGTAAAACACATTTTACTAAAACTTATGAAGAACACATAAAGGTTATAAAAGAATTAAAAGAAAAAGGTGTTTGGATAGAGTGGTAAATAATTTAAATGAAGAATTTGTAAAAAGAGTGATTAATAATAGAAACATATATAAGTTATTTGTAAATTTTATTGCTGACAAATACCCTAATAATCTAAATGTTTTGGATGTAGGTTCTGGACGTGGTACGACTAGTTGTTTGCTTTCTAAAATGGGATATAAAGTAAGTGCGATGGATTTATTTTCTAAGTATGCATTAGATAGATTTGAAAGATATGATGTAAAGGTTTTAAATGAATATTTTGAACTTGATACTGATATATCTAGTTATGATTTAATAACTGGATTTCATTGTTGTGGTGCCATAGAAAAAATAATTGTTAATTCTATTAAAAATAGTAAAGAGTTTGTTGTAACTATATGTGAAACTAGAAATGGTTTATATCAAGATAACATAATGAATAAAAGGGAAGATTATATTAACTATTTAATGAAAATTGATAATAATATAAAAAGAATAGATTTACCTATATATGTTGATAGTGAATGTTGGGGACATACTCTTTATTTAAAAAGAGAAATTAGCTAACTTGATATTTACATCAAAAAATGATAAAATATAACTATCTTACGAAAGTAGAGGTGGTAATATGTCATCTACAACATATTTATTTAATGTAGAAGAAGTAAATGATGCACTTGTAAAAGATACTATAAAAGAAGTTTGTGAAGCTTTAAATGAGAGAGGATATAATGCTGTTAACCAGCTAACGGGTTACTTGATGAGTGGAGATCCAGGTTATATTTCTAATCATAAAGAAGCTAGAAATAAAATTAGTAAAATAGATCGTAGCAAAATATTAGAAATATTAATTAAGGAATATTTAGAAAATTGAGAATATTAGGACTCGATTTAGGTACAAAAACGTTAGGTGTATCTGTTTGTGATAATACTGAGACAATAGCATCATTTGTTGGTACTATTAGATTTAATGAAAATAATTTTAAGGAATCTTTAAAGGAGTTAGGAAACATTATAAATTATTATAATGCAAAAAAACTTGTTTTAGGACTTCCTAAAAATATGAATAATACGTTTGGAGATGCTGCGAAAAGATCACTAGATTTTAAAGAATTATTGACAAATGAATTTAATATAATAGTAGAACTTCAAGATGAAAGATTAACATCTGTTACAGCAAATAAGATTTTATTAGAAGCTGATGCTTCTAGAAAAAAAAGAAAACAAAAAGTGGATGGGATAGCTGCTACAATAATTTTACAAAATTATTTAGATATAAGAAAGGAACAAAAAAATAATGGAAAATGAAATGAAACAAGATAATACATTTACAATTGTAAATGATGAAGGAAAAGAAATTAAATGTGAAATACTTTTCACTTATGAAGATGAAAAAACTAAGAAAAATTATATGGCGTATACTGACAATACTTTAGATGATGAGGGCAATACTAAGGTTTATGCATCTATATATAATCCAGATGAAGAAAACCCAGTTTTACTTCCTATTGAAACTGATGAAGAATGGAAATTGATAGAGGGAATATTATCATCTCTAACTGATGATGAAAAAGAACAAGAATAATTAAATTAAAAAGTTTACGCTAAAGATGTAAACTTTTTATTATGTTTTTATTTGTATTTTAATAATTAGACTATTATCTTTAAAAATCATGCAATTCTTATTAAGATAACGTTTTGTTTTGTTAAGACTGCACGGATTAGAAAAAATAATATTATTATAAATATGTCCATGACTAAATGTTATAATATATTGCTAATTCATAAAAACTTTCTTTAATTAAAATATTATTTATATGCTAAAATAATTTAAATTTAAAATTATTCTTATGCTTATTATATTTACTTATGTATTTTAAAGTGTTAAAATTAAAAAGTATTATAGGATTGGAGAAAAATTATGAGTAGAAATTGCAAAGAGTTAATAAAAAAAATATATCCTTATGTTATAGTGATTTTAGTAGTTGTTCTAATAAGAAGTTTTATAGTAACTCCAGCTATTGTAGATGGACAATCTATGGAAGATACACTTTATGATAAGAACATAGTAATTTTAAATAAATTAGACTATAAGTTAAATGATATTAAAAGGTTTGATGTTGTTGTACTTAAATATAATGGAGAAAAATTAATTAAAAGGGTAATTGGGCTTCCTGGAGAACACGTTGAATTTAAAAATGGAAGTTTATATATTAATGGATTTTTAACCGATGAGAATTATGGTAAAGTGGCTACCAATGATTTTAAATTAGAAACGCTTGGATATTTAAATATACCAGGGGATATGTATTTTGTTGTTGGTGATAATAGAAATAATTCAGTAGATTCTAGAGTTATAGGACTAATAAAGAAAGAAGATATATTAGGAAGTGTTTCATATAGGATATTTCCTATAACTAAAATTGGAAAAGTTAAATAACATGGAAAAGATATTAACATTTATAGTTAACAAGGATAATAAGCTTTTATTGTTACTTGGAAGTAGTAATGATCCACAATTTCATAGATCTTTTTGGTATACTGTAACTGGTGCTAAAGAGGATTTTGATGATGATTTATTTAATGCGGTAAAAAGAGAAGTAAAAGAAGAAACTAATTTAAGTGTAAATAAAATAATAGATACAAATATAACTTATAATTATTATTCACTAGGAATGAATTGCAATGAACATGTATTTATTTCGTATGTAGATAATGATGACATTATATTAAATGAAGAAAGCATTAGTTATAAGTGGTGTTTTCTTGATGAATTTGTTAATTGTATTTACTGGCATTATGATAAAAATGATTTATATAAACTATTAAATAATTATATAGAAAAATAAACTCAAACATATATTTTTATTTGAGTTTTTTTGATATAATTTATTTAAGAAAGGTGGAATTTATTATGCATAATATGAAACTTCATGAAGAACCATTTAATAAAATAAAAAGTGGTGATAAAACTATTGAAATGAGACTATTTGATGAAAAAAGAAAAGAGATAAATATAAATGATATTATAGAATTTACTAATATAAATACGGATGAAAAGATAAAATGTAAAGTTACTAATTTATATCCTTATAATTCTTTTGAAGAACTATATAAACATTTTGATAAAATTTCTTTAGGATATGATGAAAGTAGTGTTCCAAGTTATAATGATATGGAAAAATATTATCCTAAAGAAAAACAAGAAAAGTACGGGGTTTTAGCAATAGAAATAAAAAGGATATAAGCAAGATATTATGTTAAAAATGAAGAAAATTAATTATATAATTGTGATTTTATTTGGATTTATTATATTATTTGGATGTACAAATAAGAATTATTTTAATTGAACTTGGGTTAGAAATGAAGATACTGTATCAGAAACTATTTATTTTGGAGAAGATGGACATTTTTCATATTATACTAGTGAGGGTAATGCTGTAGGAGATTATGATTTATGTTATTCGTATAAATATAATAAAAAAAATAAAGAAATAAAAATAAAATGTGATAGAAGCTTTGATGGGGTAAAAAAATTAAAGATAGTAAGTTATAGTAATACTAAATTAGAAATTGATTTTGATTCTGTTAGAAAGACATTTAAAAAAGATTAAGGAAATTTTAACAAAAAAAGGAGAGATAATAAGTGACTAAAATTTATAATGAAAAAGAACTTGATATATTATCTAATATACTTAGAAATGACAGGGTAATATGTGTTCCAACTGATACAGTTTATGGTTTGTGTTCTAGAATTTGTTCTTTTGATGCTTATAATAATTTAGTGAATATTAAAAATAGACCTAAAGATAAATTATTTCCCATTATGTGTAAGGATAAAAATCAGATAAAAAGTATAGCTATAACAAATGAAATTGTTGAAAAAATTATTGATACATTTATGCCAGGACCAATTACTTTAATTTTAAAACTTAAGGATAATTTGCCATTTGTTATTAATGATAATGCTAGTACGGTAGCGGTTAGAATGAGAACGTCAAATATATTGGGAGAGTTAATTGAAAAGGTAGGCTGTCCATTATATATGACAAGTGCTAATATAAGTGGGAAAGCTACTTGTATTACTATAGATGAAATTAATGAGACTTTTTCTAATTTAGATGGTATATTAAAAGGAGACGTTACATATGGAATGGCTAGTACTATAATAGATTGTACAAATGAAGAATTAAAGTTAATAAGAAAGGGACCAATTACCATAAAGCAAATTGAAAATGTAATTGGTAAGAAAATATAATGCAAAAATATATAGTACTACTAAGAAAAGTAAATATAGGTGGTAAAAATAAAGTTTTAATGAGTGATTTAAAAAAGAAATAGAAAATATAGGTTGTAAGAATGTTATAACTTATCTTAATAGTGGTAATGTTATACTTGATTCTGATGATGATAAAGATATTTTAAATAGTAAAATTAAATTGATTTTAAGAAACAAGTTTAATGTTGATACATCAAGTTACATAATAGCTTATGACAAATTAAAAGATATATTAAATAATGCTCCTACGTGGTGGGATAATGGTGATAAAGAAATTTATAGTAATATAATATTTGTTATGCCTCCTATTAGTGCTAATGAAGTAATTAATAGTGTTGGAGATATAAAAGATAATATTGATATGATTATGGAGTACAATGATGTTATTTTTTGGTCATTTAACTTGAACCGTTATAAAAATTCTACTTGGTGGAAGAAAACTGCAACGATAGATATTAAGGATAATATTACTATAAGAACTGGTAATACTGTTAAGAAATTATTAGGATTATTTAAATAAAGGGATGGGGATATATGATAGAATATAATAAATTAACCATTGATGAGTATAAAAATATTTTAAATACTATTGGATGGAAAATTCCTTCTGAAAGACTACTTAAAAGGTCACTAGATAATGACATAAATGTAAAATGTGTTGTAGAAGGTAATACGATAGGGATGGCTAGATTTGTAACAGATGGAGGATATGCTGGATTATTAATGGATGTAATAGTTATTCCGAGTTATCAAAAAATGGGATATGGAAAGTTATTGGTAGATAGTTTGTTGAATTATTTAAAAAAACAATTAAAAGATGGTGAGGAAATGATGATTCAGTTATTATCAGCTCCTGGTAAACAATCATTTTATAATTTATTTGGTTTTAAGGTAAAAAAAGAAGTTGCGCAAGATGGAATGTATATGTGGTTAAAAAATGTGTGATATAATTTAATAAAAAGATATGATATTAAAGGTTAAACTAATGAAAATGATGATATAATCAAAGTTGTTAAATACCAAGAAATATTAAAATGTTAAAACATATTTTAAATAAAAGAAATTAACAGTGGGATAAAATATAGATAATAAAAACTTGCAAATAATTAATCATGACTTTTTAATATATAGAGATTCAAACAATGATATTAAGGTTAGTGTAATGTTAATAAATAATGGATATGTATCAAAAAAGAGAAATGAGAAAAAATAAAAATATGAATGAAAATAAAACAAATATAAATTGGTATAAACCGAATTATGGAAAACTTCCTATGAAGTCTTATAAATAAAGACTTTTAGTCTTATCCCTTTTTACATTTTATAACTGGAAAATGATTAAAATTATTAAAACCCAAGAGTAATTCCGTTTGATGGAAAACTAAAATTTTGAATACAGGAGATGATAAAATGACAAAAGACTTAATTATTAGAAGTAGTACTGAAGAATTTATAACATTTAAACTTCAGGAAAAAGATAAAGGTATTCATGTTAGATATGAAAATGAGACTTTGTGGATGACACAAAAAGCTATGGCGGAATTATTTGATGTTGAACAACCTGCAATTGCAAAGCACCTTATAAATATATATAAAGAAAATGAATTAGATAAAGATTCAACTTATTCCAAAATGGAATTAGTTCAAAAAGAAGGAACTAGAAATGTTAAAAGAAATATTGAATTTTATAATTTAGATGCTATAATTTCTGTTGGATATAGAGTGAATTCAATAAGAGCTACTCAATTTAGAAGATGGGCGACAAATGTGCTAAAAACTTTTACTATTCAAGGATATGTATTAGACAAAGAAAGAATGAAAAATGGTTCTTTTATTGATAAAGATTATTTTGAAAAATTGTTAGAAGAAATAAGAGAAATAAGGTTGTCTGAAAGAAGGTTTTATCAAAAAGTAACTGATATTTATGCTACAAGTATGGATTATGATCCAAACTCTCCAGTATCAATTAATTTTTTTAAAAAAGTACAAAATAAAATGCATTATGCTATATCTAAACAAACGGCTGCTGAAATTATATATAATAGAGTAGATTCAGAAAAAGAACACATGGGATTGACTTCTTGGAAAAAATCTCCTAATGGAAAGATAATGGAATCTGATGTTATAATAGCAAAAAATTATTTATCTAAAGATGAAATAAAAGATTTAGAGGGAATAGTTAGTGCTTTTTTAGAAATAGCAGAAAATAGAGCTAGAAGACATATTCCAATGACTATGGAAGATTGGGTTAACTTAATAGATAGATATTTATTACTTGATGATAGGGATATATTAAAAGATGCCGGAAAAATATCCCATGAAATAGCGTGTGATAAAGCATTGACAGAATTTGAGAAATATAGGATAAAACAAGATAAATTATATAAATCGGATTTCGATTTATTATTAGAAGAAACAGAAGATTATGTAGGAGATAAAATAAATGAAAATTAATTTAAGTAATATTAAAGTAGCAATTTTTGATTTTGATGATACACTTGCAATTCATAAAGATAAAGATTATCAAAAACATCGTAATGAATCTGAAGAAAAGTTACAAAACTATTATTTGAATGCATATTTAGTTCCTGAAAAATTTTATGAAATAATAGAACCATGTAATATGTCAGAATCTATACTTAAATTAATTAATATTTTAAGAAAAAATAATGTTAAAATATATTGTGTATCTGGAATGAAATTTTCATTTCATTTGAAAGCAAAAGAATACTTCGTTCATAAATATTATGGAAATGATATAGAAGTAATTTCAACAAAAAATCAGCAATTAAAAATAGATGCAGCAAAAATAATTAGCAAGATTAATAATTGTAATTTAAATGAGGTATTATTTGTAGATGATATTGAAGAAAACATTATTAACTTTGATAATATAGGAATAAATGCATTATTACCTGGTGATGTTGATTCGTTGATAGAAAAGTAAATAAAGTAGGTGAAAATAATGAATAATGAAAATAAAACAAATATAAATTGGTACCCAGGCCATATGGCTAAAACGAGAAGACTTATTAAAGAAAATATAAATATGGTAGATATAGTCTATGAAGTGGTTGATGCTAGGATACCGTTTTCTTCTAAAATAAAGGACATAGATGATTTAATTTGTAATAAACCTAGAATAATAATTATGACTAAAATTGATTTATGTGATATAGAAAAAACAAAGCTTTGTGCTAAAAAATATGAATCTTTAGGATATAAAGTTGTTTTAGCTGATTTAACTAATAATAAAGGTATACCTGATATATTTACTAAAACTAAAGAGTTATTAAAAGAATTAGATGATAAAAGACTAGCTAAAGGACTAAAAAAACGTGCTTATAGGGCTTTAATAGTTGGTATACCAAATGTTGGTAAATCAACACTTATTAACCGTTTAGTAGGTAAAAATGCTACTATCACAGGAGATAGGCCTGGGGTTACAAAAAAACTATCATGGATTAGAATTAACAAAGACTTAGAATTATTAGATTCACCTGGAATTTTATGGCCTAAACTTGATGATGAAATTCAAAGTTATAACTTAGCATGTTTTTCAGCAATAAAAGAGGAAATACTACCTAAAGGTAAAGTTGCATGTTACATACTTAATATGTTAAATAAAAAGTATAAAAAGTGTCTAATAGAAAGATTTGGTATTGAGAATTTTGATTATAATGATATAATAAGTTCGTATGATATAATTGGAAGAAAAAGAGGATGCTTAATATCTGGCGGCGTTGTTGACTATGATAAAGTGTCTAATCTAATTATAAAAGATTTAAGAGAAGGAAGAATAGGGCGTATTACGTTTGATGAGGTATAAAAATGATAGAATATTTAGAAAATAATGGATTTACTGTAGAACAAATAAGATTATTACAATCAACTTTCAAAACTATAGGAGAAAAAGTACCTAATGATGAAGTTATAGATAAGATAGAATTTATATATAGAACATTTTCTTATACAGGTATTTCAAAAGATTTAATTAATGAATTGATTTCAAAAAATAGATCTATAATTTTAAGAAAAAAGGAAGACATTGTAGTTATAGCATACGTTTGGAAAGAAACAGGAATACTTAATGAAATAACAAGAAAAACAAAAGGATTAAAAATAGATAATATTATGAGTGTTTTTCTAAGAAACTTGTATTTAAATTCTAACATTATGCAAAGACAACATAATATTTCTTTTTATGCACTTACTACTGAAGAAGCTAGATTTTTAAAAGATTACTCTCCGGATCCTCAAAAGAGTCGTTTTGCTCCAACTTTTAGTAATCTTATTAGTGTGTATGGTGTAGGTGAAACATATGAGGATAAAAAAGAAAACATTGAATATCGCTTGGATTTTTATTCTAAAAGATGGTTTTTACGTGAAACAATAAAAGAAAGAGAAAGAATGAAAAATAATGAAAGAATTCAAACAAGCAGTAGATCTATATAAATATGAAAAAGAGTTATGGAATAAAGGTTATAAAAATATTGCAGGATGTGATGAGGCAGGTCGTGGGCCTCTTTTTGGTCCAGTAGTTTGTGCTTCTGTGATACTTCCTCATGATTTTATTTTAGAAGGCTTAAATGACTCTAAAAAATTAACTGAAAAGAAAAGGGAAGAATACTATCCAATTATAATGGAAAAAGCATTAAGTGTTGGAGTATCAATTGTTTCAGCTAAAGAAATAGATGAAATAAATATATATGAAGCTTCAAGAATTGGAATGATAAGAGCAACAAATAGCTTAAATATAAAGCCTGATTATATAATAACTGATGCTATGCCACTTGATGGTTATATAGATATTCCTCATGAAAAAATAATTAAAGGAGATGCTAAAAGTATCACAATTGCAGCAGCTTCTGTAATAGCTAAAGTAACTAGAGATAGAATAATGTATGATATAGATAAAAAACATCCAGAATATCTTTTTGCTAAACATAAAGGATATCCGACAAAAAAACACATTGAACTTTTAAATAAATATGGTATAATTGACGGATATAGGCACACATATGGGCCTGTTAAAGAATATTTAGATAAGAATCAATAACATAAGGAGGCATATATATGAGTAAAAACTTAGTAATAGTTGAGTCTCCAACTAAAACTAAAGCAATTGAAAAATACTTAGGCAGTGACTATAAAGTTGTTTCTAGTAAAGGACATATAAGGGATCTTGCAACAAAAGGAAAGTATGGCTTTGGGGTTGACATAGAAAATCACTTTGAGCCTACATATGAACCTATTAAAGGTAAGAAAAAAGATATTACAGCATTAAAAAAAGATGCAAAAGCATCAAAAAAAGTTTATCTTGCAACCGATCCTGACCGTGAGGGAGAAGCTATTTCTTGGCATTTAAAAGATACTTTAGAATTAAAAGATAATGATTATGAAAGAGTAGTATTTAATGAAATTACAAAAAATGTTGTTAAAGATGCTTTTAATCATACTAGAAAAATAGATGACGACCTAGTTCATTCACAAGAAACTAGAAGAATACTAGATAGAATAATAGGTTTTAGATTAAGTAAACTTATGCAATCTAAAACTGGTGGTAAATCTGCTGGAAGAGTTCAATCAGTTGCCCTTAAATTAATAGTTGACCGTGAAAGGGAAATAGAAGCATTTAACGAAGAAGAATACTGGAGTGTAACAGCTAAATTTGATGATTTAGATGCAGATTTAGACTTGATTGATGGAAATAAGGCAGAGCTAAAATGTGAAAGTGATGCAGATGATGTAATAAAAAGTTTAAATAAAGAATTTATTGTATCTAATTATGAAACAAAGCCAAAGAAGAAATCATCAAAATATCCATTTATTACTTCTACTATGCAACAAGAAGCTATATCAAAACTTGGTTTTTCTTCTAAAAAAACTATGCAAGTAGCTCAAAAGTTATATGAAGGTATAGATATAAAGTCTGATACTATAGGTTTAATTACATACATGAGAACTGATTCTGTAAGATTATCTGATGAATTTATTAAATCAGGTTATGCATATATAGAAAACGCTTATGGTAAAGAGTATATTGGACATGTTAAAAAGACTAAGAAAAAAGAAAACGTACAAGATGCTCACGAAGCAATTAGACCATCAAGTATTAATAGAACACCAGAAAGCGTAAAAGAATATTTAACAAAAGATGAGTATAAACTATATGAACTTATTTATGCTAGAGCTCTTGCATCACTTATGAGCGATGCACTCGTTAATGCAACAACAATAACTTTAGATAATAACAATACTAGTTTTAAAACAACTGGTCAACAACTTGCATTTGATGGTTATTTAAAAGTTTATAGTAAGTTTGAATCATCAGAAGATAAAGTGCTTCCTAAATATGCTGTTGGTGATAAATTAATTAGCAATGAAGTTTTAAAAGAACAACATTTTACTAAACCACCAGCTAGATATACTGAAGCTAAACTAATTAAAGCTATGGAAGATTTAGGAATAGGAAGACCATCAACTTATGCTTCAACTATTTCAACATTAACACAAAGAGGTTATGTAAAGATAATAGATAAAAAACTTAATCCAACTGAAATTGGTATAACTACAACAGATAAATTACAAGAATTCTTTAGTGATTTAATAAATGTTGAATATACTGCTAAAATGGAAGAAGATTTAGATAAGATAGCAGAAGGTAAGAAAGTGTGGTATAAAATTTTAGAGTCATTTTATAAAGAATTTGAACCTGAGGTAGAAAATGCTTTTGATAAGATGGAGAAAAAAGAAGATGAAGCAACAGGGGAAGTATGCCCTAATTGTGGTAAACCTATGGTTATTAAAAACGGTAGGTATGGTAAATTTGAAGCATGTTCTGGATATCCTGAATGTAAATATATAAAACCTAAAGAAAAAGCACCATTAATAGAAGTTTGTAAGTGTCCTAAATGTGGTGGAATGATAGTTGAAAGAAAAACTAAAAAGGGTAAAATATTCTATGGATGTGGTAATTTTCCTAAATGCAAGGTTGCTGTTTGGGATAAGCCTACTGGAGATTTATGTCCAGAATGTAATAGCCTTTTGGTTATAGATAAAGATGAAAATATAAAATGTAGTTCATGTGATTATAAAAAGTAATTTAAGGTAAGTTTTGCTTGTAAATATTAGAAAGTATAAGTGAAGCTTATTTTTTTGTTTATTTAGCGGTATAAAATGCTACATTAATCTAAGAAAGCTTAATATGAAAGAAAATAATACTAGTGGCATTTTTGATAAATATCTTGATGATTTAAAAGATACAATTAAAATATTATGTGCAGTTTTGGCTTGTGCTAGTATTAGTAGTTCTGTATGTTCAACTAAACATAAATCACAAAGATAATTCAAGAGGACTTTAAAAGTCTTTTTAAAATATTTGTTAAGCAAACATTTGTATACTTTACTTTTATATAATATTATGATAACCTTAATATGGCTTTTATAAAAAAAAGTATTTTTAGTTAAAATAATGATAATAATATATTTAATAAGAATATAATAATATCAAGTAAAGAGGTTGATTACATTGAATTTAATGAAAAAGATATATGATGATAAAGAATTTATGACAATAGCTCAACCAATTCTTTTTCATAAAGAATTTTTAAAGACTAAGAGTATAGTTCATCATGGTAATACAAGATATAATCACTCTGTTAGAGTTGCTTATCTTTCTTATAAATTATCTAAATTAATAGGTGGGGATACTAAGTCTATAGTAAGAGCTGGTGCTCTTCATGATTTCTTTTTAGTAAGAGATGATGAAAATATCATTACTGAAACAAAAATGTTTATTAAGCATCCTACAATTGCTAAAGAAAATGCAATTACTTATTTTGGCGTAAATGAAAAAGAACAAAATATAATAGAAGCTCATATGTTTCCTATGTCAAACGTAGTACCAAAATATAAAGAATCTTGGATGGTAAATTTTTGTGATAAACTAGTATCTTTAGTAGAGGGTGCTGGTAGTGCTAAGGCTCAAGTTAGTATGTGGCTTGTTGTATTATTTAATTTTGTAAAATAAATACATTTTTATGTATTTTTTTTATTTTATTTGTTATAATTAGTTTGTGTCCTCGTAGCTCAGCTGGATAGAGCACTCGCCTCCTAAGCGAGGGGTCATGCGTTCAAATCGCATCGGGGACGCCATAATATAGCAAAAAAGCCTTGATTATATCAGGGCTTTATTTAATTCCATATACTAAATTTATAGGATCTTTAAATAGATCTATTTTAATAGGAAAATATGTTAATATACCAAATAATAAGTAGGTAAATAATACAAGTAATATAGAAACGTTTTCTAATTTTAAATCTTTATTACGTTTTATGATGTAGTAACTAATTATTTCTGAAATGATAATGGTTATAAGCATAATAATTATTGTTATTATAAGTTTTTCTCCTATTATATTATATATTGGAAGATAAATTATAAGAAATATTATAATAGATGTTATAGCAGCTATATAATTTGATATGCATACATTTTTAAAAGTTTCTTTTTTTAATTTGATAATTATTTTTTGAACTACTCCAGATATTATTATACTTCCAAATAATATTTTCATATGTTCCCATATACTCTCATTAACTGGAGCTATAATACTTGTTATAAAGCATGGAAGCCTATCGTATAAAAAGTGAAGTGGGAAGCATAAAAAGAAAGCTAATATAATTCCAAATATTTTTAATACTTTTAATTTCATAATACACCTCCCATATATAATATGTACATGCATTTACTGTTATACATAAAAGGGGTTCTTTATTATAATTTTTTATGGTACAATATATTCGTGATGCATATGAAATATTTTAAATTTTTTATTTTACTTTTACTTATTTGTTTAACTGGTTGTTCAAAAACAATTATTGATGAGCTTCCAAAAGGCTATTATATAAATGTTAAGCAAAATGATATATTAGTATATGATGATATTTTATTAAAAGATATAATAGAAAATACAAATTTAGATATTAATAAAAATGTTTTTATTAAAACTGATAAATTGGGAGAAAATATATATAATTTACACTTTAAAATTAAAAGAAAAAATTACTTATATCATATAAAGTATAATGTTGTAGATAATGAAAAGCCAGTTGTTATATCATCTACTCACGTAGTTAAAAAAGGGTATGATAATAATTTATGTTCTTTAGTTAGTTATGGAGATAATTATGATAGAAATCCTTCTTGCAATGTAAATGGTACTTATGATGTAAATACGCCTGGCGTATATGATATATCATTTTCTATTAAAGATAGTAGTAATAATGAGCTTATTTATAACATGAAACTTAATGTGATAGATACTACTAGTACAAATAATAACAGTAGTGATACTGATTCATCTATTTTGTTTAGTGAAATTTATAATAATTATAAAAATGATGATAATAAAATTGGCATTGATGTATCTAGATGGCAGAAAAATATAGATTTTAAAAAGGTTAAAGAAGCTGGATGCGAATTTGTATTTATTAGAATAGGTGTTCAAAAAGAAATAAATGGTATAGTTACTATAGATCCTAATTTTAAAAAAAATTATAAAAAGGCTAAAGAAGCTTCTTTAGATGTTGGAGTATATTTATATAGTATGGCATCAAATAAAAAGGAAGCTAGCAAGCAGGCATCTTGGGTTATTAAAACTTTAAATAATGAAAAATTAGAACTTCCTATAGTGTTTGACTGGGAAAATTTTTCTTCATTTAATTCATATAATTTAAATTTTAATGATATTAATTCTATTGCATTATCATATTTAGATACTTTAAAGAAAAATGGCTATGATGGTATGCTTTATAGTAGTAAAAATTATTTAGAGAATATATGGAATATTGATAATTATTCTGTATGGCTTGCACATTATACTAATAATACTAATTATTCTGGCAAGTATAAGGTTTGGCAGCTTACTAATAATGCTAAAATAGATGGAATAGATAATTTAGTTGACGTAGATATACTTTATAAATAGTGGTGGTGATAATATGAAAAGAGCTATTGTTTTATCTGGTGGTGGTGGAAAAGGTGGCTACCAGTTAGGATTTTGGATGGCTATTAGAAAACTTAAAATAGATTATAGTATAGTAACAGGTACTTCAATAGGAGCTATTAATGGTGCTTTTATGGTACAAGGTAATTTTTCTGATGTATATAAACTTTGGTATTTTATGGATTATAAAAAGGTTTACAAAATAGATATGGAAACTAGTGGAAATAATACTAATGGTAAAAAAGCTTTAGCTATTAATTATACTAAAGGTGCACTGCAAGGTGGATTAGAGACTCCAGGACTTGAGAAAATGATAAAAGAAAACATAGATCCTGATAAGTTCTTTAATTCTGATATAGACTATGGATTAGTTACTGTTAAATTTCCTTCTATGAAACCTGTTTTAATGACTAAAAATAAAATGGAAAAGGATAAACTCCATGATTATTTAATAGCATCTTCTTGCTGTTTTCCAGCTTTTAAAATAAAAAACATAGAAAATGAATCTTATATTGATGGTGGTTATTATGATAATATGCCTATTAATTTAGCTATAGAGCTTGGTGCAGATGAAATAATTGGAGTTGATTTAAGAGCTATTGGTATTATGAGAAAGATTAAAGATAAGTCAGTACCAATTACCATGATAACTCCAAGAAATAAGATAGGTAGTTTTTTAGTTATGAATAATAATCAAACAAGACTAGATATAAAGCTTGGATATAATGATACTATGAAAACGTTTAATGCTTTAGATGGTAATTTTTATACGTTTAAAAAAGGCTCTTTAGATCGTAATTTTGATAGAATAAATGGTAGATTTTATGATAATTTAGATAGTTATATAAATAATGATATTTTAAGAAAAAAACACATAAAAATATATGGTAAAAATAAGACTTTAGAATTTAACAAAGTATTAGAAAATACAATGAGTGCATTTGATTTGGATGTAACTAAAATATATAGAACTTCTGTTGTTAATGTGCTTATCAAGAAAAAGTTTTTGAAAACTAATTTTAAGTCATACAATACGATAATTGGTGCAATTAAAAATAATAGTGTTAAAAAAATGTTTGTAAGTAGTGAACTTATATGTTATATTTATAAAATACTAGAGCAAAATAAAAAAACTAAGATAAATAATTTAGCAGTAATGTTTCCTAATGCATTTTTATGTGCTATATATTTAAAGACTATCTTAAGAAGGTAGGTTATGTACAAAATAAAAAAACCGATTATTAAAAATGAAATAATAAAGAAAGATATAAATGATGTTTCTTTTAACAAGGAAGATAAGATATATGATACATTATTTATAGGAGATGATCCTAATAATATAATAAATAATGTAGAGTTTAATGGATGCACGTTTAAAAACATTAATTTTTCTAATTCATTGGTTAAAGATAATGATTTTATTGATTGTATATTTGATACATGTAATTTATCTAATGTAGAAATAAATGATAAATTAATTCTTAGGTGTGAATTTGTTAACTGCTTGCTTATTGGCACTTGTATAATTAATTCTAGTATAAAAGATGTAAGTTTTAATAATTGTAATATGGAATATTCTAATTATTCTTTAAAGACAGATAAATGTTTATTTGATAATTGCAATATGAAAAACATTAGATTATTTGAAAATACATTTAAAAACACATATTTTGATAAGTGCAATTTTAATTTTGCAGAAATATATGAAAGTAGTTTAAATGGTATTGATTTATCAAATTGTGATATTAATGGTATAAATATAGATACAAAAAGTATAAAAGGTGCTATAGTAGATTTAAATGGAGCAATTGAATTGTCAAAATTGTTAGGCATAAAAATTAAGTTTTAGAAGGGAAGTTTAAGTAATGTTAGATAAGAAAAAAATATTTGAAAAAGAAATAGGATATGTAAATAATCCTAGATATAAAAAAGCTGGTATTTCACTTATAGAACTATTACCAGATTATTTCTTTAATGTTCCAGCTTCATCAACTGGTAAATTTCATCCATCATTTGCATTAGGAGATGGAGGACTTGTAAGACATACTAAAGTAGCTGTTAGAATAGCTTATGAAATGTTTAATGATGAAAGTATAACTGGAGCTTATAGTAAAAATGAAAAAGACTTAATGATACTTTCATTAATCATGCATGATGGATTAAAATCAGGTCTTGAAAAATCAGAGTATACAAAGTTTGAACATCCTATTTTAGTGTGTGATTATATAAAGAAAAATAAAGATAAATTAGATTTTACAGATAAAGAAATAGAATTTATTTGCCATGTTATATCATCACATATGGGACCTTGGAATACTAATAATTATAGTGATATTATTCTTCCAAAACCAGAATCAAAATTTCAAAGATTTGTTCATATGTGTGACTTTTTAGCAAGTCGTAAATTTTTAGATGTTAAGTTTGATTCTAATAATAATATTATAGATTAATTATGTTGTAGGAGGATTTTGTGAAAATAATAAAAATTTTATCGAATAATTCTTATATATTTTTAGACTTTTTATTAAAAGAATTGTCGATGTATAATATTAGATATTTAGTTATTAAATATGATGATTATTATGAATTACATGTAAATGATAAGATTTATAGATTGTATGAAGATTTGTCTTATAAAAGTATAGGAGATATTTATAATTATATTTTTAATAGTAATTTGTTTTTTTTAGATAATGATGAAATGGCTATTAACTATGATGATGATAAAAATGCTAAAATGAGAAAAAATACAATTAATAATGTTTCTAAAAGAAAAGAGTTAAAGAGACTAAATAACATGTATAAAATTAATAATATTTCTAAGCAGAGAAGAAAACGTTAAATAAATATTGACAGTTTCTTTTTTTATACATATAATATTAGTATATGAACATATATTCATATAGAAAGGATAAAGATATGAAACTTGATGAAGATAAAATAATAGATTTATCAGAACTATTTAAGATATTTGGTGATTCTACTAGGGTAAAGATAATAAATGTATTAATAAATGAAGAACTTTGTGTAAATGATATTTCAGAAAAAATAGGGGTTAGTCAATCAGCAGTTTCGCATCAACTTAGAATACTTAAAGATTCAAAACTAGTTAAGTATAGAAAAGATGGAAACTTAACATACTATTTTTTAGCAGATGATCATGTTGAAAAAATTTTTATGATGGGATGTGAACATATAAATGAAATATAAATATAAATTAAGTAGTCTTGATTGTGCTGGGTGTGCACTTAATATTGAAAAGAAATTAAATGAAAATAGTGATATTAAAAGTGCTTCAGTTAATTTTTCTAAGCTTTTAATTACTGTTGAAACTGATAGTAAAAATCCTAAAAAATTAGTTTCTTCTATAGTAGATATGGTAGAACCTGATAGTAAGGTATTAGATTTAAATGAGGTGGTAGAAAATAAATCTAAATTAAAGTTTCATGTTGTAAGACTTATTTTAGGCATTTTATTTTCTATTATTGGAATATTTGTATTTGAAGGTAAGTTAGGTAAAATATTTATAATATTAGGCTATGCTATTTTGTTATATAGAACATTTACAAACGCAGTTAAATTGCTTATTAAATCTAAAACTATTAATGAAAATTTACTTGTTACAATATCTTGTGTTGGAGCTTATTTTACTAATAATATTCATGAAGGTTTAATGGTTATAATACTATATGAAATAGGTAAGATATTAGAAGAAGTAGCTATTAATAACTCTAGAAAATCAATTAGTAGTTTAATGGATATTAAGCCAGAATATGCTAATTTAAAGGTAGGAAAAAGAATAGAAAAAGTAGATCCTAACTTAGTTAATATAGATAATATAATAATAGTTAAAAAGGGTGAAAAACTTCCTCTTGATGGTATTATTGTAAAGGGAAGTGCATCACTTGATACTGCTGCTTTAACAGGAGAAAGTAAGCTAAGAGATGTTAAAGAAGGAGATGCTGTTTTATCTGGTTCTATTAATATGGAAGGATTAATAGAGGTAAAGGTAACTAGTGCTTATGAAAACTCTACAGTATCAAAAATACTTGAATTAACTGAAAATGCAAGTGATAGAAAAGCTAAGACAGAAAACTTTGTAGGAGCTGCTGCTAAAATATATACTCCAATTATTATTATACTTGCAATTTTAATAGTATTAATACTTCCTTTATTTAAAATTAACTTTAATGATGCGATTTATAGAGCATTAGTATTCTTAGTAGTATCTTGTCCATGTGCTATTGCAATTAGTGTTCCACTTGGTTATTTTTCTGGTATCGGAAGAGCTTCTTTAGACGGAATATTAGTTAAAGGAAGTGACTATTTAGAGGCTCTAAGTGATGTAAGCGAGATAGTATTTGATAAAACTGGAACTATAACAAGTGGTGTTGCAAATGGATATGAGCTTGATATATTAGATAATAAATATAAAAAGGATGATGTTATTAATTACCTTGTAAAAGGTGAGATGTTATCTAATCATCCAGTAGCTAAATCTATATTAAAAATTTTTAACCAAAAGGTAAAGGCAGATGATGTTAAAAATTTTAAAGAACACAGCGGTAAAGGATTAAGTTTTGAAATAAAAAAAGATAAATTTAAGATTGGTTCTTCTTCCTTTGTTAAATTTAAAATTAATGACAATAGAATATATTTAAGTATTAATGAAAGTGTAGTAGCAGCTTTAAAATTAATTGATGATGTGAAAAAAGATTCTCCTAAGGCTATAGAAGAACTTAAAAATATGAATATTAAAACATTTATGTTTACGGGAGATAATAAGGATGTTGCTCTTGAAATAGCTAAAAGGGCAAACATAGATAATGTTAAGTATGAAATGCTTCCAATAGATAAATATAATGAGTTAGAAAAACTAATTAAAAATAATAAAAAGAAAACTGCGTTTGTTGGTGACGGAATAAATGATGCACCATCTCTTGCTTTATCTAGCGTTGGTATATCAATGGGTGGTGTTGGATCATCGTCTGCTATAGAAGCATCTGATGTTGTTATAATGAATGATTCGCTTCTTAAAATTCCAAAAGCTATTAAAATATCAAAACTAACTAAAAAGATAATTAAACAGAATTTAATTTTTGCAATAGGGGTAAAGGTATTAGTGCTATTACTTAGTTTTTTTGGAATAGCTAGTATGTGGCAAGCAGTGTTTGCAGATACAGGAGTTACACTTCTTGCTATTTTAAATACAACTAGAATATTTAAAAAATAAAATATACATTCTATCATATTGTGCATTTATAATTAGTATGATAGAATGTATTTGTTAAGCCTCCTTAGTTAAGTGGTATAACGCAGCCATGGTAAGGCTGAATTGTAAGTTCGATTCTTACAGGAGGCACCAGATTGATAGAAAACTCGAACTTTTCGAGTTTAAGTAATAAATGCTAACTAGAAATAGTTAGTTTTTTTGTTATTTAAGAAAGGATAAGTGATGAGTTATGACAATAGAAACTAAAGAACTTATAATAAGTGAAGAATTAAAAAGAAAGGTTGAAATGATTTGCAGGTTTGCTTATGTGGACTACTCTATTACAAATGGAAATATTAGAAGTATTAAGAATACTAATATTGCTTATGTAAAACCTCATATAGTAAGAATAAATAATATTAACTATCTATTATTTGATAACTCCAATTATATTTTTATAAATGGCTATGATAAAAAAATAGAATTTAAAGATTTTGAAAATTATATAAAATCACACTAATATATAATATTTTTAAATTTTAGACTTTACTTTTTGCTTTTAAAGTGCCAAACATATGAAAGGAAGTGTTAAAAATATGGATGAAAAAAGAAAAATTGCAGGTATTTATAAAAGAGTATCTACATTAGACCAAAAACGAGAAGGATTTAGTTTACCAGAACAAGAAGAAAAATTAAGAGAGTTTTGTAAGTTTAAAGGTTATGAAATTTACAAAGTATATGAGGATGCAGGAATAAGTGCTAAAAATGATAAAAGACCAGCATATCAAGAAATGATACAAGATATTAAAGATAAAAAGATTAATGTTATAGTTGCTTTTAAATTAGATAGATTAACAAGAAGTGTTTATGATATTGAAAAGTTAATGAAGTTTGTTAATGATAATGATTGCGATATTGATTGTATGGCAGATGAATCAAATACTACTACATCAAATGGTAGAATGGTTATGAGAATAATGACTAGTGTTAGTCAAAATGAAATAGAAAAATGTAGTGAAAGAACAAAGCTTGGAATGGTTGGTGCTATTAAATCAGGTCATATTCCAAATCGTAGTCCGCTAGGTTTTACAAGAGATAATAAAAAATTAGTACCAAATCCTCTTACAAAAGATATTATTGTTAGAGTATTTGATTTATATTTAGAGGGAAAAAGTCATCAAACTATTGCAAATATATTTAATAAAGAGCAAGTATTAAATAAAACAAATTGGTATGACTCTACTATTCAAAAAATATTATCTAATGAACTTTATAAAGGAGATTTTGTAAATGGTAAAAGAACTAAACATCCTATATATTATGAAAATGTAGTTGAGCCAATAGTATCAAAACAAAAATGGGATAATTGCCAAAGTCAAAAGTTAAGAAATGCTAGACATTATGAAAGAACTGGAACTTATCTATTTACCAATAAACTTAAATGTTCTAAATGTGGTAGATTTCTAGGTGGAAGTGCTACTACTAAAAAGAATGGCAAAAAATACTATTATTATAAATGTGAGCATTGTAAATCTTCTTTTAAAGAAGCAGACATAGAACAACAGTTATTAGCAATATTTATAGAGCTTATTAAAACAGATGAACTTATAAATAATTATTACACACCATTTATTAAATCTAAATTTGATAATAAAGAGATAAATTATAATAAACAAATTAAAGATTTTGATAAACAATTGGATAGAATTAAAACAGCATATATTAAAGGTATTATGAAATTAGAAGACTTTGATAAAGAAATTAAACATATAGAATATCAAAAAAATAATTTAGAAAATAAATTAAAAGAACAAAAGCAATATGAAAATTTGAATTTACAATAGATGATTTGCTTATATTACAAGATAAACAAAATATGGATATATTTGTTAAACCAGAAATATTCTTTTCTAATATCTATGGATGGTTAAATTTACTAAAAGAAGAAAAATAAAAAATAATAGCTACATATATTGATAATTTAGTTGTAGAAAAGAAAAATGATAAAACTATAATTAAGGAAACTAACTTTAGAAGTAGTTTTATAATAGATTTAATTAACTATAACAAAGAATATGGATTGCCTTTAAATATTAATTTATTTCAAGATGAATATGGATTACCACTAGCAACAAATAGAGAAATAAAGATTTCTATTGATGCCCAAAAATATTTTAACAAATTAGTAGAAGTATTAGGTAATGATTATAAATTAAACTATTATCTAACTGAACCAGATCAAGATTTTAGAAACATAGTATTTAAGTCTAATATTGATATAGAAAAAATAATTAGAATAATATTAATCAATGATAATAAAAAATATAAAAACAATAAATTAAAAATTGGAATTATAACTCTTGACTTAAGTGATATAAAAGCAGAAAATGGAAAACAGCTTTTTAAAGATTTTTTTAAAAAATTTAAAGAAATATATGATAGTGTTTAATAAAAATAAAACATCCATATTTACACCATAAAAAATATAGAATGTCCATAATATGGATGTTAATAAAATTATTATAATTCCCTATAAAATAAGGAAAAATTTAACATATATGGAGTAATTGCTCCATATTTTTTAGTGTATTTTGCAAGTGCAAAATAAGAAATGCTAGCATCATAAAACCATATAATATAAGTATTTATATATGGTAATGCTATCATTCCTCTTATCCTGCTTTTTAATTAACTATAAAAATACGATATAAAAATGAACAATTGTCATTTAATATATTAAAAAAACATTATTTTTTATCTGCTTCTACCTTTTTTCTCTTCAGATTGTTGTGCAAAGTCTTTATATGATGTATTAATTTTCATGCTATCCCAATATATTTTATTTGCAATTTTTACTGCTTCTATAGTTCCATATTCTTTACCATCATCGCCTATATATATCGGTGCTGGTTCAGGGTAAATTCTAAAATTATTATTTTCTATTAATCCTTTGCCATAACTAGTTCTGTCATCTATAATGTTAATCTTATTAATTATAAAATCTTCTTTTGCCATAAAAATTTCTCCTAAACACTTATAGTATATCAAATTTAAAACTATTTTTGCAAGTCATTTACAAATGTACATTTGCAAATACACATCCTTGAAAAATATTAAATTTCATAATATAAAATTATATGTTTTTTTATTTCAAAATGTAAATAGTATGATATAATTTAACTAGTTAGCAGTTATTACTACCTATAAATTTATGCCTAGTGGTTGTTATACTTCCACCAAAAGGGCACCATTAAAGATTTATTCGAACTAGAAATAGTTCGTTTTTTCGTTTAAAAATATATAGTGACCGAATATAAAAGAAAGATAACAAAAGAAAAATATATTGACAAACGTTTGTTTAAACAATATGATTATTATGTAACATAGAAAAAAGATAACTAAAAACTTTTTAATATGGTATTACTAAAGAAATGTTGAGGTGTATATGAAAAAAATATTAAAAAATAAAAGAGTAATAATTATTCTTATTATATTATTATTTGTTATAGTTATGTCTATTATTTGGGCTTTATCATTTAGAAATAGTAAAAATAATGATGTAAACAAGAAACTAAAAAGTGATGAGTTTTTAGCTTATGTTAAAATAAACCCATTAGTTAAGTTAAGCTTTAAGTCATCTTATTATGAATGTGAAAGTAAAAAAGGAAAAGTAAATATTTGTGGTAAATATAGTAGCAAAATAACAAAAGTAGAATTACTAAATGATGATGCAAGTATTTATGAAAATTCTTCTTTAGATGGTAAAACACTTGATGATGCTATTAGTTATCTAATTTTAACAGCTAAAAATAACGGGTATGATATTAGTAAAATTAATGTTACTACTAATTGGAGTTATGATTTAGATAATATTAATAAAAATATAAAAAATAAATTAAAAAAAGAAAATGATATTAATACAAATATAAAGTTTGATTATCAAAAAATATTAGATGAAAAAAAGTTATTAGAAAAAGAAAATATTAAAACTTATACTATTACTTTTGATACTGATGGAGGCTCAAAACTTGAAGATCAAACAGTAGCTGAAAATCAAACTGTAAATAAACCTACTAATCCTACAAAAAAAGGATGTAATTTTATAGAGTGGCAGTTAGATGGGAAAAGTTATGATTTTAATAGTAAAGTTATTAAAAATATAACGTTAAGGGCAAAATGGGAAAGTAGTGATAAAACTACTAGTACTACTTTGAATTCAGTAAATCAAGATAATACTTCAAATGTAACTAGTAATAATAAATCTAATTTATCTAAAAGGGAACAAGATAATATTACTTTAAGAAACCAGCTTAAAGAAAAAGGTTTGGTTTGGGATACAAGTGATATAAATGAAGCTTATGATATTTTAACTAAATGGAGTGGCGGTTATAATGGAGAGATTATAAAAAACTCTTATGGAGAATCAGATATAGCCTATACGATAAAAATGACACTAAATACATCAGCATGTAGGGGTACGGAAGTTTTAAATATCGATTGGCGTAATAAGGAACCTATAGATTTTATCTATTATCTTCACTCACTTGGTTATAATTGTTCTGGTAATCAAGGATATTATAATAATAAACATTTCACCATTAATGAGAATAATGAGATAGTATTTGATTAAAAGGAGAATATAGTTATGAAAAAATGCAAATTAATTGTAGTTGAAGGTGCTTGTGATGGTATTGGAAAAACAACTCAGTATAAAATGTTATGTGATCATTTTAAAGATGATGGTATTAGTGTAGTTAATCATCATTTTCCTTCTTATGGAACTTCGGAAGGGGCATTAGTAGAAAGATATTTAAAAGGAGAATTTGGTGAAGTTAGTAAGTTATCTCCTTATTTTGTAAATAGTTTATATGCAGTTGATAGAGCAGTTACTTGGAATACAAATTTAGGAAAGTTATATGATGATGAAAATACAATAATTTTAGATAGATATACAACATCTAGTTTAATATATCAGTCAGCTTTAATTGATAATATAGAAGAAAAGAAAAAATTTATCGACTATGTTTCTGATTTTGAATATAATAAGATTGGTATAAAAAAACCAGATAATGTTATATTTTTATCAGCACCATTTGAATTAGTTACAAAGTTAAGAATGGATAGAAAAGAAAATGAGGGAATAATTAGTGACATTCATGAAGGTAATTTAAATTTTATGAAAAAAGTATACGATAATGCCTTATTTGTTGCTAATTATCTTTCTTGGAATATAATAGAATGTAGTGATAATGGTCAGATGAGAGACATTCACGACATTCACAATGAAATATACAATTTAGTTAAAGAAAATAATTAATATTCAATAAAATAACTTAAATTTCATATAATTATTTGAAATAATTTAAAACTATGTTAAAATAATATAACAAGGAGTTTAACTATGGAAAATGAAAGAAAAATCAAATGTTATATAGAAGAAAACGGTATTTATTTAAAGGTAAATGATGCATCTAATGATTTTAATTATACGTTTTTTAACGGAAAAAAAGGTTTTATAAAAAAATATAATTTAAGTGATATATATTATGGTAACAAGCCATTATTAAAAAGTGATTACACAACAGCAGCAATTTTATTTGATGGTATGACATTAGATAATATACATAACTTTTTAGAAGTATATAAAGACGTTAAAATTGATGAAATTATAATAAAATATCACTCTGAAAGATATCATAATGATGATACAAGTTTTGTAGAGCCTATTATTGATGATGTTGTTAAAGTCAGCTCTTTTAATTTAGGTAAGATGAGTTGTTTTGAGATGGAAAATGTTGTTGATGAATTGGCTAATATGTACAAAAACAATAAATTTATTGATAGTGTTGTACATGAACTAAAAAACTTTAACTATATAGATTCTGATAAAGTTAATGCAAGTGAAATTAATTTAAAACATATATAAGGATAAGTGATCTTTTATGGAAAGATATGAAAATGCAAAAAAAGTCGGAATTATTGGTATTATTGGTAATACCTTTTTATTTTTATGTAAAATAATAGTTGGGATTTTTAGTATGAGCATGTCAATGTTGGCAGATGCTTTAAATAGTTTTAGCGATATTTTTTCATCTTTAATGACCTGGATAGGTAATAGAATATCAAGTGTTGCTAATGATTATGATCATAATTTCGGACATGGTAAGGCAGAATATATATTTTCTCTGTTAATTAGTATATCAATGATTTTAATATCAATTAAACTATTATTTTATTTTATAGATGGTATTGTTTCCGAAAAAAGAATGGTATTTTCCTGGAATTTAGTATTTGTTTGTCTTATTACTATAATTGTTAAAATATGTTTGTATTTTTATACTAAAGCATCTTATCTAAAAAATAATAATCTTTTGGTTAAAGCGAGTATGATTGATCACAGAAATGATTGTTTTATAACATCATTAACATTAATAGCAATCATACTATCTAAGTACCATTTTTACTACTTTGATGGTGCTGTGGGAATTATAATATCTATTTGGATATTCATATCTGGTTTAAAAATATTTAAAGAAAGTTATAATGTTTTAATGGATAGTTCAATTGATGAATACTCAAGAAATACAATACTTGGCATAATAAAGAAGAGAAAGTCTATAAAAAGAATAGGTACATTATATTCAATACCAATAGGATATAAATATGTGATTGTTTTAACTATATATGTAAAGGGAAAAATGAATACTGCTTGTAGTCATAAGATTACAGATGAATTAGAAAAAGAAATATTGAGTAACTTAGATATTATTGACAGAGTGATAATTCATGTTGAACCATATGAAAAGAATGGGTAATTTATGTATAAATTATAATTATAAATATTATAAATACTTGGTATTTTACTCAACTTTATTTTTGACATAAAATAGTATTAGAAATATTATTTATGGAGTTTGTATGGAAAAATATATTAATAAAATGTTTGAAGAATATATAAATTCAAACAAATTAATTTATGATGGCCCTTATGATTTTCTTGATGAAGGTTTTACTACTTGGCTGCTTAAAAGAGTAATTTCTGGTGATTACTATGCTAGATTTTTACTTAGTATACTTAAAAATATTAAACCATCACTTATAGTGGAATTATATAAAGGCTATAGTGATTCTGTTTCATTATTACTTAAAGATCTAGAAAATTATGAATCTTACGTAGTTTCTAGTTATTCTGATAGTATTTATAAATATTATAAAAAAGATAGAACAGCTTCTTTTTCTGGCAAACTAGTATGTTATGACAATAAGCCTTATCTTTGGTATGAAGATTATAATGATTTTTTCTTTGGTCCTAATTTTAATTCTATATATGATGATAAAAGGGTAGATGTGATAATAACGCAATTACCACTTAATGATGTTGAAATAGAACCACTTATAAATTTATGCAATTCAAATATAAATATATTATTAGGTACATATGGTTATAATAGTGATTTAAATAGACTAGATAATCTTGATAAAATAAATGAAATATATGATAGATTATATAATACTAGTAATGTAAAACCTATAAAGTATCATGATTCTAATGATAGTATGTATGCTAATGTAATTAAATTTGGAAATAAGAAATAAATATATTCCACCATAGGTGGTTTTATTTTTATAAAATGTTTGTTTTTAGTTTACAAATACATTTGTTCGTGATAAAATTAAAGGGTATTAAAAATAAACAAGGATGTGATAAATGGTGTATTCATATATAAAAGGAATTATAACAGATATAGAGCCTAGTTACATAACTATTGAAAATAATGGGATTGGTTATCTTATTTATGTACCGAATCCATATTCTTACAAGCTTAATAGTGAAGATATAATTTATTTGTATCAGCAAATTAGGGAAGATGAAAATACATTATATGGTTTTAAAACAAAGGATGATAAAAATTTATTTTTAAAGTTAATTAGTGTTAAAGGTCTTGGGTGTAAGATGGCTCTTCCAATGTTAAGTGGGGATAACATAAACTTTATTTATGAAGCCATAAATGAAGGCAATATTAACTACTTAAAGAAATTTCCTAAGATAGGTGATAAGGTTGCAAGACAAATAATTCTTGATTTAAAAGGCAAGTTAGCTAGTGATAATTCAAATGATAAAAAAGATTTTACGGAGCTTAGTGAAACACTTAAGTCTTTAGGTTATAAAATACCTGATATTAAAAGAATATTACCTCAAATTAATTCTGAGTTATCTTTAGAAAATCAAATTAAGGAAGCTTTAAAATTGCTATTAAAGTAGAAAGGATAATATATGGAGAATAGATTAGTTACTGGTGATAAATTAAAGGAAGATGGTTTTGAGGTAAGTATTAGACCTAAAACTATTGATGAATACATAGGACAAAAAGATATTAAAGAAAACATAAAAATATTTATGGAAGCTGCTAAGATGAGGGGACAATGTCTTGATCATGTTCTTTTATATGGTCCTCCTGGTCTTGGTAAAACAACTCTTTCATATGTAATTGCAAATGAAATGAATGCAAGTATTAAAACAGCATCAGGTCCTGCTATTGAAAAATCTGGTGATTTGGCAGCTATACTTTCTTCTTTAGAAGAGGGAGATGTTTTATTTATTGATGAAATACATCGTATTCCAAGGTTTGTTGAAGAAATTCTTTATTCTGCTATGGAAGATTTTACGTTAGATATTATTGTTGGTGGTGAAGGATCTAATCGTAATATAAGAATAGACTTACCTCATTTTACTTTAATAGGTGCAACAACTAGAGCAGGAGATTTATCAGCACCACTTCGTGATAGATTTGGTATTGTATCTAAACTTAATTATTATACTGAAGAAGAAATTACTTTAATTATTAAACGTAGTGCAAGAGTTCTTGATTTAGTTATAGAAGATGAAGCAGCAAAAGAACTTGCAAATAGATGTAGAAGAACACCTAGAATTGCAAATAGACTTTTAAAAAGAGTTAGTGATTTTGCCTTGGTTAAAGGTAATGGTACTATAACTTTAGATATTACAAAGTATGCACTTGATTCTTTAAAAGTTGATAAACTTGGATTAGATGAGGTTGACTACGAATTATTAAAAACAATTATTTATAAGTTTAACGGTGGTCCTGTTGGAGTTGAAGCTGTTGCGGCTTCTATTGGTGAGGAAGTGTCTACTATTGAAGATGTTTGTGAGCCATACCTTTTACAAATTGGATACTTAAAAAGAACTCCTAGAGGAAGAATAGTAACTGACTTAGCATATAAACATTTAAATATTAAAAAAGAATTAGCTGGCAAATAAAATTGCTATTTTGCTTAAAATAAACTATAATATATATCTAGTTATAGTTTATTTTTTACTAGAAAGAAGGATTTATTTATGAAAACAGATGATTTTGATTATGAATTACCAAAAGAGTTAATTGCACAGACACCTCTTAAAAATAGAAATGGTTCACGTATGATGGTGTTAGATAAAAATACCGGTGAATTTAGTGATAATCATTTTACTGATTTAATTAATTATTTAAATAAAGGCGATACTCTTGTATTAAATGATACTAAGGTTATTCCAGCTAGACTTATTGGACATAAGATAGATACAGGAGCAGTTATTGAGGTTCTAATGTTAAAGGATTTAGGTGGTGATACCTGGGAGTGTTTAACTAAACCTGCTAAAAGAATAAAAGAAGGAACAATAGTTAAATTTTCAGATGAATTATCTTGTAAGTGTGTATATGTTGGAGAAGATGGTATAAGACATTATAAATTTATATATGATGGTATATTTTTAGAGATATTAGATAGATTAGGTGAGATGCCACTTCCTCCTTATATAACAGAAAAATTAGATGATAAAAATAGATATCAAACTGTTTATGCTAAAAATCCAGGTTCTGCTGCAGCTCCAACAGCTGGTCTTCATTTTACAAGTGAATATTTAGAAAAGATAAAAGCTAAAGGCGTAAATATAGCTTATGTAACGCTTCATGTAGGACTTGGTACGTTTAGACCTGTTGTAGTAGATGATGTGTCTAAACATGATATGCACTCAGAGTATTATATATTAAATAAAGAAACTGCAAATCTTTTAAATAAAACAAGAGAAAATAATAAAAAAATCATTGCGGTTGGAACTACTTCAACTAGGGTACTTGAGACCATAGCAGATGAAAATGGACACTTTAAAGAAGCTTCTGGCAACACAAAGATATTTATTTATCCAGGATATAAATTTCATGGAATTGATGCTCTTTTAACGAATTTTCACTTACCAAAATCCACTTTAATAATGCTTATTAGTGCGTTAGCGGGTAAGGAAAACGTTCTTAATGCATATAAACATGCTGTTAAAGAAAAATATAGATTCTTTTCTTTTGGCGATTGTATGTTTATTAAATAGGAGGATATATGTCAAAAATAAAGTATGAACTAATTAAAAATAATAAAAATGATTCTAATGTAAGACTAGGTATACTTCATACTAACCATGGTAGTTATGAAACTCCTATGTTTATGCCAGTTGGAACTCTTGCAAATGTTAAAACACTTATGCCTGAAGAATTAAAAGCATGTTCTAGTGCAGTTGTTCTTTCTAACACTTATCATTTATGGTTGAGACCTGGAGAAGACGTTGTAAAAAAAGCTGGCGGATTGAATAAATTTATGAATTATGACGGACCTACACTTACTGATTCTGGTGGTTTTCAAGTATTTTCACTTGCGAAGCCTAAAGATATAAATGAAGATGGGGTTAAATTTAAAAGCCATATAGATGGTAAAACACTTTTTTTAACTCCTGAAAAATCTATTGAAATACAAAATAAGTTAGATAGTGATATAGCTATGAGTTTTGATGAATGTGCTCCTTATCCTGCAACTAGAGAGTATATTGAAAATTCTATGCGTAGAACTCTTAGATGGGCTAAGAGGGGAAAAGATGCTTTTAATAATCCTAATCAATCTTTATTTGGTATAGTGCAAGGTGGAGAATTTGAAGATCTTAGAAAGGAAAGTGCTATAGAAACTGTTAAAATGGACTTTGATGGATATTCTATTGGTGGTACAAGTGTTGGAGAGCCAAAAGATATTATGTATAATATGATTTCTTATGCGACTTTATATTTACCAATTGATAAACCTAGATACTTAATGGGTGTTGGAGAACCAATTGATATATTAGAGGGTGTCTCAAGGGGTATTGATATGTTTGACTGCGTTTTACCAACACGTATTGCACGTCATGGTAATTGTTTTACTCATGAAGGAAGAATAAATATAAAAAATGCTAAATATAAAGAAGATTTTACTCCTATAGAAGATACTTGTGATTGTTATACTTGTAAAAACTTTACTAAAGCGTATGTAAGACATTTAATAACAGCAGGTGAAGTAAATGGTGGAAGACTTCTTTCAATCCATAATATAAGGTTTTTAATTAAATTAACTGAAGATATAAGAAAATCTATTAAAGAAGATAGATTTGAAGAATTTAAAGAAGAATTTATAAAAAAATATACACATAAAAAATAGCGTGAGCTATTTTTTTAATATTTCAAGAACATGGGAAGAAGCACCTAACAATTCAGCTCTTTCACAAATAGATAAATGGTATTTTAAATATAAATCAAAAGTTTCATCATCCATTTTATTTATTACTTGCCTCATATAATCAGATGGACCATCTTGGGATAATATTTTAACTCTATTTAAACTCGCTTTATTTTTTATATAATTAATATCATCTAATCTCACCATACTATATAAATCACTTTCTTTAGGAGTAATATGAAAAGACTCATCTATTTCTTTATTCTTAATAGCTTCTTTAATCATATTATCTTTAAATCCGTGTGTTATAACTGCGTATTCATTCATATAATAACTAATTAATATATATCCACCTCTTTTAACTATTCTTTTCGCTTCCATAAGTGCTTTTATTTTATCTTCCATACTGATTAAATGATACATTGGACCGAACAGTATAACCATATCGAATGATTCGTCCTTAAATTTAGATAAGTCTAAAGCATTAGCACAGAATGCATCTATCTCACTATTATTTTTCTTTAAAGTCATTAAATTATGTTTAACAAGTTCTATCGCTGTGACATCATATCCCTTTTTATGTAAATAAATAGAGTATTTACCACAACCAGCACCAACATCAATTATTTTAGGGTTTGAAATTGTGTTTAGAATTTCTTCTATGTATTTAATTGCTGTAGTAAATTCTACTATACCATGTCTTGAATTAAGCCTTTTGTCTTCGTTAAACTTGTTGTAATAAGCTATTAAATTATTTTCATTCATAGTTGGTCTCCTTTTGTAGTTGATATAATATATAATAAACTATTTAAAATAGTATTGCAAATATTATATAGATTATGATGAGTCTTTTAGCTAGTAATATAATTGATTAATTATTGGATAACTCGTACAAGTGATGATAAATTAGACAAATATAATAATTTTAGTGAAAGTATTATACCAGTTATACAAAATGTAAAAAAATCAAGTTTAAATTGACCAAAGATGTAAATAATGTTATCATATATAATGTAGGGTAGGTGATTGACATAAATAATAATTATATTAGTGTTACAGCACTTACTAAATATATTAAATATAAGATAGATAATGATATTCACCTTCAAAATGTATATTTAAAAGGTGAAATATCAAATTTTAAAGCACATACTAGAGGACATTTCTATTTCACACTAAAAGATGAAACATCAAGAATAAACGCTATAATGTTTAGTTATAATGCTACTAAGCTTAAGTTTAAACCTGAAGATGGCATGAAAGTTTTAGTTAAAGGTAAAATAAGTGTATTTGAATCAACAGGGAATTATCAGATATATATAGAAGACATGATGGAAGATGGAATTGGTAATTTGCATATTGCTTTTGAACAATTAAAGAAAAAGTTAGAAAGTGAAGGACTATTTGATCAAAAATATAAAAAGCAAATCCCCTTATTTCCTATGAGAGTTGGAATAATTACTGCTCCAACTGGTGCTGCTGTAAAGGATATATTATCCACTATTAAAAGAAGATTTCCAGTGTGTAAAACAATACTTTTTCCTTGTCTTGTTCAAGGTGAAGCTGCAAAAGATGACATAGTAAAAAAATTAGATATTGCAGATAGCTATAATCTAGATGTTATTATATTAGGTCGTGGCGGTGGATCAATAGAAGATTTATGGCCATTTAATGAAGAAATTGTTGCTAGAAAGGTATTTGATTGTAAAACACCAATAATTAGTGGTGTGGGGCATCAAATTGATTTTACAATATGCGATTTTGTATCCGATATTAGAGCGGAAACTCCAACAGGAGCAGCTGAAAGAGCTGTGCCTAAACTAAGTGATGTTATAATGAAAATAGATAATTATAAAGTAAGATATACAAATTCTGTTAAAGGTATTTTAGAAAACAACAGACTTAAACTAAAAAAATTAAAAGATAGCTATGTACTAAAAAATCCACTTAGTTTATATGAAATAAAAGAGCAAAAATTAGATAACATAATAGATAAATTAAATACGTGTATTAATACAAGTCTTTATGTTAATAAGTCTAAATTAGACATTATAAAAGGAAGCATTATATTTAAAGAACCTAGTATTTTATATGATAATAAACTTAAAAAAAATAATCATTTAATAGAAAAACTAGAAATATTAAATCCTCTTAATTCACTTAAAAGAGGATACTCAATTACTAAAATTAACAATAAGTGTATTAGTAGTGTAAAAGATATAAAAATAGATGATAATATAAATATAACTATTAAGGATGGAACAATAAATGCAAAAGTTTTGGAGGTAGAAAATGGAAAATAATGAAAGATTTGAAGACAAATTAAAAGAATTAGAAAATTTAGTTGGAGAATTAGAAAAAGGTGATGTACCTTTAGATGATGCGATAGACAAGTATACATCTGCTATGAAACTTGCTAAGGAGTGCTCTGAAAAATTAAAAAACGCAGAAGAAAATGTTAACAAAATATTAACTGAAAATGGAACATTAGAGGATTTTAAAGTTGAAGAGTAAGTATTTAGTTTTGATACCAATTATAATTATTTTTACAGTAATAATTTTATTAGTTGTTCCTAAAAATAATTATGACTATAGTAATCTTGAAGTATTTTTTAAACAAACTTACAATAAAAAAATACGAATAAATTTAAGTTCTAATGAAAAAATAAAACTAAAAAACAAATTAAAAAAAGTAAGATTTTCAGAGGTAAGAGATCAAACAAAATGCATGGTCTTCGGTGCGTATACACTTTATTTTGATAATAAAGAAATAATTTTTGATAGCGATTGTAGTATTGTACTTTTTAAAAATAGTAAAACAGATAAATATAAAGCGGTTTCTTTTCCTAAAAGTTTAAAAAAATATATAATTGATTTAGTAAAGGAGAGTGTAAAATGACATTAGTAATTATGGCTGCAGGTATGGGGTCTAGATTTGGAGGATTAAAACAAGTAGAACCTGTTGGACCTAACGGAGAGTTTATACTTGATTATTCAATATATGATGCAATAAAAGCTGGATATACAAAGGTAGTATTTATAATAAAAAAGGAAAATTATGACTTATTTAGAAAAACAGTTGGTAGAAGAATTGAAGATAAAATAAAAGTAGAATATGCATTTCAAAGAATAGAGGATGTGCCAGATTTTGTATCTATTCCAAAGGAAAGAGTGAAACCTTGGGGTACTTCACATGCTATTTTATCGGCTAAAGACTTTGTAAATGAACCATTCACCGTTATCAACGCAGATGACTTTTATGGATATGAGCCATATAAAAAGTTATATAATTTCTTTAAAGAAAATAAAAGTGATGATGAATATGCTATGATTGGATACAGAGCATCAAATACAATGAGTAAAAATGGTTCTGTTAAAAGAGGAGTTTGCAAAAAGGATGGTAATAATCACTTAATTAGCTTAACAGAATCATCACTAGAATATGTAGATGATAAAATAATTGCAACACCACTTGATGATACAATAGAAAAATTTGAAATTGATAAAGATAATTTAGTTTCTATGAATATATGGGGATTTAGACCAAATATATTTTCTTATTTAGAAGATGAAATGACGGATTTTTTTAAGAACCATAAAGATGATTTAGATAAATGTGAATTTTTAATACCAGATAGTGTTTTTAAAAGGATAAAGGAAGATAAAATAAAAGTAAATGTATTAGATACCTTAGAAAAATGGTATGGTGTTACATATAAAGAAGATAAGAAAGATTTGGTTTTTGCTATTAATAAAATGATAGAAGATGGAAAGTATCCTAAAAATCTATGGAATAATTAAAAGGGTAAAAGGAGAGAAGAAAATGAAAATATTTAAGAACAAGGTTGGTAGACCTTCAAATGAAATCATTAAAAAAAGAAGAATAATTACATCACTTGTTTGTTTATTCGTAATCATACTTGGTGTTAGCCTATATTTTATATTAAATAATAATATAACAAATAATAGAGCATCAATATTTAACTCATCACCAGTACTTAAGGTTACACCTCTTTTTAGTAAACGTGAAGTTGCTAAAGGTACTGTTGTTAATTATAGTATTAGAATTAAAAATCTTACTACCGAACGTTATTATTATATGTTTACGGTAAATATGGGAAATCAGTCGCAAAGCACTGCTTGTACTGAGTTTTCAAATATAAATAAGTTAAATAAGTATAACCTTAAGATAAGTCATAATAATACTTTTATAAAATATGCTATATATTATGATTCTAATTGTACTAAAGAATATAAAAGTGGTAAAACAAGGCCTGTTAATATTAAAGAAATTACTACAACTACTGGTAAAACAAAAACTCTTACTGCAAAATTTAAAGCTAATGGTGCAGATAGTATAGGTGATAAAACTTTAAGTTGTACAACTAAAACTGGAACTTGTACAGTTAAAGCTCCAACTATAGCAAGAAAAGGATATAAGATATTAGGTTGGTCCGAAGGTTTGCTTCTTTCTTCAAAATATAAAGTAGGTGATGAAATAACCTTAAAGAAAAGTACTACAACATTTTATGCTAAAACTAGAAGTACTTTTGGTTCGTATAAAGTAAAGACAGACTACAGTTATAGTAATAATAATTCAAAAGTAGCATATGATACTCTAGTTGATATTACTGCAAAATTTATTAATGAAACAGAAGACAAATATTATTTTAAGTGGACTACATATAGCGGTGATGAATTAAATTTCGATGGTGATTGTATTGAATTTAAGAATGGAGATGTAAAATACGTTTCTTTAAAAATCAATGATGTTAATAGATATGGTATGATAACTATATATAAAGACTCTACTTGTAAGACTAAGTATAAGAGTTATAAAACAAATAGATTTTCAGCAAATGACTATGTTTCTAATAATTCTATAAATGAGCAAAATAGTTATCATTATAGTCTTTTAAATGCAAGGCAAAAAAAGATATATAAATACTTATATGATAAAAAAGATAATTTCATAAAGGGAAAAGATATTTATTTTTCATTGCTTAATGTTTCACTTGGTTCAATTAACAGTAAAGAAGTTATGAATGTACATGAATCATTATATTTAGATCATCCTGAGTTTTTCTTAATAAATACATATAATCAACCAACTTATTATAGTAGTGCTTTTGGGATTATTAGTATGTCATTTTTGAATAAATCAAAAGCAAGTACATTATCAAATAAATTGAAAAGCATCGATAGTGTTGTTAACAAAGTTGTTGCCAATGCGAAAAAGAAACATAATGATTATGAAAAAGTAAAATATGTTCATGATTATATAATAAATAATATGTCTTATAAATTAAATACAGCATTATCTATTGATGGTTACACTGTTAAGACAGGTCAATGCATGACATATGCATTTATGATGACATATGCACTTAATAAACTAAATATTAAATCTATTTATGTTACTGGTAAAGCAAATGGTGGTGCTCATGCTTGGAATTATGTAAATTTAAATAATAAATGGTATTTTTTAGATGCAACTTGGGATGATACTTCAAATCTTGCACGTAGATATTTCTTATTAGGTTCTAATAGTAAGTATTCTAAAGGACATGTTCCAACTAGTAATTATAAATATCCAACGTTAAGTAAATCAAATTATTAATTAAAGCAAGCTTTTAGGCTTGTTTTTTTAATTACCAATTTTTATCTATTATTATTTTTTTAATATGTTTCATAATAATAATGTAATTCGAATTACAAAGGAGCATAAAAATGTTTAAAAAATTTAAAAATTTTATGGCAATATTTATAGTTGCTACATTTATTATGCCACAAAGTATATTAGCTTATTCCAAATACGTAGTAGTGGGAGGAGAAAATATTGGCCTTCAAATTAATAATAAAGGAATAATAGTTGCTGGTTTTTATAAAATAGGAGATGTAATGCCATCTAAAAATTCATATTTAAATAAAGGTGATACTATAATACAAGCAGATAATAAAAGTATTAATTCGATAGATGATTTTATTAGTGTGATAAAAAATAGTAATGGTGAAAGCTTAAATATTACGTACACAAGAGGTAATAGCAAAAAAAATACCACATTAACTTTAGTAAATGATGATGGAGTAATAAAAACAGGGCTTTATATAAAAGATACAGTATCAGGAATTGGAACACTTACATTTATTGACCCTAAAACTAAGCTATTTGGTGCGTTAGGTCATGAGGTGTTTGAATCATCTACAGGTGTTATGATCAATGTTAAAGATGGTAAAATATATAATTCAAATGTAACTTCAATTGATAAGAGTACCAGAGGTGATCCAGGTAGTAAAAATGCAACGGTAAATTCAAATGATATATACGGTAGCATAAATGAAAATACAAAATCTGGCATATTTGGTAAGTATACAAAAGAATTTAATAATAACAGCTTAAAAGAAGTAGGGGAATATAAGGATATATTAATTGGTCCAGCAAAAATAATAACCGTGTTAAATGGAAATGAAAAGAAAGAGTATAATATAAATATATTAAAAATAAATAATAATGAAAAAGATAATAAAAACATTTTATTTGAAGTTAATGATAATGAATTAATAGATAAAACTGGCGGAATTGTTCAAGGAATGAGTGGTTCTCCAATAATACAAAATGATAAGATTATTGGAGCTGTTACGAACGTGGTAGTAAATAATCCTAAAAGAGGTTATGGAATACTTATAACTACAATGTTAAAAGAGGCAGAAAATTAAATTTCTGCTTCTTTAATTTTTTTGTAATTTAAATAAAAGGCTAAACTAGATAATTTTTAAAAGTAAGTAAAATATGACATTCTAAGTTTTGTCAATAATAAATATAGACATATATTATTTATACCTATATTTCTTTTTAAAATGTTTCTATTTCTGCTATTGATAAGTTATTGTTTTTATAATTTTTATAAATTATATATAGACTCACCATACTTGAAATAACGGCTAGTACAGCAGTATCTGTTCTAAGAAGTAATTCGTCTGTTTCACTAGTTTTCATCTCTTTAGCAAGCTTATATTGCTTGTAATTTATATATAAGAATGTAATAGCAACTATAAGAAGTAAAATGCTTTGAAAAACTTCTAAATTTTGTGCTGTTTTATCATCAAATAAACCCTTATTTGTAGTAATAGTTAATTTCTTATGATATGCTAAAAGATAGGATAATATAAGAGCTAATATAAATCCTAAAGTTGCAATAAGCTGTATATCTATGTATTTTACTTTATAGTATTCATTATTATTCATATTAAATTATATTATATAAAAAAAAGAATACTACTTGTATTCCTATCTTTGATATAACATTGGTGATATTATAGCAGCTACTGCAGAAAATACCATTGCAATTAATGCTATCCAGACTACTACCTTTGTCCAATTTATCTTAAATTTTTTCTTTTTCTTTTTTTCTTCTTTATTTTTATTCAATTTATATTCACCTCTAAAATAATTATAATATAAATATTAAAAATTTAAAAGAATATTTTATAAAATCCTTAATATATTTTATTAAGGAGAAGAATATGAAGAAAATAATAAATTATTTAAACGAAACAGTAAAAAAAGAAAAAAATATATTAATATTTAATACTATTATATTTTTAGTAGGAGTTGTATTAGGAAGTTTATTTATTAATTTTATAACAAATGATGATAAAAAATTATTAATAGAACAGGTAAGTACTTTTTTTTCAAATGTAAAAAAGTTAACTAGTGATATATTTGGTTTTGAAAGTTTTCTTAGTATATTATTTAATAATCTATTAGTTTTAAGTATTATATTTGTACTTGGTATTTCTATGATAGGTATTCCAATTGTAATTTTTATACTATTTTTTAAAGGATTTATGTTAGGTACTACTATATCTACTATTATATTAAAGTATAGTATTAAAGGTATTATTGGAATTATTTTATATATATTTCCAGTATGTATATTAAGTATATGTGTATATTTATTTATGTGTTTTTATGCTATTTATGCATCTATAAAGTTTTTAAGAGCATTTTTAAAGAAAGATACACTTAATTTTAAGCAATTTTTAGGTAAATATTTACTTTCTTTTATTGTTAGCATTACGTTAATTTTACTATTATCCTTACTTGATGCATATTTAACGCCTTTATTATTAAAGTTATTTACTTATTTAATATAAAATTTAATTTACTACAAAAGAAAAAATTAATAATTAGAGCTGTTTTAGCTCTTTTTTCTTTGTTTTTATGTAATTAAAATGTAATATTATTGACAAAAATGTAAAAAAGTGTAAAATTATAAGTGTAATATATAGTAGGGGAGAGACAAAGTATGGATAAACTTAATGAAATATTACAAGAAGTAGGAATATCAAAGGTTAGGCTAGCAAAATATTTAGGAGTATCTAGGCAGATGATATATAATTATTTAGAAATGAATGATATATCCAAATGGCCAAAAGATAAGAAGATGAAATTATTTAATCTTTTAGACATTAAGGAAGCTTCTGATTTAAATAATATTAAAGTTGATACTGAGTTTATTAAAAAAGTTGATATGGTTTTAAATGGAGATTCATCCATAAATATTTCTAATTCTGAGATGATTGAATTTAAGGAATTAAAACCTAGAGAACAAGATTTATTAAATGATATTATTTTTATCATTAAAGAACGTTTTATTGAAGGAACTGAAGATACATATATTACGTATAAGTATTTATTACATTTTATTCAAGGTCTTGAAAACGTTAAAGAACTTAAATATATTATGGGTTATGTAGATAAGTTATTAGGTTTTGTTGATCCTAATGAATATGTATTTAATGAAGATGAACAGTTTATATTAGAAAGTATTATACATACTGCTATGAGTTTATATCGTAATGGTGGTGCTTCTAAAACTAGACTTACTGAACAACATAAGAAATTTGTTGCCGAAATAGAACATAAGAACGAAGAAAAGTTAAGTAGAACTGAAGAAATAAATTCAGCTAAGATACAAGCTCTTCATGAACTTGGATATAATGAAATAACTAGAGAAAATGCATCAGAGGTATTAGCTAAAATAGCTGAAATACAGTCTCGTGATGTATAGTTAACTACTATATCGTACTTCGTATAATACATATTATGTTAACATTTATTATTTGAATACAAGATAGCTAATATATAGTTATCTTTTTTTATGTCGTAGTATGTTTATTCTTTAACTATTACACTACTTCACTTGATATAAAAGCTTAGATTGATATTAAATCTTCACTTAGTATATTTATACTAATTCTATTTCTAATACGCTTATACTGTCTTATTTTAACTATTTTTATATATAATTAATCATTTAATTAACTACATATGAAGTATAATACATCTAATAATTAAAAAAAAGCATAAATTTAGCTTATGTGTTTATATACTATACTCCCCTATTATATTAGATAATAAATGATAGGGGACTTAAATTAATTTTTTTCATAAATAACTATATACTCATTAAAAAGTGACTTAATATCATTATAACAAAACCAATTATAAAGTACTTAAATACCTCTTTTAAGGTACCTTCCTTATATGCACCAGGAATAAGTTCATAAATA
>CAKPCU010000009.1 GCA_934148015.1 uncultured Bacilli bacterium
AAATGCAGAATTTTATTTTCTGCATTCTATTTTACCATTTTCATAAATTTTAAAAATCGTACGACATAATTCGACAATCGAATAAATTAAATACCTTTTTTAATATCATTTAATTTCTTATTTATTTCCATAGAAAGCAAATTAATTTCATTTTGAATATTTATATATTCTCTTACAATACTATTAGAAAGTAATTTACTTTTAGCTGCTATAAAATCATCTTTTAAATTATATTTTTCATATAATTCTTTTTTTTCATTAAAATCTTTAATTAGTTTTTTTATATCTTCATTAGATTGTATTTCTTTTTTTATGCTATCTAATCTTTTTTTAATATCACTTTTTTCTATATCATCTATTATTTTAAATACTTTATTCATCATACTTATCACCTTAATACACTTATAAATCTATTTATCATATCTATTTTATCTACTATATCATTTATCTTATCAGACATTCTTAATTTATATTTTTCTTTTACTTCTTTTATAAAATTATCTATTTCATTAGGATTTCTATTTAGTATCTTATACCAGTATGAATTTGTCCTAATGTATTCTTTATATACTGGGTTTGAGTCAAGAAGAATTTTAATATTTGTTTGCATTAATCTTCAAACTTTTTAAACAATTGTCTTGGCTTATAACCAGTATCACTTGTATTAGTAGAACCAGCACCTAATGTAAATCCTTGAAGTAACTCTATTATTTTCTGGAGACTATTTACTCCCTTTTGCACTTGATCCATATCTATCTTCTTTATAATATCACCTATTGATGAAAAATTAAAACTCTCTTCTTTTTTTGATTCTTCTTTTATGGCACTTTTGCTATACTGACTCCAGTATTTGTCATCTTCACCATATAAACTCCATTGCTCATAGAATTTTTGCCAAGTCATACTTCCATCATTAACATATTTTATAAGTTCTGGTTTTTTTCTAACGAAATTTTTAAATTCTTCTTTCATTAATAATCACCCTAATATAATTTATGTATTTTTTTGTAATTTTTTACTAAAAATAAGGGTTACCCCTTATTTAATATTTTCAAATTTAACAAAGTAGATAATATTGATAGAATAAGTGCTACACTAATTAAAAGTATAATAAGTAATGCTCTTTTTCTTTTTTTCTTTTCTTTCCTTTGTTCTACATTTCCTGGAAACTCCTCAAAAATAATATCATTATTCATAAATTCCCACCTCTATTATAACTATAACACTTTTGTACTTTTCAAACAAGTATTATCTTGTTTTAATCCTCTTTTTATTTCATCAAACATTTTGTTATTTTGAATAATATATTCATTCCATAACTCTTTTATATTCATAGAATCTAAAATTGATTTTTCAACTAACACTAACTCTTTATCTCTTCTTATTGTAGTTTCAATAACATTTTTTCCGACTTTATCATCTTTCTTAAAAATACCTAGAATTATGTAAACATTTTTAGCAAGTCTTTTATATGTGATTCTAATAGAATTCACTCTTAATTTAAATATCTTTTTTCTTCTAACTATATTTTGTCTTTTTCCTTCTGCACCATTTTCCTTAATAAGATTTAATCCTTTATATATGTCATCATAATACTCATCTGGTATATCACTTTTAATACAATCATTCAAAACTTTGTTTTTATTTTCTAAAAAACCAATAAATAGTATTTCATTTGAAATATTTTTATCTTCTTTAATTATTTCTTTAGTGTCATCAATTTGATTTGAATTTAAATATCTAATTAAATGCTGTCTTAACTTTTCTTCATCTTTATTTAATAGATTAATTATTTTTTCTATAACTATTTTTATATCAAATTTATCTCTAATTGAGTCTAAAAATAATGAAATATCTTCATAACTATCAAAACATCTAAGTGCTATTAAATAATTTTCATTTATTCTACTATATTTATCTTCCTTTTTATCCCTTACATCTAAATCATCAACAAAGATATAATTATCAATTTTTATTTTTATCTTTTCTTCTTTTTCTTTATTTTTTATAGGAAGTTTACTAATAATATATTTATTTAATAAATCATATAATTCACTCTGTAGTTTTTCATCCCTAACATCATATATTAAATTATTTATTACTCCTATATCTCTAGGTATTAAATATGAATTACTTTTAATATTTCTTTTGGCATATTCGAAATGTTTCTTCTCATTTTTAATTTCTTCTTTTCTTTTTATTAAAGCTTCATATCTATTAATTATAAAATTATTATTATATGAGATAATTTCAACACATAAGTTATTAATTTCCTCATACTTTGCTGTTTGTTTAAACATATCGAAAATATTATCATTTATGCTTAAACTTCTACTCAACAAATTATCTTTATTATACTCTTTTTCATAAGATAAACTTAACCTACCGAATTTATTTAATAATTTAATTGATAACTTATTATACTCATATAATACATTATATAACCTATTTGATTTTTCATCATCAGCTTCAATAATACTTGAACTATCATATAAATCATATTTTTTTAATATATCATATAAATCTTTTATTTCGTTTATGTCTTTGTTAATTTTACGTAATTCACTATCATAACTCTCGATCTTATGGTTTAATAAATCTATTAGTTTACTATACATATTTTCACCCTCGTAAAAATAATATATCATATTTTATTATATTTTTATAGATTCTTTTATTTTTTTTATTACTTTTTTCTCTATTCTAGATATATAACTTTGCGATATATTAAGCTTTCTAGCTAATTCTTTTTGAGTTATTTCCTTTTTACCAAACAAACCATATCTAAGTGATATTATTTCTTTATCTCTTTTAGGAAGTTTATTTATTTCTTCTATTAATATCTTTTTCATATCATCATCTTCTATATTTTTAGTTACAATATCATCTTCTGTACCTAATATATCTTCTAAATGTAGTTCATTTCCTTCTGAATCATATGATAAAGACTCTTCTAATGATACATCAGCATTTCTTTTCTTATTTTTTCTTAAGTACATTAATATTTCATTATCTATACATCTAGATGCATATGTTGCAAGCTTTATATTTTTATCTACTTTATATGTATTAATACCTTTAATTAAACCAATAGTACCTATACTAACTAAATCTTCTAAATCTATTTTTGTATTATCATACTTTTTAGATAAATATACAACCAATCTTAAATTATGCTCTATAAGCTTATTTTTAGCCTCTATATCACCATTTTGTGCCTTAATTAAGTAATTGTACTCATCAATCTTACTTAATGGTTCTGGTAATATGTCAGTTGCTCCAACAAAAAATACAGAATTAATTTTTAAAAATATTTTTTTTAAAAATGCTATTATTCTTTTCATACTTTATATCTCCTTTGTTAATTTATTATGTAATAATAACTCTACACCAAGACAATCAAAATTATTGTCGCTTATACCAACTAAGTATTTATCTTTAATAATCTTATCATTTACGACTAATTCTTTTATTTTAAAACAAGGTATTAAACTACTCTTATTAATAGTCTTGCAAGGAACTAATATAATAGGTGGATTATAATCATTTAAAACAGCCTTATTAATTAAAATAATAGGCCTATTTTTATATGGATCATACATATTATTACCAGTATCTAAAAAGGCTGTTAAATTAAGCTTTTTATCATTTAATAAAGTAATAGATACTTTATATTTTTTAGAATACTCTTCTTTTAATTTTTTATTATTTTTTATATATAAAACTAAAATAATTGGAGATGCTATAATAATAAAAATAATATTTATACTAAGTCCATTATGAAAGAATATTAATCCAACATTTTTATAAGAAAACGAAGTATTTAAAAAATATAAAAAACCTCCTAAAAAAATACTTATTACATATAAATATATAAAATTATCAAAAGTATATTTAAAGTTTTTATAAGAAAAAGCTGTTAAAATCATTATGATAGATATAAATAGTTTAAATAAAAATAAAGAGATAGTATTAAATGGTATAAAAAGAGATATTATACTAATTCCTCCAATAAGTGATGCTAAAACAATTCTTTTTATTTTTACATTTCTTTTAAGAATTATTGATACACAAAAAAGTAAAATAAAATCAAAGAAAAAATTAATAATTATTATTAAATCTATATATATCTTCATAAATTATTCACCCTTAATAAGTATAAAAAAAAGACACTAATTAAAGTGTCTAATTATGTTCATATATCTAAAGAAAACAATCTTTTTCCATTAACTTCTTTTATTAGTTTAAAACCATACTTTTCATAAAAATTAATATGTTTAGAATGTAGATAAAGCTTATTAAAGCCCATGCTTTTACACGTATTTATTATATCCATAATAAGTAATTTAGATAAGTTATTTCCTCTTTTATCTTCCTTTATATATAAATTAGCTAAATAAGGAGTATACTCTAAATTCATATTATCATCGGTAAGTAATTGTACTACTCCTATAAGTAAAGTGCCATCTAAAAGTATTTTAGTTGTAATTATATTACAACTAGATACTAAATCTTCTTTTATCTTTTGTTTATCCTTATTATTACTCCACCACGCACTATAAATATCAGCTATTTCATTTATATAATTTAAATCTGTTTTATAAAGTTCTCTTATAGTCATAAAATCTCCATCAAAAAAACTACTAAACGTAGTTTAAAAATTTCTTCTATTCTTTAAAAAGTTAGGGATATCATCATCATCGTCATCATCATCAATTAAACTATTAGCTCTTGATTGATTAACACTTTGCATACTATTATTCATCATTTGATTATTAGCATTTGCAGCTTCTATTCTTTTTTGTTCTCCCTTTTCAAACCCTGTTGCAATAACTGTTACAATAACTTCATCTGATAAGTTTTCATTAATAACAGCTCCAAAGATTGGATTAATATCATTATTTGAGGCTGCTCTAACTACTTCAGCAGCATCTTCAGCTTCAAATAAAGTTAAATTAGCGCCACCAGTAATATTTATAATTGCATCGGTTGCACCAGTTATATCTGTTTCTAAAAGAGGACTAGATACAGCTTGTTTTGCTGCTTCAACAGCTCTATTTTCTCCAGTACCCATACCAATACCAATTAAAGCATTACCACTCTTTTCCATAACCGCCTTAACATCAGCAAAATCTAGGTTAATAAGTCCAGTTACTGCAATTAAATCAGATATTGATTGTACACCCCTATGTAATATGTTATCTACTTCATGAAATGCTTCTACCATTGGAGTAGACTTATCTATAATTTCTCTTAATTTATCATTTGGAATAACAATTAAAGTATCAACATGTTCTTTTAATTCAGAAATTCCCTCTATAGCTTGTGCCATTCTCTTCTTACCTTCAAAACTAAATGGCTTAGTAACTATGGCAACTGTTAAAGCACCAAGTCCTTGTGCTATTTCAGCTACAACAGGTGCAGCACCAGTACCTGTTCCACCGCCCATTCCACAAGTAATAAATACCATATCAGCACCCTTTAGAGCTTCTTCTATTTCTTTTTTAGATTCTAAAGCTGCTTCTCTTCCAACCTCAGGTCTTCCACCTGCACCAAGTCCTGCTGATATTTTAGATCCTATTTGTATTTTTATTTCTGCTTTAGATGAATTAAGTACTTGTAAGTCAGTATTAGCTACTATAAACTCAACTCCTCTAACACCACATTCTATCATACGGTTAACAGCGTTTCCGCCTCCACCACCAACACCTATAACTTTTATCTTTGCTAATTGATCTACTGGTAAACCAAACATCTTATTTCCTCCTTAATTGTCAAAAAAGTAGCTAAAAAATCTTCCAAATATTGAATCACTTCTACCAATTTTAGCTTTACTATGTATCATTTGATCAATATCATCGCTACTAAACATTGTATATTCTTTTCCCCTTAATTTTATCTTATAAACAAAGTGCTTTATTGCACCAATTGATGTAATAAACCTTGCTTTTCTAATTCCCAAAGTATTAAGTGTATAATTTCTAGCAGTACTACCTAAAACATCAGCTATAGCAAAATTTATACTTGGCATATCTGTTATACCACCTAGTACCATTATATAACGAATTTGTTTATTTGTTAATACTTTTAGTTCATTTTTTGCAACATTTAAGATTTCTACAAGTCTTTTATTTATAACTTTAGAAAGTTCATATTGATTTATACTTATTAATTTTCCATTAACATCCCTTGTTTCATAAGTTTCATTTTTATTAGCATAATTAGGATGTGCTATACCAAAATTTTCCTTTATTTTCCTAGCATTTTTACGAGAAGTATAATAAATATATGAAATATCATCATCAATTACCCTACTTCCAATATTAAGTATTGAACTGTTAGTTATAATACCCTTATTAAATACCGACACCGTAGTAGTTTCTCTTCCTATGTTTATTAAACAAGTAGCACAATCTAAAAATTCTTGTGCTTTAACCTCTTCAAAATCACAAATAGGTTCTAATATTAAATCCACAACCTCTAGGTTAGATTCTTCTACCATCTTAATAATAGGAATAATTACACTTTTAGGTACTGTAACCAACATAGCTCTTATTCCAAGTCTATCACATATTTTATTCTTAGGATTCTTAAGAGTTTCTATCTCTGAGCCATTTTCATATATAGTAAAATCTATAGGAGTTACATTTACAAGTTCCATATTAGGAGGTATTTCATTTATAACTGAATTTTGAACTCTTATCATATCCTTTTCGGTAACCATTTTTTCATCATTTACTATTGGAGTATTACCATGAACTAAATTATATTCTGCATTAACTGCTGGTATAGTTAAAATAACCTTTTTAATGTTAACATCTATTCTAGAATTAATATCATCTATTGCAAGTTTAAGTCTTTCTAAAAAAAGAGCTTCATCAGTAATTATACCAGCTTTATATCCTTTGCATCTAACAGAAGATACAGCAAGCACTCTAAATTTATCTTTAAAATACTCACTAACTAAAATACGAATAGTATCAGAGCCAATATCCAAACTAGTATATATTTTCTTCATAAAAATTAGCTCCTTTCCTCATATGCTTATTATCCAAGAATATTATACTATATAATTTTTAATTTTGAAAGCAAAAAGTAAAAAAAGAACTACTTTGCTTCAAAGTAATCCCCATAATCTAAATATAATGTACCATTTTGCTTACCAATTTTTTCAAGTATAGTATTATATTTATTTATTTTATCAAACTTATTAACAGTTAAATAAACACTATTACCATCATTCATATATACATAATATCTATCTTCATCTATATCATTTGGATCATATTTAATCTCAGACATTTGACATATCATATCACTATTTATTTTATTCATAGCTTTTATAAATCGTTTCATTTTACCCTCGGGTACACTTCCTATTAAATAAGGAACACATATACTTTTATCATCTTTAAATTTAGAATTATAAGTATATTTATAATTTGTTTCTTTATCTATATAAAGTATCTTTTTTTCTTTTATAGTAATATTAACAGAAAGAAATCCTTTAGTTACTTTAACACTTTCTATATAATTATTTTTAAGCAATCTTTTTTTAATAGTATATGAAAGAGTCTCAAAAAATGATGGATAATCTTCCAACTTAGCTGTCTCTATTACTTCTTGATCTGTTAGGATTTTATTACCCTTAATTTTAATACTATATATTCTAACATCAAATAATTTAATAAACGCAAAAGAAATTCCTACTATAAAAAATAGTAAAAATAAAAATCTTATCTTTTTTAATTTTCTTTTCTTTTTCGTCTTTTTCATATACTACTCCCAGTTTACAAATTCTTGTTCTATTTTTAAATCATACTTAGTTTCTTCTTTTACTTTATCATGTACATACATAATTAAATCTCTAATATCACTTGCTTTAGCATTGTTATTATTAATAATAAAATTAGCATGTTTTAAGCTTACCTTTGCACCACCGATTTTCTTACCCTTTAAGTTACAATCTTCTATTAATTTACCCGCAAAGTTATCTATAGGATTTCTAAATACAGAACCCGCTGATGGATACTCTAGTGGCTGCGTTAAAAGTCTTTTTTGTCTTCTTGATTCCATAAGTTCTTTTATTTCTTTTTTATTTCCATTTTTTAATACTAATTTAGCTGAAAGGCAAATATAGTCTCTATTTTTTTGAAGAAAAGATGATCTATATTTAAAATGCATATCACTATTATATAACGTCTTTATATTTAAAGATGAATCTAGCACTTTAACTTCACTTACAATATATCCCATATCTGATTTATAAGCTCCAGCATTCATAAATACAGCCCCACCAATAGTAGCTGGTATCCCAGATGCAAACTCAAGTCCAGAAAGACCTTCTTTTAAAGCAAGATAAGAAAGTTTAACTAAACTTACACCAGCATCAGCTTCTATAATAGTATCTTTTATTTTAACTTTATCAAATGAATCCAACTTAATTATTACACCATCATATAATTTATCACTAAAAATAAGATTAGAACCATTACCAATAACTTTATACTTAATATTATCTTCCTTTAACTTACGCACTAATAAAATAAGCTTATCAGTATTTTTAGGATATACTAATAATTTACATACCCCACCTACTTTATAAGTAGTATATGAACTTAATAAAACATCAGTTTTATAACTACCAATATTATTCTTTTTAATATAACTAATTATTTCTTTCATCTTTATTACCTACTAACTTTACAATTTCATCATATATTATTGTTGCACTATTATTAACTTCAAACTTTTTTAAATTATTTTTCATTTTATTTGTAAATGGTTTATCATTAAGTATTTTTTCTACCATTCTTTGAAGTGTATCTCCTTCTAAATCTTTTTCTTCTAATAAAAGAGCTGCATCTTCTCTTACTAAATCCATAGCGTTTTTATACTGATGATTTTCTGTAACATATGGACTAGGTACTAAGATAGATGGTACATTAACACTTGCTATTTCACTTAAAGTAGAAGCTCCCGCTCTAGATACTAAACAATTAGTCTTCTTAAGTAATCTTACTAAGTCATTTACATAAGGAACTATTTTTATATTGCTTGTATACTTTATTTTTTTATACTCATCATAATAATTCTTACCAGTTACAAACATAACTTCATAGTCTTTATTATTAAATAATGTAAGTAATTTTTTCATCTTATCACTAATAGTTTTAGATCCTAAAGAACCCATTACTATTAATACTAGTTTTTTATTAGGAGAAAGACCAAATTCTTCCTTTTTATATGGTGCTTTTTTAAATGCACCCTCACTTACTGGATTACCAGTATATATTACTTTACTTTTATCTTGTACATAATCTTTAGAACTTTTAAAAGATACAAACACTTTATCAGCAAATTTTAGAGCAAATTTATTAGTTATTCCAAATATAGAATTTTGTTCATGAATGCAGCATTTAACACCAAGTTTTTTAGCAGCATAAATAACTGGTGCAGAAACATATCCTCCTACTCCAATTACTACATCTGGTTTAAAATCCCTTATTATTTTTTTACACTTAGAAATAGCATTTATAAATAAAAACATACTCTTAATATTAGACGGAGAAAGACTTCTTTTAAGCCCTTTAACATTTATTCCTTTGTACTTAAAGCCAACTTTAGGAACTATATCTTTTTCCATTCTATCTGTCGTACCAATATATAAAATCTTAGCATCTTTGTCCTTTTCTTTTATCTTATCTAATATTGCAAGTGCTGGATAAATATGACCACCAGTTCCTCCTGCAGAAATAATTACTCTCATTTTCTATCACCTACTATTATCATTATATCATAATTATATGCACAAAAACTCTTTAAAAAACAAAATTTACAAAATAAAAAAGTAACAGCTCTGATAAAACCATTACTCTTCTAGTTTTGAATGAAAAACTACTCTGAATATAGACAAACTCTAAATTCATTTTTAAATATTATCAGTATTTAACGTAGCATCTTATTCTTATGAGTTTTCTTTCTCATTTACAATTGTAAGACCTAGATTCAAATAAGATTGACCCTTTGCCATTTTCCTAAAGTCTATTACGACTATTATAATAAATAACCCTAATCATTTAAGAAGAAAAAACTTTCTCTTCTTAAATTGGTTATCCCTTATAACTACAATCTAGGTTAATTCAATTGTACCACAAAATAAAATGTTGTCAATATTTTTTTTAAAATTTATAGCATTTTTTGGAATTTTGTGGATAATTTACATGTTTATTAAAAATAATTAAAATTACTCCTAATTTATTTATCTAATAAGAAGTCAATAATATTTTTATGAATTATTCCATTTTGAGAAAAATCAAAAGTATCATTAGATATAACATACTTTGGATAATTATCTTGAATGTTATTATATATACCAAATTCTCTATCAATAATGTCATCATTTAAATGAAATGTAACTTGAAAATACTTTTTTTCTTCAAATCTTGTTGCTATAAAATTAATTTGCCCAGTTTTTAGTGTACCTACTTCCACATTATATCCTCTTGATATTAATTCGTTATATACAATGTTTTCAAGATACTTTTCTCTTTTTGTCAATTTTGTTTAGTAAGTTATCGATTGTTGGTGATTTTAATACATGATACTATCTTCTTATAGAGTTCCTTTATAAACTTTAATTATTTATTGATTTAGCTATATTAAGTATTATACCCATACCTATTAAGCTAATAAACAGGCTACTTCCACCATAAGAAAAAAATGGTAATGTAACACCTGTTACTGGTACTAATCCAACTACTACAGATAAATTAAGAAGAGCTTGGAAAGAAAGCTGAAATATAATACCAAACACTAAAAATTTAGAAAATGAATCTGGAGCTTTAATAGCAATTTTAATACTTAATAAAATTATTACTAAAAATAAAAATGCTACGCTTATTATTCCAATTATACCTAATTCTTCTGATATTATAGAAAATATAAAATCTGTCTGTGGTTCTGGCAAATAAAAATGCTTTTGAATTGAATTACCAAATCCAAGTCCAAATAACCCACCAGGACCTATTGCAAATAAAGACTGTATTGTTTGAAACCCAGTACCTAGAGGATCACTCCATGGATTTAAAAAAGCTACTATTCTATTTACTCTATAAGGTGCCATTAAAATAAGAAATACTACCCCTACCATACCAAGCATTCCTATTTTAATAAAGAATGATAAAGGGCAACCAGATACAAAAAGCATCGCTATAATTGTCATAACCAAAATTGTACCAGTACCAAAGTCTGGTTGAAGCATAATAAGAAAAAAAGCAAAAAATGTAATCATAAGTATGGGTAATACTCCACTTTTAACATATCTTAAAGACTTAGGATTATTATATATATATTTACTAGTAAAAATAATTAAAGATAGTTTCATAAACTCACTAGGTTGAATACCAAGTCCTCCTATTCCAAACCAGCTTCTAGAACCATTTCTAACAGTTCCAATACCAGGTATTAAAACAAGAACTAAAAGTATAAAACATATTAAAAGTATTAAATTAGATTTCTTTAAATAATATTTATAATCTATCTTACTTATTATAATCATTAATATAATACCAACTATAAAAAATAAACTTTGCATTATAACATAATGATATTTATTATTAAACTTATACTGTGCCCATACACTTGATGCTGAATATATCATAACTATTCCATATATACAAGTTACTATAATAGTTAATATTAAAGGTACATATAGTCTTTTTTTCATATTTCACCACACTTTCTATTTAAAAGTATTCTTATAAATATAAAAAAAGAACATATTTATTTAAATACATTCTATCATCTATTTTGATTAATATATTCACTTATTACTTGTAACATTTCATATACTATATTCTTATTTCTAGGATATTTATTAGCATTATCTATTAATTCTTCTTCTACATCACTTAAATTAATATATCTAACGGTATAATTACCTTCTTTTTCTTCTTTAGTGTAATTAGTTTCTTTTAAATTAATTAAATTATCTGTATTAATAACAAAATAATATATCTTATTACATCTATTTTTACCAGAATTAAAAAAGTTTTTTGTATAGTACTTAATCATCATAAATGGATTAATTAAACTTAAGTCAACTTCCATACCAGTTTCTTCTTTTATTTCTCTTTTAAGACATTCTTTTATAGTCTCACCAAACTCTAAATGTCCTCCTGGAAATTGATATATATTATTTGCATAACCAAGTAATATTTCTTTTTTACTATTTATAATAAGTCCTTTAACTCTTATTACTTCTTCATCTATATCATCTTTTTTTAAGTTATCTACGTTTAAAAACACTTCTTTCATAATACCACCTTTATAATAGTATCAAAATAAAATAATGTATGCAAGTAAAGTAAAATATTATGTAAAGCAAAAAGAGGATTGTAATTTTATATTATTAAATTCTAGGCTTTCTTTTTCTAGTTTTTGTTATCTTATCAAGCCTATTTGGCATATTTTCCATATCATTTTCATCTTTTAATAATTTATAAGGTTCTATGTTAAGTGCTATTGCAAGTTCTGAAATTTTTTCAAAGCTAGGAGAAAACTCACCTCTTTCTAAATCACTTATATATTTATCGGTTAATCCCACTTTATCTGCTAAATCTTCTTGAGTAAATTTATTTTTAAATCTATAGTATCTTAAATTGTTTCTAAAGTCTTCTCTTAAATCATTTTTTAATGGCACTTTTTTAGCACCACCTTACACAAAAATTATAAGATAAATACTATTTGTTAAACACCTAGTCAAAACGTTAGTTAATTATTTATCTCTTTAATATTATTTGCAATAACTTATTTAACATACAAAAAAAAGATCAAAGTACTAACTCTAACCTTTTATAACCAAGCACCATATACTAATGCAAGTGTTCCTAGGATAAGACCGCCTATCCAAAATAGTTTAACTATGTCTTGTTCTCTCCATCCCATTTTTTCAAAATTATGATGAAGTGGTGTCATTAAAAATAATTTCTTTTTAAATACCCATATTGATAATACTTGAAGTATTACTGACAAAGTTTCAAGTACAAATACACCCATTATTACTGCAAAAGTTATTTCGTGTCTTGTAAGAATTGCAATTGATGCTAATACTCCTCCTATTGCAAGAGATCCTGTATCTCCCATAAATACTTTAGCAGGATATGTATTATATACCAAGAAGCCTAACAAGCATCCATCAAGTATAAAGCAGAATATTGCAATATCTTCAAATCCTGCAAGCCATTTAGTATTCCATGTAATAATTCCAAGTACAAAGGTTGCTATAAATGAAAGGCCACCAGCTAATCCATCCAAGCCATCTGTTATATTAACAGCATTAGACGATGCAACTAACATAAATAATATGAAAAATCCATATAACCATCCAATATCAACTTTTAAATTAAAAGCATGAAACCAAAGTAGTGGCTCTGATCCACTTTTCATATATATAAAGAAAAATACAATAGCTATTAAAACTTGTCCAAAAAGTTTTTGAATCTCGGTTAATCCGCCCTCATTTTTCTTACGCTTAATCTTTAAAAAATCATCTATAAAACCTAAAATAGCATATGCAACAAATACAAATAATACTATTAATAAATTACTATTAATATTTATCTTCTTAGTAATATACATAATCATTATAGTAATAAAAGCTGGAATTATAAATATTAATCCTCCTATAGTAGGTATACCATTTTTCTTTTTATGGCTTTCTCCTACGAATACACTTACTCTTTGACCAGCATTTAGTTTTTTTAATAGTGGTATTAAAAAATATCCCATTATAGTTGATATAATAAAACCTATCATCAATGCCAAAGCTGATTTTGTTAATATATACATATTATCACCTTTCTTTGCCCTTTAATTATACTATATTTTTTATAATTTTTAACCATCTTTTTTACTACTTTTTAACAAATATGTAAACTTATTTATATAATGGCTATTTTTTTCATTTTTATGTTTACACTTCTATACATTTTAATTTCCAAGCATTAATCTTACCGTACTTTCTTCTGTAAGTTTAACACCTGCTTCTGGCGATTGTGAAACAACAACATTTCCACTACCACTATATTCAATATTATACTTAGAAAGTATTTTAGCTGCCTCTTTAGGCGTTTTGCCAACTACATTTTCTACTACATAATACTTTTTATCATCCCAGTTATACTTTTTTTCTGTATTTACATTCCTTTTTTCTATATTAAGTGCTGATATAGAATCAGTTAATATCTTTTTAGCAACAGGCGCTGATACAACTCCACCATATTGAACTACTCTTTTTGGATTATTTATTGCAACATATACTACTACTTTAGGATCATCTGCTGGTAAAAATCCTATGAATGATAATATGTAATTACCAACTAAGTAAGCACCATTTTCTACCTTTTGCGCTGTACCAGTTTTACCTCCTACTCTGTATCCTTCAATGTATGCATTTCTACCACTTCCATTAGTTACAACACTTTCAAGAGCACGTCTTACTTCATTAGATGCTTCAGAACTTATTACACGTCTTACTTTCTTCTTGGTATTTTCTTTAATAACTGAATTAGTTTCTGGATCATTTAAACTTTTAACTATATATGGCTTATATAAAATGCCCCCATTAATTGCTGCTGATACTGCTGTAACTTGTTGTATAGGAGTAACTGATACACCTTGACCAAACGCTGTTGTAGCAAGTTCAACAGGCCCTACCTTATCTAAATTAAATATTATTCCAGTAGCCTCTCCATTTAAATCAACACCTGTTTTTTTACCAAAACCAAACTTTTCAATATAAGAAAATAATTTTTCTTTACCAAGTCTATTCCCTAATTCAACAAATCCAGGGTTCTCGGGAACGGGATTTCTGGCTAAAAAAATAAGTTCGACATATTATTTAATTTTCAAATAAAACTTCTTTTATATTTCCATCTTTAAAATATATTTTTAAATTCATTTTGTATCTAGTATCTAATTTTATAACTATAATTTTATCTATTAATAAATTAACAAAAGTATTTAAATTATATTTAACATTTATAATATTTTTTATTTCTTTTTCTATAACATTAATATTTGATGATATATCAATATCTTCTTTAATATTTTTTAATTGAGTATTTATTTTGCTTATCTCTAATCCATTTTTAGTTAATTTATTTTTTAGATCATCATCTGAAATAATTTTAGATAGATTTAAATTAATCAATTTATCTTTATGACTTATTAATTCCTCAAGTTTTTTTTCTAATTCTATTTTTAATTTATTATTTGATATAATTAAAACTTCATTATAAAGTTTAATCATTTCATTAGCTATAATTTTTAAATATTCTTTCATATAACTACTTATTATATTTTCTAATAATTCATCTAGTTTTTTCTCCCTAATAATTGGAGATTCACAAACTAGCACCCCTTCATTTTTATATTTTTTGCATACCCAAGTAGGATTGCTTCTCCTATTTGACCCAGCGCATCTTACAAATATTTCATTATGATCACAACATATTAATTTAAAAGTATATCTAGAATCATCAAGCACTTTTTGGCTTAAAGTTATATGAGTATTTCTTGCTTTATGTTTTTTTTGATATATTAAATTAGCTTTATCCCATAACTCTTCAGATATTATTGGTTCGATCAAGTCTGTCTTATAAATTATATGTTCTTCTTTTGGAACTTTAATTTTTTTATGTGTCTTATAACTTTCTACTTTTGTTAGATTAGCAGTGTAATATCCCTTATATCTAGGATTAGTTAGAAATTTTTTTAATGTAGTACCTGAATAAACTTTCCCATTTTTATTTTTATATCCTTTCTTATATAAAATATCCGCTATTTTTTCAAATGAATATTTTCCAGTTACATATAAATTAAATAATGTTTCAATAATTGGTCTTTCTTCTTCATTAATAATCATTTTTCCATTTTTTCTATAATATCCAGTTAAATTACCACCAATTACTTTTCCATCTTTAATCATTCTTTTTATTCCAAATTTAACTCTTTCTGATAATTTCCTTACTTCATCTTGAGCAAGGGATGACATAAGTGTTAACCTAAATTCACTATCTGGATATATTGTATTAATATTGTCACTTATAAAAAACACAACTGTTCCGTTATTAAGTAGTTCTTCTGTATATTTTATACTATCAATTACATTTCTAGAAAATCTAGATATTTCTTTTGTAACTATTAAATCAAGTTTTCCAGTTTTAGAATCCTCAATCATTCTTAAAAAATTATCTCTATTTTTTATACTAGTTCCACTTATACCTTCATCAATATATTCTCCAACTAAATTCCAATTCTTATTTTCATTTATCATTTCCTTAAAATAATTAGATTGATTTTCTAAACTATTTAATTGATCATCTTTATCAGTAGATACTCTCGCATAATAACCAACATTTAGATTCATATCAAAAATGGTTTTACCAAGTAATAATTCACTTCTAGTTTTTACAATATTCATTTTCTTGTTCTTTCATTATTTTTTCGTTTGCTAATTTAAATTCTTCAAATGTTATTTTACCTTTTTGATATAACTCTTTATTGATTATTAATTTTAATTCTTTTATTATTTTTTCCATACTTACCTCCCATTTAATTTTATTAAAATTATTAGTAAATATGAAAAAAACAAGATTTTTTCTTGTTCAATAATTATTATTCAAAAATTTAATTAAATAATCAGCGACACCATCTTCATCATTACTTTTAGTAATATAGTCAGCATGCTTTTTTAATTGGTCAGTTGAATTTTCAACAGCAACTCCAATACCAGCAATATCAATCATAGATATATCATTATTATCATTACCAATTGCTATAGTATTTTTTATAGGAATATTTAAGTACCTTGCTAATACTTTTAAAGAATTACCTTTTGATGAATTAGAACTAATCACACTAAACCATAATTCTTCTTTGTCCTCTCTTGATGAATCAACAACACATAAATTAGATTTTTGTTCAATTGATGATTTATATTTTTTAACTAATTCTTTTTCTTTGCTAATAATCATAATTTGTTTTATCTCTTTTTTTAATAATATATATGCATTATTATCATCTAATAAAATCTGTGAATCATTTCTAGTAAACATTGTTACATATTCAGTATTTTCTGCTACGAACATAACTCTAAGCCCAAGCTTCTTTGTTTCTTGATATATTATTTTACATTCCTCTTTTGGTAAATATGTAGAATAAATATTTTTTTTATTAACGTTATCATAGATTTCTGTACCATTTGATGATATTAAATATTCATTTAAACCCACTTCATTTGAAATCTTTAATGTATAATATCTAGGTCTTGCAGTGCAAATAACAACAATATTTCCACAGTCCACAACCTTTTTGATAATTTTTTTTGTTTTATCAGAGATATTACCATCAGAATGTCTTAATGTACCATCACTATCAATTGCAATTAAATATTTCATATTAATCTTTATCCATATTAATTATTTTGTTATATTCTTTAAAAATATCTAGCATTTCTTCAACAATCACCTTATTTATTGGATTATCAGGTATGCTATCTATTAATACTTGTTCAACGTTTTCAATTGGGAAAGTTTTAACAGTAAAATTACCATCTTTTTCCCAATCATCTAATTTTGAATTGTTCATATCAAATTTAGCATCAGTCTTAATAATGTAATAATAGATTTCATTTTTTCTATTTTTACCAGATCCATGATAATTTTTACTATAATATGTAATTTTTTCAAATGGTTTTAATTTAGCATCTTTTATTTCTATTCCAGTTTCTTCTGCTATTTCTCTTAATAAACATTCTTCTAAACTTTCACCATCCTCTAAATGCCCACCTGGAAATTGGTAAGTTTGATGAGAATAACCTAAAGTTATTTCATTATTTCTATTAATTATCAAACCTTTTGTTCTAGTAACAACCTCATCAATATCTTCTAATTTTAAATTATCATAATTATATAATATTTCTTTCATACTACTTCACTCCACTCTTTAATTACATTATAGCATACATCATTCTTTTATATAAATATGTACATTCATTTTTTCTCTGAATAATATAATTCAATAAAATTATTTTTAAGATCTACTGAGTTATATTTTGATATTTCATAACTTTTAACGATATATGGCATAATTATATCTATGTCTTTTTTTTTCTTTAATTTTAAAATATCTACATAAGGGCTCATACGTAGTTCTACCAACAACATTAAGAATATTGCTATTATCTTCAACATTCAATAATCTAATATAAATACCATATTTCTTTTTTGAAATAATAGTAAAATTTCTTCTATTTTTAAACATTAATCCTTTGTTAGTAGTATGAGAAGTAACATTACTACCAATAGAATTAATTTTAATAGATAATTGATTATATAGCTTATCTATTGGATCTAATTTAGATTCTGATAAATAACTATATAACTTGTTACATAATTCAATTAAATATGCTATTTCATTTAAATCTGTAATTTTAATGTAATAACATAAAGTTGAATTTTCATATCCTTTTCTAATAGATAGTTTATTAAGATTATCAAATTGTTTTATATCTTTATAAAAAGAAATTAATATATCGGATTGATTAACTTGTACTTCAATAATTTTTTTATTTAATTTATAAGCAACATTTTTCATTAAATAATTTCTTTTAATACTATTATTGATATTTAATACTTGTTTATCAAATTCATCAAAAAGTCTAATAGCAATATCTTTTTTATTATATATTATATTTTTATGACAACTTGTATCTACATTTAATAATTTTAATTTCCTTTTTTGTGCTTCACCATCAACACAAGATATAGTTTTAGTATTTTTATTCATCTTCAAACATTCATTATTAGAATACTTTACTCCATTATAAATAAGATTATAAGTAGAGTAAACCTCAAACTTGGCTCTACAATTTATATTATTTGCAAGTTTTTCTTCAAATTCAAATATGTTCCTGTATTTACTCCAAGATTACAAGAATTTTCTACAACCTGCAAAAATGTTTGATGTCCATGACCTCCTGATTTCCAGCATCTTATCTTAGCATTTGCAACCTTAACGGATCCAGCATCATAAAACGTATCTTTATCTAAATCTACTAATTTTTCATTTAAAGATGCTGCAAGCGTAATTATCTTGAAAGTAGATCCTGGTTCATAAGTAGCCCATATAGGTAAGTTTCTATTTAATACCTCTATGCTATAATTTTTATAATCTTTAGCATCAAAATTAGGTCTTGAAGATATTCCAAGTATTTCTCCAGTATTAGGATCCATTGCAAGTGCAAGAGCTGTTTCTGGTTCATATTTTGTCATTACATTATCTAATTCACGTTCCATACTAGCTTGAATATTATAATCTATTGTAAGAGTTATATTAACTCCATCTTGTGGTGCTTCATAAATTTGTGATAAAGATAATTTATTTCCCTTTGCATCTGAAAAATATTTAATTGCACCATAACTTCCTGTTAAGTATTTATCATACTCAAGTTCTATACCAGATAATCCTTGATTATCTATTCCAACAAAGCCTAAAGTATGTGATAGCATTGATGCATATGGATAATTTCTTTTTGATTCTCTAACTAAATAAACTCCTTCTATATTAAGTTTTTCTATCTTATTTGCAATTTCATAACTAAGTCTTCTTCCAAAGGGATGAACTCGCTCTATACTGGTATTTTTATATACATGACTTCTCATGGTATCATAAGATACATTTAATATTTCAGAAAGTTTTTTACAAGCATACTTTTTATCTTTTATTTGACTTGGTATTAAAACAAGTGATGTAGTAGTTACATTATCTGCAAGTACTACTCCATTTCTATCATATATCTTTCCTCTATCAGCTTCAACTGGTAAATTACGACTCCATAAATCACTAGCTTTTTTATTTAGTTTATCATACTCAAATACTTGTATATAAAACACTTTAAGTATTATAACTATAAAAACAATAAATACTATAATAACAAATAATTTTAATTTAGCATCAGCTTTTTTTGTATTCAAAAGTATCACCCAGTATAAGCTTATGAAAATGTGCATAATAAAAGAAGAATTTTTTATTAATTATCTTGCGTATATCTTACATGTTTTCTTACATGCTTAAAATATAACATCAATATATATTAAAGTAACTAATACATCTTCTCAAAAGATAATTATAACAAGTTTACAAACTTTCGATTACAAGAGTTTTCTACAACCTATAAAAACTGTTATGCTTGGAAATTTATTAATTGCTTTGTTATAAATATAATATCAATTATCTTATCATTATAAATATTTTTAATAGTAAATCATAATAAGGAAATATGGAAAGTGAACTAAGTAATACTGTAACTGTTGTTGGTAATTATAATAGTGTACCTATATCTATTACCTTTAAAGTATTAGAAGATGCATTATTTGTATCAGATGCACTAGCACTTTTTTTATATTCTAATGTATAAACTATATTATCATAAGTACCATCAATATTAACATTTAACTTAGTCTTAGATATATTTATACCACCTAAAATAGTTATATTACTTGCTAAATATATAATAGATTAATTATTATCACCTTGCAATACTTCTTTTAATTTCTCATATGAATATATAGCTACCTTGTTATCACTAATTACTTTCAATAATATCATCCAACTAATATTATGATTAAAAAGAAAAAATTAGAGCTTAAACTCTAATTTCATTAATTAAATCTTTTCTTTAAAACATAACCAAGTGAAGTTATTGCACTAAATAACAATGTTAATAATAAGTAATTATTATCATCATTTACTCCAGTTTTTACAACTTCCTTAACTTCTACTTTTTCTTTTTCATAGTAGAATAATATAGTTTTATTTTCTTCATCTAATTTTATTTTAACTTCATTAAATGAAACTAATTTATATCCATCAATATTAATAGACTTTTCTGTTACTTCATCTAAATATTTACCTTCTTTTTTAACACTAGGTGCTATTTCAGATTTTGTTTCATTATCTAAATATTTAACAGTATAATTTATATCTTTCTTTTTATAGTAGAATATAATTTCAGATACTTCTTCTTTGTTAAGTTCTATAGTAACTTTATCATCACTTACTAAATCATATCCTTTAATATTTTTAGCTTCTTCTGTAACTTTATCTATTAAGTTTCCTTCTTTTTTAATAAATGGTAATATTTCAAGATTTGTTTCTTCTTCTAAATATCTAACTACATATTTAGCTTTAATCTTATTATAATAGAAAGTTATTACTTTACCATCAGAGTCTAGTTTAAACCTTTGAACATTTTCACTTACTAGGTTATATCCATATGGATACTCAGCAAATTCTTCTATTTCTTCATTATATATCTTGTTTTCAACTACTTTATCAGAAATAATACTTTCATTTGTATCATAATCTATATATCTAACCGTATAAGACATATCATTTCTTTTTTCATAATAGAACTTTAATACTTTACCATCAGAATCTAACGTAATAGTTTGTTTTTTATCACTTACTAATTTATATCCGTTAGGAGCTTCTTTTGCTTCCTCTTCATATGTTTTGTTATATGTTTTATTAGTTACAGTCTTACTATCAAGTAATTCTACTTCATTATTACCCACTAATTCTACATATCTAACTATGTAAGACATATCATTTCTTTTTTGATAATAAAATGTTAATACTTTATTATCAGAATCTAACGTAATAGTTTGCCTTTTATCACTTACTAATTTATATCCGTTAGGAGCTTCCTTTGCTTCTTCTTCGTATGTTTTATTATATGTTCTATCACTTACAATTTTATTTTCATAAAGATTTTCATTAGTATCATAATCTATATATCTAACAGTGTAAGACATATCATATCTTCTTTCATAACATACTTTAATTATGTTATTTTCTTCTTTAATTTCATACGGCATATCAGATTTTATAACACCATCTTGATATCCAAAGTTCTTATATTTATTTTTATTTATTAATTCTTCTCCTATTTTATCTCCAAAATAAACATTTTCATCAAATCTATTATCACTATCGTTAGATATTTTAGTTTCATCTTCATAATATTCTACAATATAACTTAATTTCTTTTTATTATAGATAATATTAATAATCATGTTATCTTCATCTACTTCAAATGATGTTATGTTACTACTATTATTTGTATAACCTTTTGGTATATTATCAAATGAAACATTTACAATATCTCCTTTGAAAGCATTACCTAACACAGTATCAAAAGGATCATTATAGGTGCTATCTTTATAATAATTAATTGTATAATTTAATTTTGATTTATAGTATACTTCTGTAGATTTTAAAATACTTTTTGTAGTATTTTTTCCACTAGCATCATCATAATTTACGTTTACCCCGTTATTTACTACATCATTTGTTGGATGCCAATTATCACTTGTTTTAGGCATATTATCCTTATTAGCTTTTATTCTAAAGCTTACTATTGTACCATTTTCAGTAATATCTCCTACGTTAAATTTAATAACGTTTTCACTTACTGTTGCACTACTTGGATTAGCACTACCACTTACATAAGTAAATCCATCGCTTATAGTATCAGTAATAGTAGCTTTAGTACCTGCTAGTGCTGAAACTTTTATATTATTTACAATTGTACTAAAACTTTTAGTTAAATTATCATAGTTAGCTGCATCAAAATAATGAGTGATTGACGGACTAGAAGCTATTTTAGTCAATGTCTCTTTGCTTTCATCTTCACTATAACCAAAACCAAATGCAATAGAAAATATTTCAATACCATTTTCTTTTAATTCTTCAGCCTTAGCTAATGCTCTTTTAGTTGGTTTTTCTGTACCAGTATAATCTTCTGGTGCACCATCACTAAGTAATATCACATGCAAACTTGATGCATTTGATTTCTTCTTTAATAATTCTATTTTGGCTTTTTCTAAAGCCTCATCAGTTGGAGTATATCCATATACACCCTCACTAAAATTTTTGTTAGTTAAAGAACTATTAGAAAAACCTCTTTCTAGCAAAACGTCTGGAGATTCCCCAAATGTTATTAATCCTATCTGTGCATTATTATACTTTTCATGAATTGATTTTGATGCATTAATAGCACCTTCTTTTGCTAAATCAAATCTAGTATATTCATTATAATCATAACAACTACCATATCTTTCATCTTTGCACATTGAAACATCCATAGTACCAGATCTATCCACAACAAACATTATGTATGGAGTTGCTTCTGTACTTTGTGTTGTCTCAGTATTTTTACCCTTAAGCTCTAAATTAACTAAAAATTCATCATCAGTATTATCTATTTTACTAACTGTCTTAGTTAATTTAACACCACCTTTTTCACTTACATCACCTACACTATTTTCATTATATCTTATATCCACATTTGAATAGTTATCATTTAAAGTGCTTGCAATAACATTAATTGGAAAAGATAATACAACTGTTGTTATAACTGCAATAGTATAGATATATTTCATAAATCTTTTCTTCATATAAAACCCTCCTATTTAATTTTCTTTGCACATATAATTATTAGTGCATCATCTTTTAATAAACACGTTTGTAGTGTTATTATACTATCACTAGAAGATAAACTAGTGGAAGTACCATAAATTGATTTGCTTTTTAAATACTCTAAGTGATTTAAAAAGTCTTTTTCTAAAGGAAAACTAATATCTAAGTATCTATAATCATCTTTAATTGTAAAGACACTAAATATTTCATAGACAAAGTCTTTCTCATCTGTATTTATATCTATATATTTATTTTTATCATAAAAATCTTTATCTAAGTAATATCTTAGATATCTAAATGGTATATCATAATTATTTGCATTATGACCATATATTATTACATTTTTATCTTTATTTAATTTTGTTCTATAATCAATAAAGACAGAACCTGTTATATGTTTCTTTTTATTAGGTAACCTTCTTTGATAATATGTATTATTATCTGTTTGAAGAAGAAGTGTATTTATTTTAGTACCATTTACACTTAATATTCCAACTATATCATTATTGTTATATTTTTTTCTATAACTAGATAGTTTAATATCACTATTATCTTTATATGTTATATTTTCCTTATTGTTATTATTATTTGATACATTTTTAATATTATTCTCTATCTTACTATCTATTTTAGTAGTTGTTAAAATAAATTCTTTAACCATTCTTTTACTAGCTGAAGCTTTTGCATCTTTTTTTAATATTAAGAATATTATAGTAACTGTTATAATAGTTAATAATATAATTAATATATCTAAAACTATTTTCTTCGTTTTTATATTTTTCATACAAAAGTCCCCTCATAATATATTATTACTGCATCTTTGGTTAGTTATACTATAATATTTATTCGTTTTCGCAGGCAAAATATGAGCTTTTTCGGCATATATCAAACAAAAAAAACACCTATATAGGTATTTAATAATGTTTATAAAAAAATTAGAGAGCAAATTCTCTAATCTTTATTCTTCTTTTTATTTTTTATTTCTTTTATTAATTCGTTACCACGCTCTATAGTTGCTTTATCAAAGCCTACTAATATATCACTATTTTTAGATGCTATAGTTTTATAAATTTCTTCTAATACTTCTTTAGTCTTTTTTGTTACAACGTTAATATTTACAGCATTATGCCTTTTACCATCATTTGTAACAATCATAATAGATTCAGTAGTCTTAATTCCATTAGTACGTATTACATATGGATATATCCAAATAATATCTTCATATTTAATAGGTAAAAATTTATTTCCTAAATTAACAAAATAGTTATCAGTTAGATAAACTTTTGCATCTTCATAATAAAATGCACTTTTACTATTCATCTCAGCATCTATTTTTAAAGCTTCTTCTGTAGTTACATTTTTTATTCCTTTTTTAAAATTATGATTAATTATAAAATAAAGTAAGAGTAATATGGCTCCAAATATTATACATATTAAACTTATAAAGAAGTATGCACCGCCTAATGTATCTGTTGTATCTAAATATATACTTCCAAAAAATAAATCTGACTCTGCAAGTGTTATTTTATTTTCATCACTTGTTTGTGCCTTGTTATATGTATCAACTGCTAATTTTTTAATATCATTTGGAATCTTTTTAGTTACCCCTTCTATTTTTTTACTATTGCTAGATAAATTTTCAGTATTCAATTTTTTAAAATCAGTATCACTCATGTATGTAATATATATGTACTTTTCATCTGTTACAAAGTAATAAGCATCAGATGTATTATCATATATTGCAAATTTATATGGATTTGAATTAACATTTATATAAGAACTTATATTTTCATTATTATCTTTTGATAAAATAGCACTATGCATATCCATTATTTCTAAAGATGAATTATCTTTTTTATCTCCAATTATAAAGAATACTGTTGCTAACACAAAAAATAGTATACCTATTATTAAGTAATTTTTAATTTTGCTTTGATTTTTTTTAACTAATTCATTTGTAAATTTCATATACTAAACTCCTTTTAGGTAATTATATAACATTTCTGCAAAAAATAAAAGATTAGAGTAAGCTCTCTAATCCACTTTTTTATTTTCCAATTTCGGCTGGATTCACTCGCTTTTTTAATGCTACATGTAGCATTATTATTATACGCAAAAATGCGTTACATAATCACTTATGTATAAATAATATATCATAAAATAATATATAATCAATAATTCCAAAGACCAAGTTTACCATTAACATGTATTTTTTTATCTAATTTTTTTATATTCTCTAACTTCCAAGCATATACTCTTTTATGTTTACTTTTTTTATAAACATCTTTATTTATTTTTAATAATTCTTTTTCTAATTCATCTGTTACTAAAATACAATCAGTTAAAGTAGCTTCTGCAACTATTGCACCTTTATCATAATCTAAATTATATTTTTCAAATCTTTTTGCATCATCTTTTTCTAATGTTTTACCTGCATGTATTAATATTTTACCCCTATAATTAGTTTTCCAACTTCTAAATTCATAAGTCTTAAGTCCTTCTTTAATTAAAGAAGCCCATGGTTCTTTTACTGTTAATACTTTCATAAATTCTCCTTTAATATAATAATAGTATAACATACTTTTAGGCTTTTAGTGCTGCAATTATATCTTTTTTGCTAGCCATTTTAGATGGTATATAGCCTGATATTAAAGATAAAACAATACTCATTAATATAAGCATAATAGAATGTTTAAAACTTAAAATACCAATATTTTTTATATTAGAATAATTATATAATATTATATTTATAGGTTTTAAAAATACAATAGATAATAATATCCCAATTAAGCCAGATAATAATCCTATAATAAAGTTTTCACAATTAAATAATCTAGTTATATCAACTCCTCTTGCACCCAAACTTCTTAATATACCAATTTCTTTTGTACGTTCTAATACTGATATATATGTTATTATACTTATCATAATAGAAGATACTATTAAGGATACTGAAGAAAAAGCTATTAATATAATTGTTATACCATTTATAAGATTATTAGATAAACTACTTATTTGTTTTGCATAATTAGTAAAATAGATTTTTTTTCTACTATAATCTTTTATATAGTCTATTATTAAATTCTTTGATATATAATCTTTAGGATATATATAAATGTTATTGGGTAGCAAATTATCTCCTAATATAGAAAGTAATTCTTCTTTTTCATATATAGGTATATCTTGCACTATAATGTCATTATTATTTTTTATACTATTTATAATAGTACTATTTTTATTATTTAAAACATAGTTATTAGATAATGTCTTTAAATAACCAAAAGATGATTTAACATTTCCTATAAAACCACTTGATAATATATTTAAATCATTTTCTTTTAGCTTTATTATTCCAGTTATTATAAGTTTTTTATTATTTGAATTATCATATACATAATTTAAATTTTCGTTTACTAAAAACACTTTATCATCTTTTGAGGTATAAAACTCATTATTATTAACTAATTTAAAACTAGAATTTACTATATCATCTAAATTAATATTATCTTCATCAATAGATAAAAAATCTAGTATGTTTTTATCTATTTTATTATCATCTAATATAAGTACTAATTCATTTTCATTTATAGGTAGTCTTCCCTTTACTATTTCATAGTTTTCTTTTAAATAATTATTATTTGGTAATTCAAACAAATTAATATCTTTAGCTATTTTATAAGTATTATTTATAAAACTTATTAAATTTAACTTTATTTTTCTATCATACATAGTTGCACTTAAATATTTATCATCAATTTTTTCTATATATTCTATAAACTTTTCATCTATCTGACGTTTACCATATAACGCTTTTGTATAGTCTATATCTCTTATCTTTTTATCTTTATTTTTGCTAGTTTCTTTTATTTTGTTTTTAGATATAACGATTGGAAATTTAGATAAAGTATCTTTTTCATAAATACTAATTTGTTTTTTAAATCCATTTGAAATTGATAAAAGAAGTGCTATACCTATTATTCCTATACTTGATGCAAGTGATGTTAAAATGGTTCTATTTTTCTTAGTCTTAAGGTTACTAATGCTAAGATGTATTGCTGATAAAAAGCTCATTTTAGTTTTCTTTAACTTTACCCTTTTGCATAATTCTTTTTCTTTAACTTTATTTGAATCACTTTTAACCATACCATCTTCTAAAGTTATAATTCTGCTTGAATATTTACTTGCTAATGCTTTATTATGACTTACCATTATAACTAATTTATTTTTGGATAGACTTTTTATTAGCTCCATTATCTTAGTACTTGTTTTAGAATCTAATGCACCAGTTGGTTCATCTGCTAAAATAATACTTGGATTATTTACTATGGCTCTTGCTATTGCAACTCTTTGTGCTTGTCCTCCTGATAAGTGCTTTACACTTTTATTAGCATATTTATCTAGTCCTACTTTTTTAAGTGCATTTAAAGCTATTTTTCTTCTTTCTTTATAGTTAATATTACTTAACGTAAGAGCTATTTCAACGTTTTTTAAAACGGTTATATGTTCTATTAAATTATAATTTTGAAATATAAAACCAATCATATTATTTCTATAATAGTCCCATAGTTTATCACTAAATTTTTTAGTAGATTTGTTATTTATTATTAAATTACCCTTTGTATATTTATCTAGTCCTCCTATTATATTAAGTAGCGTTGTCTTACCACTTCCAGACGGACCTAAAATACTTACAAATTCGTTATTTCTAAACTTTAAATTAATGTTATTTAAAGCATAACTTTTAGTATCATTAGTATATTTTTTGTATATATTTTTTAAGATTAACATATAACCTCCTACTAATATAATACTTTGTAAGTATTTAAAAACCCTCTTAATATAAAGAAAAAAAGAACATTTTTGTTCCTTTTAGTAACCAAGCTTTTTAATTATATCTTTAACATCATTTTTATATTCTATATCAGCTGACACATATATAACTGTATTGCCTACTTTTTCAACTACATTATATGTATCTGTTAGTTTTTGAACATATTTACTATACGTTTTTTCATTAACTTTATTGCCTTTTGTTTTACTTGATGATTCAAACGTTTTTATGTTACTTTCATATAACTTCTGTGCATCACTTTCGTTTTTGTAGACAATAAATTCAACCTGGAACTTTCCATTATTAGCACTAAATATAGACTCAATGGAACTATCTTCCATTTGATCTGTTAAATCATAAATTATAAAAGAATTATTTTCAAATATTTTTTTCGCATCTTTTTTAGTTAATGCACTTTTTTTACCACAAGCACATAATGTTAAGGCAACTGTAATACATAATATAATTTTAATTAACTTCTTCATTGTTCTTCTCCTATCTTAAAATATTTATTAATTAATTTATCTAATTCCATAGTGTTTATTGGTTTTGACAAATAATCATCGAATCCCTCTTTTAAATACATCTCTTTCATACCAGTTATCGCATTTGCTGTTAAAGCAACTATAGGGGGAATATTATAACCTTCTATTTTTTTTAATATATGAAGAGTTTGTATACCATCTAAATCAGGCATCATATGATCTAAAAATATTATATCATAATTATTATCATTTTTAACTTTATATATACAATCTTTACCACTATTTGCTGTATCTATTTGAAATTTATACGCACTAAGTAATTTAGATGCAACTTTTATGTTTAATTTATTATCGTCAACTATTAATACTTTATATTTGGAGCAATCTAAAAAATTAGTTATTTTTTCACTTTTTATCGGTTCTTTTATATCTTCAATCTTTTCTTTATTAATTATTTTTTGACTAATATCTACATAAAATGTAGTTCCAACCTCATACTCACTTTCAAACCATATTTTACCTTTCATTAAGTCAACATATTTTTTAGTTATTACAAGACCAAGACCTGTTCCTTCTATCTCATTTGATATAGCATTATCTAATCTTGAAAACTTTTCAAATAATTTATCATAATCTTCTTTTTTTATTCCATATCCTGTATCTGATACTTTAAAATGTAAATTAGCCATTTCACCTACAATATCAGTACTTATGCTTAATTTTATTTTACCAACTTCAGTATATTTAATAGAATTAGTTAGTATATTAAGAAGTATTTGAAATAACTTAGTAGAATCTCCATACAATTCTTTTGGAGTATTTTTATCTATATCAATTATCAACTTAACTGGCTTATTACTAAGTCTTGCCTCTATTATACTAGTTAATTCCATTACTATACTACTTAGAGAATATATTTTCATATCAAGAGTTTCATTTCCAGACTCTATTTTTGATATATCAAGTATATTATTAATAATATCAAGAAGACTATTACCTGCCGATCTGATATGATTAATATCATTTCTTAACATATCACTATCAGAAGTAGATGAATTTAATAACATCTGACTATAACCTACTATAGCATTCATAGGAGTCCTTATTTCATGAGACATGTTAGACAAAAAGTCTGATTTAGCTTTACTAGATTTTTCTACATCCTTTTTTAATACCTCTACTTCACTAATTATTCTTAAGTCTGGATTTTCAACTAAAAAGTACAATACATACATAGAAACATTCATACCTAGAACATAAACTGATATATTAGGGAAAAAAGTTTGAAGCATATACACAATTAATATTTCAAACAATAACACATAAACAAGCATTCTGTTGCTTTTTTTCTTAAATATATCTTTAAAATTAAATATTATTATTAATATAACAACTAATATACAATAACATAATACATAATATGAAGCTAAACCAGGTGTAAATGTAAGTGCCCTTTTATTTAAATTATCAAATGGTAATATAAAGAAAACTAAACTTGATATAACCATATAAATAGTAAATATTTTAGCTGTACTATTATTTCTTATTAAATCAAATAAACTATTTGCTTGTAAGTTTTTAAACAAACATAAATAATAATAAAAAGTAAATGAAAACAATACAATTGCACTATACCAATTTATTCTATAACAAAAGTATTTGATAAAGTCTGGTGCATCTAAATATACACTTGCAACCATAATTATCTCAGTTACACCAAGAATTATTATATTAAGAAGCATATATCTATATAGCTTATTTCTAATTGATAAAAATCTTTGTTTAGAAAAATAAGTTATCATAAGAAGTATTATAAAAAACATACTACCTATAACAAGCATTAAACTAGTCATCATAATTCCACCTCCCTTTTATTTTAAATATGTATCAAGTATTTTACTTAATTCTTTAACATTTATTGGTTTTGATAAATAATCATTAAAACCAAAACTTATATACTTTTCTTTAAGTCCTGCATACGAATTAGCCGTTAAGGCTATTATAGGTGGTAATACAGCATAATTTTCTTTCAATAATTTAAGGGTTGCTATACCATCTAAATCAGGCATCATATGATCTAAAAATATTAAATCATATTTATTTTCCTTAACTTTTTCAATTGCTTCTTTTCCACTAGTAGACATATCTGATGCAATGTTATATCCACTAAGTAGTCTTTGAGCAAGTTTTATATTTATAACATTATCATCTACTACCAAAATCTTTTTACCACTATAATCTTTCATATAAGAAATACTTCTATCATCATTATAATTCTCAAAAATATTTCCTATTCTTTTTTCATCTATAACTTTCTGAGGAATATTAATAAAATATTTAGTACCATGACCAACTTCATTTTTAAACTCTATACTACCCCCAATTATATTAAGTAAACTTTTAGCTACTATAAAACCAAGTGTTACACCATCTATATTATTTTGAGAACTATTACCAAGTTTAACAAAATCATTAAAATCTTTTAGGAAGTCTTCTTCTTTCATTAAATGACCTTCATTAGATATTTCAAAATGAAGTTCACTTTTATCTTTTATAAAATCAACATCAAGACTTACCTTTCCAATAGAAGTATACTTAATAGCATTAATTAAAACATTAACAATAATTTTACTTATTTTTGCATTATCACCGTAAAGTATAGAAGGAATACTTTCATTAACAGTAATATTAAAATCTATATTATCCTTATTTATTTTAGAATAAATAATACTATTTATTTCGAATATTAAAGTTTCTAATTTATATTCTTTTTCATCTTTTATTTCTTTAAAAGATTCTATTCTTGAAATATCAAGTATGTTATTAATTAAATCCAACAATTCTAAACTAGAATCATATATACATGTTATATCATCTTTAATACCTTCTTTAGTTAGTTTATCTTCCCTTAATAGTGATTCACTAAAACCTAAAATAGTATTCATAGGAGTTCTAATTTTATGAGACATATTAGTTAAGAACTCCGTTTTTGCTTTGTTAGTTATTTCAACTTTTTCTTTAGATTTAATAAGTTCATTTAAAAGCTTACTATCTTGACTTTCTGTTGTAAAATATAATGCTACTACTGAAACAGAAAAAATAAATGTTAAGTCATTAAATTCTTGTCCTGTGACTAGTTGTGGTATTGTTACAACAATAAATAAGAAGAAAGTAAAATAAAATGGTAAAGCTTGTTTAAGTGTTAATTTTTTTCTATTTCTAATTAATGAAATAAGTAAAAATACTATAAGTACGAAGCTTGTAACATATAAAATTAAAGTTACATCTCCTCCTATTGCATATATATCTTTTCCAAATATATAATTATTAATCCCCTTTTCATAATTAATTGGAAGGGCACAAGATATAGAAAAGAAAACAGTCACAATAGAAGATAATACTATGGTAAACTTTTCTTTTTGTCTTTTAAAGCTATCTTTTAACTTATCACGATTAGTTATAGCATATATATACGCTATCATACAAGAAGTCCATATTATAACACCTAAAATATATAATCTACAAAGGACTTCATTTAACGCTGGAAGTTTATATCTTACCGAGATAGTATAAACACATAATAATTCTAATATTAACATTATCATAGTAAGTACTAACATAAAACAATATATAGTATTTTGAATACCACTCCATTTTCTTTTAGAAAAATACATATAAATTATTATTATTAAAAATAGTATTGCACAAATAGTAAATCCAATACTCGGAAATAACTTAAGCACTATAATCACCCCTTACTTAGCTAATTTTTTCAAACTCACTTAAAACACTTACAAAGCAATTAACTATAAGAGGATTAAACATACTACCAGATTTACTTACAATAATATTTTTAGCATTTTCTTTTCCTTTTTTTAGTAAATTGTTATACATAATACATATTGATGCTAATTGTGCTTCTAGTGGTATATCATTTTCTTTTAATTTTGAAGGATATCCACTACCATCATAATTTTCATGATAATATTTAGATATATTACATGCGTATTTTTTATACTCTTCATCGTTTATTAAACTTATAACATAATTAACCATCTTAAGTCCATTTATTGGATATTTCTTTATTATAGATATATCATCACTACTAAAACTATCTTTAGATAAAATACTTCTAGGTACTAAATAAAAACCTAAATCATAATACATAGAAGCATCAGCCATTTTAGCTATAGCAGAACTATCTAAATTATAATTATCATTATCTTTAATATATTTTTCTCCTAATATCTTCATGTATGAATTAATTCTTTTAATACTATCTGAATAATCATACATATAAACATCTATATAAGAATTTAATATATCTTTTAAATCACTACTTTGTTTATTTATTAATTCATTTAAAGAATTACTAGATTTATATAAATTAATAAAGTTCTTTATTCTATGTCTTACCACTTCAAAATCAAAAGGTTTTTCTAGCATATCTGCAATATTATAGTTATATACCCTAGACTTAGTTTCTTTCTCATAATCACCTGATATTATAATTACAGGAACCCTTGATAAGTAATTTTGTTTACTTAAATATTCAAGTACTGCAAATCCATCTAATACAGGCATAGTTAAATCAAGGAATATTCCTATTACGTGATCACTTGCTTCATCTATTCCCTTTTTACCATTTTCATCTAAATAGTCAATAGCTTCTTTACCATTATTTTTCATTACAACGCTATATTCATCATTAAATATTTTCTTAATCATATTTCTAGTTACCATATCATCATCAACTATTAATATAACATCATTTTTCCTACCAGTTACATTAGCCATAGTATCATTAAATGACTTTTTAACTTCTGGATATGAACTTGCAATTGAATTAAAACAAGCATTTATATAGTTTTCTATGCTTTTAGTATCAGATAAACTTTTCTCATCTAAATTAAATACATTTTGTATTTTAATCATAGAATCAGATATAGCTTCTACTAAAGAATTATACTTAGCATTAGTATTAGATGATGAATCTAAATTATTAGAAATTGATATAACTAAGACATATTTATTATTATCAAGTTCTAGTAAAGTACTAATATTAGTATAACTTTTATTACTAAGTGTTTTATAATTTAACGTAATAAAATCTCTTCCATTTAATTTTGCTTCTTCTAATTTAGGTATTGAAACTGAATTCATATAACTTTTTAAGTACTCATCTTCTACTGCTTTATTTATGTTTTCTAAATAAGATGAAAGTGGTTTTTTATCTATAATATTTAAAGTATTATTACTATACTTATAAAATGTAACCTCATCTTTAAATACATCCATTAAACTAACTTTATAAATGTTATTAAGCAGCGTACTTTTTAAAGTATCTAGTATCTTATCATTCACTAGCCATTCCTCCTTTATAAACTTTTATATGTTTGTATTATTTGTTTAACTCTTAATGCTTCATCTATTAATTCTTTATAATGTTCATTTACATAATTTATATCATTTTCTTTTGATTTCATTTCATGTGCATATGCTATCTCACCTAATTTATCAAAGCCAAAACTTCTAGCATTGCTCTTAAGTGCATGAACTAATATTGCATAATTTGGCATATCACCCATATTCTTAAAATTATTTATCTTTGCTAATTCTTCATCTAGACCATTATAAAAATCATCCATGATTTCATTATAGGTTTCAATATCCATCATATTAGATATTCCTTTATTAGCATCTACTCCATTTTGAATTAAAAAATCTATTTTTCTGTTACCATCCATATTTTTACCTACTTTCTATTATTCTTTAATAATTGTACTATAAAATAAGAAAAAAAACAATTTTAAGCGTAAAAAAAAGAACAAAAAGAATTATTTTTCTGTTCTCAAATAATTTACTCCAATATCATACAATTTTTTTAAGTCTTCTATATTTCTTTTTTTATAATTATAAATTTTCATATAATCATTATAATTAACTATTTTGTACCTATTTTTTCTTTCGTCTTCTAAATAAAGAGTATCTTTAGAATATAATTTATTTAAATTAAATTTACATATCATAGCTTCTAAATATCCATTTGTTATAACTTCTAAGTTAGGATTAGTATTATATCTTTTTCTATAATTATTTATTATTTCTTCTATTTGTTTATCAGTTAATTCATAAGATAATGTAACTATATTAGCTCCCATGCTATGTAAAAAAGCAACACCATAAGAGTTTACTATGTTAAATGAAAAGTCAGTATTAAATTTTTTATAGCTAATCAATCCTCCAATTTGACTTATTAACACTTCTTTATCATATGATGGATATTCATACATCACTCTAGGCAACTTATAGATAACTTTATTATTTAATAAGTCTTTATTTTCAGTATATATAATATCTGCATCTTTATATTTTATTAAATCTTCTTTTGTTTTTATAAGCACCGACCTTTTTCTTTTTATATCAAATAATGGTACGGTTAATTCATACTCTTTTTCTATAAACGGAAGGTTATATAGTCTTACATCATCTAACTTTTCTAAAACATTTCTTCTTAATTCATTAATATCTTTTATATTAATAAATATATTATCATCACTTAAAATATCTATATTATTAACTTTGTATACTGTATCCCCGCACTTTGATAATTGTTTTTTTAAAGTTTCATAACCTATACTTATATTTTTAGCTTCTTCTATTTTAAAATTAGACTTTAAAGAAACTTTGTTCTTTCCATCAAATGCTTCTAAAAATAAGTAATCATTTTTCTTTGCAATTACTTTTAAATCTATGTTAACCAGTCTTTTATTATTTTTTATATCAAAATTAATATCTTTAATTTGCTTATTAGAAGTAGTTAGTAATACTTTTAAGTTTTCTTTTACTTTATATTTGCATTTAATACTTACTATATCACCAGACTTTGCACTACTAACACTTTTTTTATTAATAAATATTTTATCTACAGTAAAGCCATAATCTTCTTTTCCTAAAATTCTAATACCATCTTGAACATATAAATCATCTATTAATTTAATAGTTAAATACCCATTTTTATAGTTAAGTGTCACACCTATTTCTATTCCCATATGATTAGGTCTTTTTGGATTTATAATGTCTTTATTAGAAGAATTTAATATAAAACCTTTAGTAAACTCTCTATTAAATAGTTTTTTCATTTCTAATATATCTTTATAATTTATGTTAAGTTTACCTGTTTTAATGTAGCTATCTACTGCATTTTTATATGTTTTAGTAACTAAATAAACATACTCAGGTCTTTTCATTCTTCCTTCTATTTTTAAGCTATCAACTCCAGATAAAATTAACTTATCTATATTTTCTAAAGTACATAAATCCTTGGCACTTAATACATAATCATAATTATTTAATTTATTATTATTTTCATCAAAAAGATTATATTTTTTTCTACAACACTGAGCACATGTACCTCTGTTTCCACTTCTATCACCAATTAAAGTACTCATATAACATTGTCCAGAATAACTTACACATAAAGCTCCATGAACGAAGCACTCCAAGTCTATACCTTTTATTTTTTTTAAATTTTTTATTTTATCAATTGACACTTCTCGTGCTAAAACGCATCTTTTAACACCTATACTTTTTAAAAAAAGTACATCTTTTCTACTTGTAATATGCATCTGTGTTGATGCATGAATTTCAAGAAGAGGAAACTTTTTTCTTATTAGGTCAAGCATTCCAATATCCTCTATTATTATCGCATCTACGTTATTTTGATGTAAAAACCTAATATAATTAATAAAATTATCTACTTCTCTTTCGTAAATAATAGTATTTACTGTAACATATACTAAAACTCCTCTTAAATGACAAAACTTAATAGCTTCTATTATTTCATCATTAGAAAAGTTCCCAGCAAAACCTCTAGCTCCATATAACTTTCCAGCTAAATAAACTGCATCACATCCAGCATTTACTGCTGCAACTAAGCATTCCATATTTCCAGCTGGTGCTAATATTTCTGGCCTTTTCATTAGCTTTCTTCCTCATTTAATGAATAAATAACAGTTTTAAAAATATATGATAGACAAATAGATATAATTATTCCCCCTAATATATCACTTATCCAGTGCATTCCAGAAAGTAGTCTACCGATAGTTGTAGTTATCATAATTATAATAGATAGAGTGTTAATTATTTTAGATATTCTCATGCTCTTATATAATTTATTATTTATAATTATAGCACTTAAACATATACAAATAGATAACATAGTATGACTAGACGGATAAGATGCTTCTAAAATGCCTTTAACTAAAACAGGTCTATAATTAATTATTACTTTTTCAAAGAATAAATAAACTAGTAAAACTACAAAATAAAATATTCCAAGTATTATTATTTCTTTATCAATTTTTAATATACTTTTATTTTTTATCAATTTATAAAGACCAATTAATGCATAAAAAAGTGCAATTAAAATAGATATCATACCAAGTACTTCTGTTATGTTATACCAAATATTACTTCTTCCAAAAAAATTAAAAACAAACTTATTTAAAGTAGAAAATCCTACGCTTGATGCTTTAGGTCCAATAGGTGATACATCTACATATTTTACTAATATAGTATAAATTATTGATAGCATTATTAAACAAATACTTACTATTACGTTTTTTTTCTTTAACCTCATAAAACTTCACCTTACCTCATATAAGTAGTATATCATCTTTTTAACAAAAGAAAAACAAATTATATAAAAAAGGTTAATTAAGAATTGCTTTATCATTATCAGTTATAACAGTACCTGGTAATATGTTTTGTTCTTTAATATAACCCGTTGCATTATTTTCATATTTTATTCCTAATTTATCTAAAACAATAGCTGCCTCTTTAACAGAATAATCAATTAAATTAGGCATAGTAACAACATTATCATTAGTAAAAATAAATACTTTCTCTTTTGTATTATACTTTACTCCTGAACTAGGATATTGATCTATAACTTTAGTTCCATTACCAAAAACTACATAATTTGCACCAATACTATCAAAGTTACTTTTAACATCAGTTATTTGCTTATTTTTATAATTATCTAATTTATATGAACTAACTTCTTTATTTTCTTCAGGAACTTGTTTGAATATACCTAAATATTTAGATGTATCTTTGACTATTTCTTTTACTGTATTTGGTAAAACATTAGAATTTTTACTTCTTTGCATAGCAACATATATAATTACTTTGGGATCATCTTTTGGATACATACCAGAAAAAGATGTTACATAATCATATTTTCCATCATAGTATTTTCCAGTTCTACTATTTGCAATCTGAGCAGTACCTGTTTTTCCTATCAAATCATAACCATCCATTTTATATTTACTTCCAGTTGTATTAGATGGATCATCGTTAACTACTTTATACATTAATTCCTTAATTTTATTTACGGTATCTGTTGAAATTACTTTTCCAGATTCTTTAACTTTTCCTTCGTATGTTACTTTTTTTGTTGTTTGATTAACTATCTTATCAACAATATATGGAGTCAATAAAACACCATTATTTGATATGGCTGTTAATGCTTTAACCTGTTGTATAGGGGTTGTTGTAATTCCTTGTCCAAATGCAGCATTTACAACCTCAACATCATACTTAAAATTTACTTTTCCAGTATACTCATTAGGTAAATCTACTCCCGTTTGAGATGAGAAACCTAATTTTTTGTAAAAATCTTTTAATTCATCCCTGCTTAAATAATTTTTTACTAAATTGGCAACACAAGTATTAGAAGATAACGTGTAACCCCTTTCGTACGGGATTTGTCCCCAACCTGTCTTATTCCAGTCACTTACTACATCATCACCTATTGTATATGGCCCAGTTAAACATGTTGCAACAGAAGGATCAAAATCCTTATTATTTTCTAAAGCAAGCATATAACTAAAAGTTTTCATAACAGAACCTGGTTCATATGTATATGAAGTTAATGGATTTAAATAATTACTTATATCTTTTTTATTAGGGTTAAAAGTAGGGCTTGTTGCACTTCCAAGTATTTTTCCTGTTTTAGCATCTGCTACAACTGCAACAATCCAGTCAGAGTTTGATGCACCACTAGCATTATTAACAATTGTCTCTAACGACATTTGTACATTAGTATCTATAGTTAAATAAATATCATCACCATCTACTTTTTCTTTTCTAATCTCATTTGAATTAGGAAACTTATATCCATTTAAATCTTTTTCGTACTTAACATAACCATTTGTACCAGTCATGTTATCATTGTATTCTTTTTCTATTCCCATCTCACCAGTTATTTGTCCGTTATCATCTTCCTTTGTATAACCTATAATGTATGATAGAAAAGTATTATTAGGATAATAACGTTTATGAGTAGTTATAAAATCTATACCGGGTAATTCTAAATTTTCAATTGCTTCTTTTTGTAGTTCTGTAAGCCCCTTACCATTAGAACCAAATTCAACTTGATAAGCATCTTTTTTTAGTATATTAAGTATTTTTTCTTCACTCATATTTAAAACCGTAGCTAATTTAGAAGCAGTATCTTCTTTATTAACAACGTGTTGTGGTTTTGTATAGCCTTCACTTCTTTTAGGATCTAGATATGCTATTAAAGTATAAGAATTAATAGTTTGAGCAAGAACATTACCGTTAACATCATATATATTTCCTCTTAAGGCATATAAAGTTTCTTCTTTAGTATTTCTCTTATTAGAAAATTCTTTTAAGTTTATACCGTCTACTTTTCCAGATAAACATAAATAACCAAGTCTTAGTATAAATATAAAAAGCAAAAGAAAAAATATTAAAGTAAAAACTTTTGCTACTACACTTTTGTTCTTATTTAATATTCTCCTATCCATAATTTTATCACCTTTTACTTAAATATTTATTTTTTTATAATAACTACATTATTGTTATTATACTCTAATCCCTCTTCCATCGCAACAGATTGCATATTTTCTAAAGATATTAATTCATTTACCTTCATTGTTAAGCTTTCATTAATCTTTTCTTGTTTAGATATTTTTGTCTTTAGTTTTTCAACTTCAATATTAACAGAAGAAAGTTGTGCTTTAAAAAAGAAAACAGATACAAATACACAAACAACTGTTACAATTGTTAAAGACATCATACTTTTTTCTATTTTATTTTTTTTCCTTTTAGTTTTCATCAATTAATCACCTCAATTTAATAGCACATCTTAAAGTAGCACTTCTGCTTCTTTTATTTTCTTTTATTTCTTCCTTAGTTGGTTTTATTTTTTTTAACATTTTTATATCTGGCTTTAATTCTTCTGGGATAATAGGAAGATTTTTTGCAACTTCGCTTATCTCAGATCTTTTTTTAAATACGTTTTTACATATCTTATCTTCAAGAGAATGAAATGTAATTACCGAAATCACCCCATCTTTATTAAGAATATCTATTGCATCATTTAAAGAACTAGGTAATACATCAAGTTCTTTATTAACCTCTATTCTTATAGCTTGAAATGTTCTTCTTGATGGATGAGTAAGTCTTTTATATTTTTCTGGAACTGATTCTGATATAATATTTGAAAGTTCCATCGTAGTTTCTATATTTTTTATTTTTCTTTGTTTTTCAATGTTTCTAGCTATTTGTTTAGCATATTTTTCTTCGCCATAATTTTTAATAATATTATATAGTCTTTCATAAGAATAATTGTTTACAACGTCATAAGCTGTTAGGCTAGAACTTTTATCCATACGCATATCAAGGTAAGCATCTGCATGAAAACTAAACCCCCTAGAGGCTTCATCTAACTGAGGTGATGAAACACCTAAATCAAACATAATACCATCAATTTTGTTAACTCCTCTTTTCGACAATTCTTTTTTTAAGTTAACAAAATTACTAGGAATAATCTCAAAATTATCACCTATTTTTTTCAAATAGTTTTCACTGCATCTTCTTGCTTCTTCATCTTGATCAAAAGCATACAATTTTCCCTTTTTAAGTCTTTTTAAGATTGCACTTGAATGACCTGCATAACCTAAAGTTGCATCTACATAAATACCATCTTCTTTGATGTTTAATGAGGAAATTGTTTCATTTAAAAGAACACTTATATGTTTCATTTAAACCTCCATATTATCAAATAAATTTTCAGCTAGATTACTAATTTCATCTTGCTTTAATTCGATGTATTTATTAAATGTTTTTTCGTTCCAAACTTCAAGTCTGTCATTCACACCTATAATAACGCATTCTTTTTCAAGATTAGCGTAACTAACTAGTGTAGATGGAAGTGTTATTCTACCTTGTTTATCAAACGAACATTCAACTGCTCCCGATAAGAAGAAACGCATAAAAGCTCTTACATCTTTTTTGGTAAATGATAGAGTCTTTAATTTATCAACAAGATTGTTCCATTCTTTGTTAGAGTAAATAAATAAACATTCATCTAGTCCTCTGGTAACAATAAAATTTTCACCCAATTCAAATCTAAATTTTGATGGCATGACAATTCTTGCTTTATCATCAATGTTATGATGAAACTCTCCCATAAACATAATTATTCCCCCACAATCTACCACTATATTCCACTAGCTACCACAATAATAACACAAAACTAGTTTATTTGTCCATATAATTAGATAAAAAAATATGACAAAAAATATAAGTTTACGTAAAGAAAGAAAAAATATTTTACATCTATCATTTTTCTTATAATAATGTTAAAATATAATTATGATTAAAAAAATATTAATTAAATTTATTAAGTTGTATCAGAAAATTCCAGGTTCATTTCATGGGTACTGTAAGCATATACCATCTTGTTCTAATTACATGATAGAAGCTATAAATACTCATGGCGTAATAATTGGATTATATCTTGGGGTAAAAAGAATATTAAGATGTAACCCATTTGGGACTTTTGGTTATGATCCGGTACCAAAGAAGGAGAAAAAAGATGAAGAATAAAAAGTTTTTAATTATTATAGTACTTATAATGATTGTATTAAGTGGATGTAATAAAAAGGAGGATGTTGCTGCCCTAACCGTTTATACAAGTGTTTATCCAACTGAATATATACTTGATTATTTGTATGGAGATAACATTGCTGTAACAAGTATTTATCCGGATGGAACTGATTTTAAAAAATACGATCTTACTAAAACACAATTAGATGAATATAGTATAAATGATTTATTTGTTTACAATAGTACTATAAGTAAAGAAAAAAATTATGCAGTAGAACTTTTAAATAGAAATAAAAAAATAAAAATTATAGATGCATCGCTTGGAATGAGCTACGAAAACGATGTAACAGAAACCTGGCTTAACCCATCTAGTTTTTTAATGATGGCTTCAAACATAAAAGAAGGATTAAAAGAATACATAAATGAAAGTATTGAAATAGACAAAATAAACAATAATTATAATGATTTGCAGCTTTCTTTAACTAAGATGGATGCTGAGTTAAAAAGTATTGTAAGTAATTCATCTAAAAAGACAATTGTAGTTAGTAGTGATGCTTTTTTATTTCTAAAAAAATATGGCTTTGATGTTATATCAATAGAAGAAAATGCCAATCTAACTGATAAAGTTTTATTAGAAGTTGAGAATCTTCTTTCTAAAAAATCAATAAATTATATATTTTTGAAGGATAATGATGAGGAAAGTGAAACAATAAAAAAATTAAAGAAAAAATATAATTTTTCCACTGCAAGACTTAATACGTTATCTAACTTAAGCACACAAGATAGACTTGATAATAAAGACTATGAAAGTATTATGTATGATAATATAAATTCAATAAAATTAGAGGTGAATATGTAAAAAAAAGCATTTTAGTAATGCTTTTTTATTTTATATCTACTCCTCCAAACATATTTGTTGAATTAATATATATTGTTTTATTATTAGGATTATTTTTATTTTTTGATTTATTATCTACTCCACCAAACATACTACATGATTTAGATATCACATTTACATTTTCTGGTACAAACAAATCAATTCCTCCAAATATACTATAGCAATTAATTTGTATATCTTGCTTTATATTAGAGTTTCTAAGATCTAACTCTACTCCACCAAATATTGCATAACAATTAGCTCCTTTAAATTTATCATCATTTATTTTTTCTTCTGCTCCTCCAAATATTCCTTTGAAGTTAATTAAGTCCGTATTATTTTTTAATTTGACATTGTTACTTTTCATTTTTAGTGATGATGTTATAAATGAAATACCAAGTCCAATTAGTATAATTGATAAAATTATTTTAAAATTGACTTTTGGAATAACATTCAAATTACATAATAAACAAATTGTACCTATTATGACTATAACAATATTAAATACATCTATTTTTTTGAATTTAATACTACTATTAATACCTATTACTATTAATATAATAGGCCAAATCAAACTCCAATTTAAATCAATTGCGAAACCTGGAAAAATAAATTTTAATAAAACATATAAACCTATAATAATTAAAATTATGCCAAATAACATAACTTACCTCCTTCTATATTTAAATAATACTACAAAAAAGAAGAAAAAGAAATCCCTTTATGATTCCTTTTTAATATATTTTAATTCTCCCATACGTGATGTTGGAACAAATCCTGGTTTTGAATTTATTACATCTGGTATTCTATTTACTATGCTCGCACATGTAAGTTCTACTGTAGCTGGTTTATCTATTACCATGGTAGTATCTGGTTGTGCGTATATTGTCCAAACATTTCTATCAAATTCTTCTTTATTATATACCTTACCAATGCATTCTGTTTCAAGTGTAATTCCTTCTTTAGTAGTTGTTGTTACAACAGCACTCATTCCTGTTGCCATACCAGCTTTAACTGTCATGCCCAAAGTGCTTGATTCTATATCATAATCGTTGAATTGTGGAACACATTTTTGTTTTTGACTGGTAACTGTAATACCTAATTTATCACAAAGCCAACCATTAACATTCCACATATACGAAGGGGCATATTCTCCACTTTCTATTATTTTTTGTCTTTCTTCATCACTTATCTCATCTGCTGATGCAATTTGCTTTTCAAATTCTTCTTTTGTAAGACCAGCTCCGTGTGCTTTAGCTAGTGCTATTCCATAGTCTTCAACGTTATATGAAGAACTACCCTTTATTTTAGTTACATTATGACTTGCACCAACTAAACATGAAATTAAATTCCCCCAAAAGGCATCTTGATAACCGCTTCCAGTTATAGTGCAATTGTTTTTCTTTGCAATTGAATCAATTTCCTTAGTTAAATTAGGATTAGAGTTAATTGGATAAAAAGCTTCTTCACAAGTTGTTATAGCATTTACACCAGCATTGGCACAAGCTAATAGTGCATCTTTTGTTTCTTCTAATAAACTCATAGTAGTAACGATTGCACAATCTGGTTTTATTTCCTTTAATAATTCTTCAGCGTTTTTTGCATCTTGGATTATTATCCCAGTTTTATCACCACCAATTATTTCACTTATATCTTTTCCAATAACATTTGGATTAATATCTACGGCACCTACTATCTGTCCACCATTTTCAATAGCATATCTCATTGTGTAGACACTCATTTTACCACATCCATATTGAAATATTTTAGTATTATTCATATTATTACCTACCTTTCAAAGATAGTATATCATATTATTTGATTTGCAAAAAGATATTTGTTTTTTTATTTACACTTATGTACAATAATTTTATAATGCACCAAAAATCTATATCAAATCCCTCTAAATCTTTGTGGTGTGTACAAAATTAGGTAAGAAAAAAAGAACAACTTAATGTTCTTCTATTGCTTAGTGGCGGAGTGAGAGGGATTTGAACCCTCGCGCCAGTTGCCCAGCCTACACCCTTAGCAGGGGCGCCTCTTCAGCCTCTTGAGTATCACTCCAGCTCAACACAAATAATTTTACACTATATTATTTATTTGGTCAAGTTATATAGCTAAATAATTTCGAAAAAATTAGACATTATATTTTATTTTATTAACATTTTTATAAAACTTCGACAATTGTTTTCTATTATCTTCATCACAAAAAAACTTCTCCGTTTTTGATTTTTTATTATCATCTATCATATAATTGATATAACTTTTTAAAATTGGTTCTAAAAGGTATGAACTATTTCCACAAAAATTTATGGTAGAAAATAAATCATCTTCCATATCAATTATATTTTGTTTCACATCATGGTTAACCTTTTTATTATTTAATATTAAATACTTGTTATATTTATAGTATTCTTCGAATATATCTAATATTGTCCATTTATAATTTTCAAAGTTAGAATCATATAACTCTATTAATTTTTCAGAAGCATAAAAAGTAGTATTTTCTAAAGTTTCTGGTTTATTATTAAATATTTGATAAAATTCGTCATACTGACTAAGTAAAACATCACAACTAAAGAAATTATAGTATACCAAGTCAAAAATATAACATGGAAAAATTTTTAGTATGGTTTTAGTTTTGTTCTTTGCCTTTCCTATACAATTGTTTTTAAATTCATAATCTGTATTTTCAAAGCTATATGTATCATAACATAAATCTAAAAATTCTTTATATGACATAGTTTTTATATAATCTTCAACATCATCTATTTGTTCATACATAGATATTTTTTCTAGAGATTTTGTTTTTTTATTATTGTACTCACATTCATAGTTATAGCATAAGTATGATGTAGCAATCATAATTCCAGCTATATACTTAGAAGAAGAATTTGTTTTTTTTATATATTTAAATAGATTTATAATATCATCACCTGAAGTATAAATACTTTCAATATAATTATCATACATATCTTTTATTATTTTTCTTGTTTCTTCATTGTAATTTATTATTTTCATACAAAACTCCCTTATAAAACTTATTACCTAGTCTTCCTTATTTTAAGCACTAAATATGTAGAAAAACTAAGCATAAGAAATGATATTACTAATAATATTATCACCAAAATATTAACAATGGATTTCTCTTTTCTAACTAACATATTATCATTTCTTAAATTATTAATGACTCTTGTGTTCCCAGCTTGTTTTTCCTTCGTATCATCATTATCTTTTGTTTTTTTACTGATTAATTTAACATCGTTTGCAACATTAATTTCTATTTGGTAACTACTATCGTTTTCATTTGTTACTTTTAAATATGTTTTTCCACTAATTATTCCGTTTATTATATAATCATCATTTTGTTTATTTAAAGTAGCTATATTTTCATTTTCTATTTTTAAGTTTGAACTATTTGATAAAAGCAAAATATCAGAAAGTAATTTACTATTACCCTCAACTATATTTATCTCTAAATCAGATGAAAAATAATTTACTTTTGTATTTTGTCTTAAATCCAATTTAATTAGTTTATTATTTTCTATTTTAAACTCTTCTAATAAAGCATTGTTACTTAAATCTACAACATCATCTATACTATTATTATTTAAATTTAATTGAACTAAATTAACTAATTTTTCTAGTCCGTTGACATTTTTTATTTTATCCTCAGTATTTGATCCATCACAGGATAATGATGTTATAGTTTTTAATTGTTCATTAGAAAGTATATCTTCGGGTGTTAGGGAAGCATTATTTAAAACATTATAATTTTTTATAACACAAGAATAAAAATTAACATCATTAAATCCACTTTCATTTGCAGCCTTTATTATATTAGCTTTTAATCTATTTGAATTAACTTTATATAATAAAGTACCTATGATTAATAATATCATAATTATTATTACTAAGTATATTACTTTATTTTTATTAATTTTTTCTTCTATTTTCATCATAATATTTTTCATGTCAATTCCCCTACTTATTATATAAAACTAATGCTATTAGGCCCCATATTTTATTACCAAATTCTTAAAATCTTTACCTCGTTCTTCAAAATTTTTATATGTATTATAGCTTGCGGCAGCAGGTGAAAGTACACAAGTAGAATTTTTTGGTGTGTATTTATAAGCCATTAAAACAGCTTCTTTCATATTCTGAACCTTTATTAACTTTTTTTTGCAGCCTATACTTTTTAGTTCATCCGCTAACATATATCCAGTTTCTTTTAAGAAAATACATGTTTCCAGACTATTATTATCACTATTTATAAAATTAACTAAAGTACTTAAATCTATTTTTCTATCTAATCCACCCAATATCACAGTCTTACAATTTGGTACTGATTTTATACAATTAATTGTTGCAGATGGTATAGTTGCTATAGAATCATTGTAGAATGTTATGTCTTTAAATGTTCCAACCAACTCCATCCTATGTTCTAAAGGTTTAAAATCATCTATTAAATTACTTACCATATCAAGATTTAAGTTAAGTATATGACATACCATAAGAGCAGCTGCTATATTATATAAATTATGATCTCCTAATAGATTTCTTTTTCTGCTTTTTAAATATATCAATTTTTCTGCATTATTTTCTTTTAAGAATAAACCATCCTCTTTTATTATAATACCATTTTTAACTTTACTATCTTCACAAGAAAACGTATAAGCATCAGGATAGTTTTTACACCATTTATAGGAATCAGGTGACGATGCACCTATTATTTTATAATCATTATTTTTTTGATACTTAAATATATTTATTTTTGCTTCTTGATAATCCATGTACGATTTATAAAGATCAAGATGTTCTTGATAAATATTGAGTAATACGCTTATATTAGGAGATGCTTTTGTAAACTTAAGTTGATGACAGCTAAGTTCTACCACAACTATCGTATCATTATCAAACTTCTCTATTTCATCAAATATTGGAATACCTATATTGCCTACCAAGATTGCCTTTTTATTTAATCCCTTTAATATATGATATATCAAAGATGATGTTGTGCTTTTGCCCTTTGTACCTGTTATACCTATTGTTTTTACATCAGAATATCTAAAGAATAAATCAACCTGTGAAGTGATTTTATCTTCAAATGATTCATAATCTACATATTTAAAATTTACCCCAGGTGATTTTATTATAAGATCATAATCATCTAGATTCTCAAGATAACTTTCTCCCAAGATAAAACTTAAATTATTATCATCTAGTAATTCTCTGTTATTTTCTAATAATTTTTTATTACCATCTGCTATGAACAATTTTTTGTTTTTTAAATATTTTCTGATTAAATTGTAAGTAGACTTTCCCTCTCTTCCAAAGCCTAAAATCAAAATTTTATTATGAGAATTTATGTATTGGATTATTTTTTCTATCATTTTAATTCCTCCATTATTAGTTTTAATAATTCCTTAGGCACATTATTATTATCATCTATTTTTGTTAATATATTATAATCAGGCTTTGAGACGGCATAATTGCTTTTATAATATTGTAGAAGATAAGGTAAATCTTTATTTTTTTCTATCAAGTTATTTACTACAAAATTAACTTCACCTACTGTTCCAACACATTCAAATGGTTTAGATTCTGTCTTTCCTAGTAATTCTAAAAAATATTTAAGCATATCTTTTTTCTCTAATAGGTCTTCTTTAAATATGTTAACTAAAGTTTTATTATCAACAAAATTTCTCATTAATATATATATAAATAAGCATTTAGGACACGTTAAACACCATCCATCAGTTTTACCAATATTTTTTCTTTTTCCACCATTATTGCAACTAATGAAATTATTAAAATACTTTGGATACTTAGTAAAAATTTTCATTATTTGAAGTTCACTTAGTGGTCTTAATAAACTAAAGTATTCTATTTTATCAGTTAAATATTTAGATGTGTATTCTCGAAAATCATTTTCAAATTCCAGACTTTTAGAATATTGATGATTAATATTTGTTCCCTTAACACTTGATTCATTTGCACTTGACTCATTTGATAATACAACGTATTTTATTCCATTTAAATAAGCTGTTAGATATGATATAAAGGCAATGCAACTAGATAACGGTGTATGACCATTTAAGAAACCTTTATTGTTTAATTCTATTATGCTTTTGTCAAATAGTCTTTCTACGTTAATTATATCCTCATTTTTTATTCCAGCTATATTAGCACTTGTAAAACAGATTTTTCTATTGTTCATTATAAATGCCTTTTTATTTTTTATGTCTTTGAGAATCTCAAGTGAAGTTAGTGAATCTTTTCCTCCACCTACAGCTACTAAATAGCCACTATAATTATTATTATCATGCACTTTTAAGTTATCTCCATAACTTTTTATCGTAACAAAATCTTCATAAGATGGATTAATACCATTTACATAAAAAAATTCTCCTAATCCATTGTATATAAGTTTTTTTAACCAAGATGTTTGATAATCATCTAATTTACCACATTCTATTATTATATTTGGTGAACAAACTGCTTTCCAATAACTAGGTATTTCTGCTAGTCCTGATGAGAAAATAATTTTCTCCAGTAATTTTTCATCATAATGTACATTTTTATTATATGGAACTTTCAAAGTAGGTTTAAATTTAATTAGATCCTTTATTTCAAAATCATAAGTAATACTTACAAAATCATCTGTCACTTTATAATCAAATCCATGATAATAAAAATATTTATATTTTTCTTTTAATTCTTCATATTTATTCATATAATCAACTCCATCATCTAAAATAATTATACAACAAATAATTATATTTTAATACCTTTATTTTGGTAAAATGAGATTGGTTTACCATAACTAAACTAATAGTAGAGTTAAAAAAAGCATATTTATGATATGATATTTATATATCGGAGGGAAAATATGAATAATGATATTGGAAAATTTATAGCCAAAAAAAGAAAAGATATTAATTTGACTCAAAAGGAATTAGCTGATAAATTATATGTAACTGATAAAGCGGTTAGTAAATGGGAACGTGGATTATCACTTCCTGATATTACGCTTTTAAAAAAATTAGCTAGTGAACTTAATGTGGTAGTAGCAGACATATTAGATGGAAATGAAAATAATAGCAAAAGAAAAATAGATGAAGAGGAAGTTAATGAAATAATTGATAAAATTAATAAAGCAAATAAAAAGAAAAGAAATATAATTTTATTTATAGTTGCAATATTATTACTAGTAATTGTTTACATTTTATTTAGAAATATGTATTTAGGATATAATGAGAAAAAAGTCTATTATAGAAGTTCTAATAAAACTTTACATATAGGAGTTCCAAAAACATCATTTATGATGAAAAATAATGATAGAAGTTATTCTTTTAAAAATCTTAGAAATCCTAATATAGTGGAAAATGAAATAAAAAAATACTTAAAAACACTAAAGTATTCTAGTTGTAATAATACTATATATTATTATAATAAAAAAGATAACTACTCTATAATTAATTATTCTGTTAAAAATCATGTCTTATATAATACTATTTCTTATGAAGTTGTTAATTATGATTATTGTAATGTAAAAAAAGTCAATGAGTATACTAAAAAGTTAGGAAAAGCAAAAGCATTTCATACTATGAATAGCAGAATATCTTTTTATGATTCTTGGGATAATAAATTCCAAGTTTTATTTCAAGACTTAGGTATTGATGATAATAAAAGTACTTTTAAATGTAATTTTATTGTTAGATATTATAAGAGAAAAGATGATAAAAATGCATATATTTATACTATTGAAAAATCTAGTGGAACTTTTGAAATTAAGGATAATAAGTTATATTATTATAGAGATATAATTGAAGAAAAAGATAACAGTATAAACATACCAAAAGTTTCTAGCTTTAAAATAGATAATAAAAAATTAATACTTGAAGATAATTATTTATCAAACTACGAACAAAACATTGTACTAGAATAGAAAAAATCTACCTTTTTTGGTAGAATTTTTATGTTATGTTTCCTATCAATTATGGTGCTCTAAGGGAAGAAGTAGAGCAAGTTATAGGACAAAAAATAGTTAGTAATAAATGTTACTAACTATAGTACAAAATATATTGAATATTTGTAATATTAATTATTTAATTAACGCGTTTTAATTTTTATTTTTTGTTGAAATAATGTAATCATAGCAGAATTAATTTCCTCTGGAGATACACCATCATTTATCATTCTTTGATATTCTGCTTGTACTTCATCAAAAGTATCTGCTACAGGTCTAATTCTTTCATTCGATAAACTCCATAATATATCAAAATCGTTAGTTGCATCAACAATATCCTCATAATAATATATATTAATTATTTAATTATTAATATTTTTAAAATTTAAAACGATAAATCATTTTACATACGCTAATTGATTATGTCATTTATAAGAGTTTACTAAATTGTCAAAGTAAAACTACTCTCAATTTAATTTGAAAGTAGTTTTTATATTATCTCGAAAAGTTCGAGTATCAATCAAATCTGGTGCTGACGACGTAGAGGTCTACAACTTTGTTAACGAATCTAATATATAAATCAATACAATATTATTTTAACACATATATAATATTTTTTCCACTTCCAACCATAATAATTAATTTATTTTTGCACATATTATTTAATATATTTTTAGCTCTCGTCGATGAAATATCTAATAATTGTTCAACTATATTTCTATTTATCTTATTATTTTTCTTTAAATATTCTACTATTTTTTC
>CAKPCU010000010.1 GCA_934148015.1 uncultured Bacilli bacterium
ATTTACATCATGAAAATGATTATTTACTAAGTTATGAAGAAATAAATAATGATTTTAAAAAGATGAATAATGTAATTGATACCAAATATTTTGCATATCCTTATGGACATGTTAGCTATAACATAGAAAGGGCTTTAAAAAATAATGATTACAAATTAGCATTTACTTTTGGACCTGGAAGAGATCATAGAAAGGTTAGGCATGATGATGATAAATATCATTTGCCAAGATTGTTTATATCAAATGATATGCCTTTTTGGAAGTTTGTGTTGAGATTAGTTATTCCTTATTAGTAATATAGGATATATATAGTGATAAAATAACTAGCAAATTTTCCTTCTGAAATTAGGTTGTGGACAAAGATATAATAATATGAGGAAGATATGAAAAAGTAATAGCATTTGATTTTGAAAATGAAATAGAAAATATTTTTAAATTACTAGATACAGAAACATTAAATACACTAAAAAACGCATAAGTTTTATAAACTCATGCATTTATCCTACTAGTAGTGTTTTTATATATTGAAAAAATAAGTTATGTAATTTAAAATGATAATAAATAGGAAGGTGATTAAAATGAAATATATTTATCCAGATTATGATAATAGCTTACTTAGTTTAATAAGTTCTATAGAAAACTATTATGGGATAGAAAATAAAAGAAAAACTTTAAAGATAGTAGATGAAACATTAAAAAATGATTATAAAAATATAATAATTGTTTTATATGATGGTTTTGGTTATAACATATTAAAAAGAAATAAAGATATAACTCCATTCTTAAATAAAAATTTAAAATGTAAAATATCTAGTGTATTTCCACCTACAACAACAGCTGCAACTACTAGTGTAATAACTGGACTTAGTCCTTTAGAACATGGTTGGCTTGGATGGGATATGTATATGAAAAAATATGATTCTGTTGTAACATTGTTTTTAAATCGTGAAAAAGAAAGTGGTTTGGAGATAAAAGATTATCCAGGAACTAAAAATATTCTTAAAACAACTAGTATTATAGAAAAAATATCAAATATAGATAGATGTTTAGGGAGTTATGTGTCACCATTTGGAAATACTGCTTATAAAGACATTGATGAGATGAATGATAAAATAATAGAAGTAACTAAGAATAATAAGAAAAATTGTGTTTATGCATATTATGAGGATCCAGATGGAACTATGCACGAGTATGGAACAGATAGCACATTTGCTAAGGAAAAGTTTAAATTAATAGATGAAAAACTTAAAGATTTATGCGAAAAAATAGATGACTCACTTGTAATTATGATTGCAGATCATGGACATATAAATATAAAAGAGTGGATTACTTTAACTGATTATCCTAACATTATAAATTTATTAAAAGGAACAACTGGTATTGATTCACGTGCATCGTCTTTTAGGGTTAAGGAAGGAAAAGAAAAAGAATTTGCAAAAGAAATAAAAAAGATAATAAAAGATGACTTCTTGCTTCTTAATAAAGAAGAAATAATTAAAAGTAAAATATTTGGCGCTGGTATAGAAAATCCATTATTTAAAGATGGAATAGGAGATTATATGGCGATAGCTACAAATGATAAAGCAATTAGATATAGTGATAAACACCCAAAGTTTAAATCAGCCCATGCTGGTATTACGGAAGATGAAGTTTACGTACCACTTGTAATGGTAAGCAAGAAATAAAAAATATTAATTTAAAAAATATAAAGAGGAATATGATAAAAAAATAGGTTAAATAAAATGAACATAGTAGATAAAATAAAAAAGTATGTAAAAAAAGAATGCATTATACATAAAAATGAGTCTAAATATGGTTATGATTTTTGGAATGAGCACATAAAATACGTATATGAAAAAGCAGTCTTTCTTGCTAAAAAATATAATGCTGATGTAGAAATAGTATCAATTGGGGCACTTATGCATGATATAGCATTAATAAAAAAAGTAGGAGAAAGATCAAATCACCATATAAATGGTGTAAAAATAACTGATGCTATATTAAAAAAATATGGTTATCCACAGAAAAGGATAGAAAAAGTTAAAAGCTGCGTACTTCATCATAGAACAAGTTTTGATGCTGTAACAGATGAAGAAGTATGCGTAGCAGATGCCGATATATTATCTCATTTTGATAATATACCAATGATATTTGATTATGCGTATAAAAACTATGATGTTAATTTAAGTAACATAAGAAGTTTTATAAAACGTTATTTTGAAAATGATTATAATGATTTAATTGATAAAACTAAGACTATATTTAAAAAAGAATATGAAAATATAATGGGTGTATTATTTAAGTAAAAAACATAAGTGTATCAATACATACATTTATGTTCTTTTTATATAAATATGAATTAGTAATAATTTTTTTTAATTAAAGTAGAAATAAAACATAATTTATAGTATAATACTTATTGTATAGGAGTTGATTAATTTGATACCAAAGATAAAAAAATATATTGTAAAAAATAAAAAAATGGTAACTAGAATACTAATATTTGTTATTATACTTATAATTTTACTTATGTTATATAAAATGCTTTTTTATTCAAGTTCAGAAAAAGCAAACTATGGAGTTAGAATAAAAGATATAAAAGATTATCCTTTTGATAATAAGAAAATGTCTGAGTTAGAAGAAAAAACTAAAGCCATAGAAGGATTTGATAATGTTAAAATAACATTAAAGGGAAGATTAATAAAATACTTTATTACTGCAGCGGATGGAGTAAGTAAAGAAGATATTAAAAATAAAGTTAATGAAGCACTTGGCTTTATTGATGATAAAACAAAAGGTTATTATGATATTACGGTTTATGTTAGTCAGACTATAGATGGAGAAAAGAAATACCCAATAATAGGTTATAAACATAAATCAAAAGATGTAATAACTTTTGATGAGCTTTAGAAGGTGAAAAAATGAGAAAGAAGAAAAATAATAAAAAGACTGGGATTTTATTAATAGTACTTTTAGTTATTATACTTATTGCATTAATTAATTTTAGTTCAAGAAATAATAAAGATACTAAACTTGATTTGGCTGAAAAAAAATGGATTGAAAATAATAAAGAAGATGTAATTAACGTATCAATTGCAAATAATATACCTGTTTTTAGTGATGATGGAGAGGGTGTTTTCTTTGATTTTGTTGATAAACTAAAAGAAAAGACTAATTTATCATTTAACTTAATTTCATATGATGCATCTGGTGATACTGAAGAAAATGATTTATACTTTGAAGTTTTAAAGGGTAAGAATGCTAGTAAAGTATCAAAAGATGATATGAAGTTTTATACAGATTACTATGTATTAATCGGAAGAAAAAGTGAAAAAATTTCATCTCCAGAAAATATTAAAAATAGAAAGATAGGTACGTTAACAGATGATTTATCAACTGTTAGCTACTACATTTCATCAGAAAATGGTGTAACTTATACTCCATATGAAAACGTAGAAAAACTAGAAGCTGCATTAAAAGATTCTAAAGAAGATTATATTGCTCTTCCAAAAACAAAGTACTTATCATTTATATTATCAAACTCTTATCATATTGTTTATAATATTACAGAAATGAAAGAAACTTATGTTTTAAAAACTTTAAATGATAATAAAGAATTAACTAGTATTACAAAGAAGAGTTTTACTGATTACAAGAAAAATAATTTAGAAAAAGATTATAATAATGCTCTTATAAATTTAATTGTTAAATATAGTAATATATCAGAAAAATCAAAGGCTGACTTTTTAAGTAAAAAGTATGCGTTTGGTTATTTGGAAAATGAACCTTATACTGGTTTTATAAACAATAAGTTAATAGGACTTGATAGTACGTTTATAAATTCATTTAGTAAAGTTTCTAATGCTAGTTTTGTTTATAAAAAATATCATAGTGTTAAAGATTTAACTAGGGCATTAAATAATGGTGATGTAGATATTGCACCAAATTATTATAATTATTCAGGATTAAGTGGAAGCTATACAAGAAGTATATCTCCTTATGATGAAGAATACGTTGTGTTAATACATAAAAATAAGACTGATACTGTTATAAATTCTATTAAGTCATTAAATGAGAAGAAAGTTATGACTATAAATAGTACTTTAGTTAAGTATTTGAAAAAAGAAGCAGAAGCAGATATTATCTCTTATGATAAGATTAGTACGTTAATTAGTAAGATAGATAAAGATAGTATAGTGGTTTTAGATAAAAATATTTATGAGATGTATAAAGATAATAAATTATCAGATTACAGAGTTATTTATAATGATAAACAAAATTTAAATTATGGTTATGTAATTAGAAAAGATGATGAAAATGCAACATTTGAAAAGTTATTTACTAAGTATATTGAATATATAAATTATAAACAAGTATATAATGTTGCTTGGAAAGAATATAGTGTAAATTCAAAAGAAATTAATTATGTATACTTATATATTTCTGGAGCGTTAATTGTATTAATTATTATATGGTCATTATTTAAAAATAAGATAAAAATTAAAAAGAAGAGTAAAAGAGAAGAGACAATAAGATATGTTGATCCTCTAACATCTTTAAAGAATCGTAATTATTTAAATAAAAACTTTAAATTATGGGAAAATAATGCTATTTATCCACAGTCTATTATTGTTGTTAATCTTAATAATTTAAGACATGTTAATGATGTATATGGACATGAAGAAGGAGATAAATTAATTAAATTAGCTGCTAATATCTTAATTAGAAATCAATTAGATCAAAGTGATATTATTAGAACTGATGGTAATGAATACTTAATTTATATGGTTGGTTATGAAAAAAATAAAGTAGTAGCATACATGAGAAAACTATATAAAGAATTAGGTGAGTTACCATATGGTTATGGAGCTACATTAGGATATAGTATGATTGAAGATGATATTAAGTCGATTGATGATGCTATAAATGAAGCTGTGCTTGAAATTAGGGCTAACAAAGAAATGAATAATAAAAAGTAATAGGTGAATTATCATGAAGAAATCAAAAGAAAAAATAAAGGGGTCTATAGAAAAAAATTATAATTTGATGAGTACACCTTTAATGTCAATATTGCCAGGTCAAATATCATTCTTTGTAGTACTTTCTATAATACCTTTAGCAAGTATATTTATGATGATAATATCTAAATTGTCTTTAAATTATGATGCTATAGCAAATTCTATTAATCATTATATACCACCAACTATAGCATCAGTTATATTATCTATATTAGAACAACAAAGGGTAGGAGCACTTGATTTATTCTTTATAATAACAGCCTTTTACCTAGCTTCTAAAGCAACACATTCTATTATTGTTGCATCAACTCAAATATATAATGGAAAACAAAAGGATTTTATAACAACTAGAATAAAAGCAATACTACTTTTAATAGTACTAGTTACGTTAATAGTTGTATTAGTTGGAGCTCTTGCTATAGGAAGTAAACTTGCAAATTATTTAAGTGATACATATCAAGCTATTCATCCAATAGTATATTTAACCTATACGATTCTTAAATGGCCTTTTGTATTCTTTATGGTATTTTTTGCAATAAAGGTAATTTATACAACTGCACCTAATGTAAATATACCAAGTAGAAGTGTTAATAGAGGGGCTCTTTTAACAACAATAGTATGGGTAGTATCAACTTATGCATTTTCATTTTATGCAACTAATTTTGCAAATTATGATAAGTTTTATGGTAATCTATCAAATTTAATAATACTAATGATTTGGATATACTGGTTATGTTATATATTTGTATATGGTATGACTATAAATCATTACATATTAGATAAGAATAATGAAAAGAAAGAAAAGGTCTTAAAATAAGATCTTTTTTGTGTTATAATACGTATATATTATAAATAAAGTATTTGGAGGTTTTTATGAATAAATTAAAGCTCAATATAAAAAATAAAATAACTAAAATAAAACTAAGAATTAGAGAAATTAGTATATATAGATATATAAAAACAAACATATTATTTGTTACGTATGTACTAATAAATCTTATTAATTCATGGTTACTTAGAGTAATTACGATGGGGAATTTTTTTGATATAAAGGTAATATTTTCTGATTTATTATTTATATTATTTGTAGGTTCTTTTGCATATCTTTTAAAGCCTAAAAAACAAATTAGGATATTACTTCCACTTACCATAATTATGACAGCAGTATGCGTAGTTAATGCAATATATTATGAAAATTATGTATCGTTTGCATCTTTTTCTCTTCTTACTACAGCATCATTTTTAGGAGATATGGGAGGAGCTGTTGTAACTTCTTTAATACAACCAAAAGATGTACTTGTAATATTTCCTATATTTGTAATTATAATTGTTTACTTTATATTAAAAAAGAAAAAGTACTTTGAAAAAGTAGAAAAGATAGAAAGAGGTAAGAAAAGATTTTCTAATACTATTATATTTAGCGCTGTAATGCTATTTATAACACTTGCAACTATGAAAGGATCAGACTATAGTAGATTAGAAAAACAGTGGAATAGAGAGTATTTAGTTCAAAGATTTGGTATATATGTTTATCAGTTTAATGATGCAATAAAAAGTACAGAATCTAAGTTTACTAGTTTGTTTGGATATGATAAAGCATCTAAAAAAGTTAGGGAATTTTATGAAGAAAAAGAAAAAAGTAGTGTTAAGAAAACAAATGAATATACTAATGCTTTAGAAGGTAAAAACGTTATTGTTATACATGCTGAAAGTATAATGACTCATGATATGACTTTATCATTTAATAATAAAGAGTTAACACCTAATTTAAATATGTTAGCTAGTGAAGGATTATTTTTCTCAAATTATTATCCACAAGTTAGTGTAGGTACATCAAGTGATACAGAGTTTACTTTTTCAACATCATTACTTCCAGCATCAACAGGTACTGTATTTGTAAATTACTGGGATAGAAAATATGAAGCTATACAAAACCTACTTGGTAATAAAGGATATTATGCAGCTAGTATGCATGCTAATAATGCTTCTTTTTGGAATAGAAACGTTATGCATCAAACTCTTGGATATAAAAAGTTTTATGCTAAAGACTCATTTGATAATTCTAATAAAGAAGATATAATAGGTCTTGGTCTATCTGATAAGGCATTCTTTAAACAATCTATAGATAAAATTAAAAATATAAGTGAAAAAAATAATAATTATTATGTAACAATGATAATGTTAACTAACCATACACCATGGGATGGTGGAGAAGCTTACGGTGATTATGAAGTTAATTATAAAACTACTAAAACAGATGAAAATGGAAATACTGTCGAAGTTACTTTACCATATATGGAAGGAACTGAGTTAGGAAATTATTTTAGAGCTGTTCATTATGCTGATGAAGCTATAGGTCAATTTATAAATGATTTAGATGCAGCTGGTCTTCTTGAAAATACTGCAATTGTAATATACGGAGACCATGATGCTAAAATATCAAAGAAACAATATAGATACTTTTATAATTATGATTTTGAAACAGGAGAAACATATTCTAAAGATGATGAAAGATATATAGATGTTGATTATTATAAATATGAACTTAATAGAAAAGTACCATTTATAATATGGACAAAGGATAGCAAAGGAACTAAAATGAACAAGGAAATAACTACTGTTATGGGAATGTACGATGCTATGCCAACTCTTGCAAATATGCTTAATTTTGATTATAAATATGCTTTAGGCCATGATATATTTAATGTAGATGATAACATTGTAGTATTTCCAAATGGTAATTGGGTTACAGATAAAGTTTACTATAATGCACAAAAAGAAGAAACCTTATCATTAAAAGATAACGTAGTAGTGACAGATGAAGAAATAGAAAAAAATAAAGAATATGCAAATGAACTACTTGAAATATCAAATTCGATAATAGTTTATGATTTAGAAAACGAGGAAAAAGATGAAAAAAAGAAATAAAAAAGTAAAAATATTTAAAATATTATTTGTTATTCTTTTAATTTTTCTAGTAGCATTCTTAATATATTATAGTTTCTTTAAAAATAATGATAAAGAAGAAGTTAAAGTAGTTAAAAAAATAGATAGTTATGGATATAACCTAAATGATAATGAAACAGAGCTTTATAATAAATACTTTGAAGAACTTGATAAAATATTATCAAATGCTGATGTTAATTATGAAGAATACGCTAAGACTATATCAAAGTTATTTATAATTGATTTTTATACATTAAATAATAAGTTATCTAAAAATGATATAGGTGGAACTGATTTTATAAAAGAAAGTATGAGAGATAATTTTATAGAACAAGCTAGAAGTACTTTTTATAAATACTTGCAGGTAAAAGATAAAAATAGAAATCAATCTCTTCCAGAAGTAAGTAAAATTAACAATGTAGAAGTAGAAAACGCGGTATTTACAATTATTGATAAAAATGTAAGTACAACGACTATAAAAAGTAAAACTAGAACTACTAAGCAAAAGGGAGTAGAAGTTCCAGCTTATAAAGTAACTATTTCTTGGGATTATAAAGAAGATTTAGGTTATCAAACGGATGCTGTTTTAACCATAATAAAAGAAGATAAAAAATTATATATAGTTCAAATGGAAAATGAAACTGATACAAATAAAACAAGTACTAGTAACACAAAATTAAAATCATCATATTAATAATATGGTGATTTTTTTTGTATCCATTAGAACAAATAATAAATATAAATAATGAATTATTTAATTATTTTAATCGTAATATATATAATATGTTTTTAGATGGCTATTGTTTAGAATACCATAATATATTAAAGAAAATTTATCCGAATTCTTGTATGGTATTAGAAAAGGGTAAAGAACATTGTGCTACTTTAATAGATGGTTTTATATATGATGTAACTGGTGTAAGAGAAAATAAGGATTTTGTTTTAGCAAGCGATAATGACATAAATTTTGTAAATGAGTTTTATAAGAAATTTGATAACAACATTAGAAAAGATTTATATTTAAATATATTTGGTAATTCAAAAACTATAAAGAAATAATTACTTTTACATTTGAAGTTTATTTCTTTTTTATTTTTACATTTTTTCTGCTATAATTATAAAAGATGACATAATAATTACTTTTGTAATGTTATATTTATTTTGGTGATAAGTATGAAAGTAAAGGTATTTGATTGTGATCATGAAAAAGACTTGGAGGAAAGTGTTAATAACTTTATAAATGATAAGGAGGTTATTGATATAAAATACCAAGTTGCAATAGAAGCTTTAGGTGAAGAACAAATATATTGTTTTTCTGCTATGATAATATATATAGATAGGAAATGATAAAAAATGAAAAAAAATAGTTTTATTAATGGGGCATTAATCGCAACACTTGGAATAGTTACTACTAAATTTTTAGGAATAATCTATGTTATTCCTTTTTATGCTATTGTAGGCGAAGAAAATATTGCACTTTATGGTTATGCTTATACGATATATAATTTATTTTTAGCATTATCAACCGTTGGTATACCTCCTGCGATGAGTAAGCTTGTAAGCGAATATAATACTCTTAAATATTACAATACTAAAGAAAGAGCTTATAGTTTGGGTAAGAAACTGTTAATTACACTTGGAGTTATATTGTTCTTACTTATGTTTTTATTAGCTCCTTTAATATCTAATCAAATAATGGGGGAAAATACTGGTGGTAATTCAAAAGAAAGTATATGTCTTGTAATTAGAGTTATTTCAACAGCTATTTTAATTGTTCCTTATTTAAGTATTACAAAAGGTTATTTACAAGGACACAAAATAATGAGTCCGTCATCATTTAGTCAAGTTCTAGAACAAGTTGTTAGAATAGTAGTTATTTTAGTTGGTAGTTATTTATGCATGAGGGTATTTAAAGTAGGACATGTAAAAGCGATAGCAGTAGCTGTGTTTGGTGCAACTATAGGTGCATTAGTTGCATTAATTTACTTGCTTATAAAAATAAGAAAAAATAAAAAAATGCTTATAACTTCTGAAAAACCAAAGGAAGAAGAAAAAAAGATTACTAATAAACAAATTATAAAGAAATTACTTATATATTCTATTCCTTTTATATCATTTGGAATTACACTTTCTATATATGATTATATTGATATGACTACAATCATAAACGCTTTAACCAAACTTGGTTTTAAAACTCGTGACGCGGAAAGTGTACTTGGTGTTATTAATACTACTGGTAATAAATTAAACAGTGTAGTACTTGCTATATCAACAGGGCTTATGACTAGTTTGGTACCTAACATTACATCTTCTTTTGTAGCTAATGACATGGATGATGTAAGGAAAAAAATAAAACAATCATTTTTAATGTTACTATATGTTACCATGCCAATGGCTTTCGGACTTTCAATTTTAGCAAAGCCAGTATTTACTGCGTTTTATGGAGTTAGCACTTGGGGACCTAGAGTTTTTTGCTTTACAATATTTGTAGCACTTTTTAGATGTATTTTTACAACCTCAATTTCTATTGCACAATCACTAAATAAGTTCAAAAATGTATTTATAAGTATAATAGTAGGTATTTTAGTTAAACTTATTATGCAAATACCACTTATGTATTTATTTAATAGTATAGGACTATATCCTTTCTATGGCTCAACATTAGCTACCCTAATAGGTCTTGCAACGTCATTTGTAACTAACTTGGTAATAATAAATAAGATGACTAAGATAAACTTAAAAGATTATTTTAAAGATATGTTTAAATTTGTTTATCCACTTATAATTATGATTCTAGTTCTTCTTGCTTTGAAATATTTTATTCCATTTAATAATCTTTCAAGATTTAAATCAATCGTGGTAATAGGAATATATGCAATAGTTGGAGCATCGATATATTTTGGTCTTACAATAAAAAATAAGATTTTTTATACTATATTTGGTAAGAATACCATAAACAAAATATTAAAAAAATCTAAGTAGAAGGTTATAATTTATGTCTGATGATTTAAAAGTAATAGATTCATTTTTTAAAGCTATATATGTTACTATTGATAGATTCTCTAAACAAATGGAAAAGGAAAAAATAAACGAAGAAGAAATGGAAAATATATCTAAAATGACTCTTAGAATTTTCTTTTATAATGATGTAATTAATGTGTTTAGTCGTTATGATGGATCTAGAGATTATGTAATTTCTAAGTCCAAGGGTGAGTTATATAATGAAATGCAAAAAGATTTGGAACTTTATACAAATGTTTCTGATCTAATAATAGATTCTTTTGCAACGTATGTGTCTAATTGTTGGTGTAAAATGAATTTAGATATAAGTAAAAAAACTACCTTTTAGGGTAGTTTTTACATCATATACATTTCTCCATTATAATTACTATTTTGGGTTGCTTGGTAAGGACAAGTTCCATTTTGATTTGTATTTTGTTGATTTTGATATGATTGGTTGTTGTTTCCATAAGGGTTTTCTAACCTTGAGATTCTATTTTCTAACACTTTTACCTTTTTTTCTAAATTACTAACTCTATTATCCAAATTTGAGTAATTATCATTTAAATAATTTGGAAACATCATCATATTTGCGGGTATTTGTCCATTCATTTGAAATGGTGCCATAGGATAAACATTTCTATCGCTTTTCATTTTTATTCCTCCTAATTATAAAGCTTTCATTTAATTATATGTTTATTTTGATTTTTGGTGTATAATTAAATGGGTGATTATTATGAGACTTAAAAATGTTAAGAATGCTAAAGAGATTATTCAAAATTCACCATATGTGGTATTAGAACCTAAAACATATAAAGGAAATTGGAGTAATTTATTTAAAAATAATAATAATATTAATATAGAAATAGGAATGGGAAAGGGAGATTTTATAATTTCCATGGCTAAAAAATTTCCAAATACCAATTTTATTGGTATAGAAATGTTTGATAGTGTATTAGTTAGAGCAACTCAAAAATTAGAAAAAGAAGAAATCCCTAATTTAAAATTAATTAGAATGGATGCATCAAATATAGAAGAAGTCTTTGATAAGGAAGTTGATACAATTTATTTAAATTTTTCGGACCCTTGGCCAAAGAAGAGACACTCTAAAAGAAGATTAACAAGTCATTTCTTTTTAGAAAAATATGATCATATTTTTAAAGACGATTGTCACATTATTCAAAAAACAGATAATATTTATTTATTTTCGTTTTCTATGCAATCATTAAGTACATATGGATATATTCTTAATAGTGTTACAATGGATTTAGAAAGTGAATGTGATATTGGTAATGTTTATACTGAATATGAAAAAAAATTTATTAATAAAGGTATAAAAATATGTAGATTGGATTGTTATAAAAAATAATAGGTTTTACTTTTTATTATTTTTTGGTATAATGGTTCTATAGTAGGTGATTATATGAGAAAAATTTTAATAATGATTTTGTCTTTGTTGCTACTATCAGGTTGTAATTTAAAAGCAATTAGCAAAACAGATAATAGTCAAATTATAAATACAATTTTATCTCTTAATATAAAAAACTATAACAAAATAGGAAATGGTTATAAGTATTATGCTCCTAAAGGAGTAGTTAGAGTAGATGCAAATGAATATAATGATGTGCTAAAGAAAAATAACAGAGTATATTATTTATATGTTGATGTGGTAGGGTATTATTATAATAGTGATTTTAAAGGTATAAAGAATAACGATTATTATTTTTATGAAATATTGAGTAAAAAAGGTAAAAATGGTTATATAAAAGTCGAACAGGATAGAAAAAATAAAGATAGTTTATATGTTCAAATGTTTTATAATTATGCTAAAATAGAGACGTATGTTTCAAAAAGAGAGCTAAAAGATACTTTAATTGATATAAGTTATATATTATCGAGTTTAGATTTTAACGATGTTTTACTAAATAAAATGTATGAAGAGGGTGCTTTTAGTTCAAAAGAAGAGGTTTTTAAGTTGTTTGAAAATAAGAGTAAAGAGGGAAACTTTCTTGAATATATAGAGGAATATGATAAATATAATGCTTCTGATGAAAGTGAAGAAGAAATAAAGGTAAAAGAAAACGTGAGTACTACAACCAAAAGTAGTAAAAATAATTCTAATTAGTTTTAATAATGAAAGGTGTGAACAGATATGGGACTTAAAAGTAAGTTGAATAAAATGAAAAACTTTTTGTTCGATGAAGAAGAAGAGGGAATATCAAAACAAGCGAGGATAAAAGGGAAATTAAAAGAAAAAAAGGAAGAAAAGGATATTATAAAAAAAGAAAAGGAAGATTTTGATGATCTTTATTTTGAAGATATATCTGAACCAAATATTGATAATAGTGAAATACAATCTAGGGTTGTTAAAAATGAAAACGAGTTTAAATTTCCTGAATTTAACGATGATGATTTTATGACTACTAGAAGAGTTGAAGAACCAATTATATTAAAAGAAGAAAAAAGAGAAGAAAAGGTTGCTTTATATCAAGGAAGTAAAAGAAAAGAGGAAACCAAGAAATTTAAACCAAGTCCAATTATTTCTCCTATATATGGTTTATTGGATTCTGAGGGTAATTTAATTAAAGAAAGCTCATCTGATAAAATTACATTATCAAAATCAAGAGAGGAAATGTCATTAGATGATATAAGAAAAAAGGCTTATGGTAAACTTGATTTAGAATTAGAAAATACGTTAAATAAGTTAAATGGTAAAACTATAGAAGAAGCAGAAAAGGATATGGAAAAGGAAGAAAAAAAAGTTGAGTTATCTAGAACAAAACAAAAAGAAAAACTTAAAAGTATAGATCCTATTGTTGAAAAACGCAAAAGTGATGATGATATGATTCTTCCAAATATTAATTTTAAAGAAATAGACGTTGATGCTGAAAGAAATAAGGAAAATAAAGTCTCACCAAAAGATATTGATGATGATGATGATGACACTAAAGAGCAAGATTTATTTCATTTAATAGATACTATGTACTCAGAAAAAGGGGGAGAATAATAAATGAAAGAAGTTTTGGAAGCATATTTACCAATAACAGTTAATATATTATTATGTATTCTTATAGTATTTTTAATAATTATATGTATTAAGGTTATTAAAACTATGAATAGATTAGAATCAATAGTTGATGATGTTGATAAAAAAGTTAAATCATTAAATGGAGTTTTCAATATAATTGATGGAGTAACTGATAAGTTATCAGCATTAACTGAGGTTATATCAGATTCTATAATATTATTTTTTAGAGGATTATTTAAAAAGAAAAAGAAAAAAATCGATGATGAAGGAAAGGAAGATGATACTGATGAGTAAAAAAAGTGGTACTGGAAAGTTTGTTTTTGGAGCTGCACTTGGTGCATTAGCAGGAGTTTTATTAGCTCCTAAAACTGGGAAAGAGTCAAGAAAGGCAGTTAAAAAGTACGCAAATGAACTATTAGATAAGGTTAAAAACATTGATGCAGAAGAAGTTAAAGAAAATATTACTAATAAGGTTAATGAATTAATAGAAGAGATAAAAGATTTAGATAAGGAAAAAGTTAAAGAAATAGCGGTTAAAAAAGCTAAAGATATTAAAAATAGTGCAGAAGATTTGGCTGAATATGTAAAAGATAAAGCAACACCTTATGCTGCTAAAACTGCAGATGCATTAAGACAAAAGGCAATAGATGTAACAAAGAAAGTACTTGATAACTTAGAAAAAGATCAAAAAAACACTGATTAATAATAATAACAGTGTTTTTTTTTTAAAGACTTAATATTTCATCTTCGTCATTAGAACAAAAATAATATCTATAATCATCATCTAAAAATTTATCACAATTATCTGATAAAATCCTATATTTTTGTTCAAAATAGTAATCTGAATTTAATAAATATTCAATAGCTTCTTGTTCACATGAATCATATAAGAAAATTTCTTTTAAATTGTTTTTACCTTTTTTAGTTGGTACACATTCTTTCTTTTTTTGAAGCACCATTTCTGTAAGAATACTTAAGAATTCTAATTCTTCGATGCCTCTGCTCTTAAAATCCTTTAAGATTCTTTCTACTGTGTTAAGATTAACACAGTACTCACTTTTAAGTTCATTCATTAAAAGTATTTCTTCATCACTCAATAAAACTATCATTCTTTCACCTCTTTTTGAAAATTATTATAATAAATTTATAAAAAAAGTCAACATTTATGTGTTTTGATCATACATTAAAACGAGGAGGGAATTCTATGTATAAAGAAATAGTAACTAAAGCTGTAATCGGAAAAGGAAAAAAATATTTTAAAAACAGTTACAATCTTTTAGCGGAACATAATGCTAATACTATACTTGGTTGTTGGGTAATAAATCATAATTTTAAAGGTTCAGTTAGTGGAGATAAGGTTGTAATAGATGGAAACTTTGATATAAACATATGGTATTCTTATGATGATGATAAAAAAACAGCTGTTTCTAGTAAAAATATAGCATATACTGAGGTGGTTGGTGTAAAAACTAAACCAGGCACTACTTTACAAGGAAGTGATATAATAGTTAGAGCACTTAAACAACCTAATTGTAGTAATGTAAAAGCAAAAGATGATGTTATTGACTTTGATATAGAAAAAGAACTTGGTATAGAAGTTGTTAATGATGAAAAAGTTAAAATTGCTATAGAAGAAGATGAGGAGCCATGGGATACTATAGATGATGATCCTGAGGAAGCTATAAAAGATATTGATAATGAAGTTAAAGAGGATTTTATGTAACAATAAGTCCTTTTTATATATAGAAAATTAATATTTAACTTTTTTTCTGTTACTTTACATATCTATTTATATTTATAGACAATACTTACAAAATAATATATACTACAATCGTATAATATAAATTAAAATAAAAGGAGTAAATTAGAAATGAGAATTGTTATAATAATTGTTATAATATTAAAGAATTTAGTTAAAATTATGGGGATTTTATTAATACTTGGTTTTATATTTCCAAAAATAAGTAAAAAAAATAATCTAAATAATAAAATTTTAAATAAAAAAACTATTTTAAGTGAATCAGGAATATATATAAATATATTTATTAAATTATTTATTGGTATATTGATTGTAGTAGGTGCGTTAGTAATGTACTTATCAATTATTTCTTCGCAAGGAGTATTTAATAAAATAATTATTATTTTACTTGGCTTAATATGTGTCATTTTTCCATCGTATATATTAATTAAATTACAGATTAGATGTATGAGGATAATAAAGGGTAATTATGTAATAATAGAAGATATTTTGAAGGATAAAGAAGCTACAACAAGTAATAGTAGTGACTCTACTAGTAATGGGAAATTTTATTTATATTTTAATGATTATTTTAAAAAGTATGATAAAGAAGTTAGTGTTAAAAAAGATGTATTTGAAAGAGCTGTTATAGGAGATGAGTTCTATTTAGTAATTACAAAAAGTGATTGTTTTGCTTTTAATAAGAAAAATTGTATGCTAGAAGAAGAAACTAAAGTTATAAAAATAGAAGATATATCTAAATATATCAATATAAATAATATAGATACAAAAAATAAAGAAATACCAAATAATATATGTATTTTAACAAAGGATAAGATAAAAAAGGATTTTAAAAGACAAGGACATGTAAAAACTGCTATTGCTCTAATATTAATTTCCATAGTGTTAATATTATTTTTAGTGTTATTTGGCAGAGATATAAAAGAATTAGTTGCAATCATAATTTTATCTATAATGATTATATTTTTGCTGCTCTTTACTTTTGTAAAGGTAAAATACGTATTTACAATTTTAAAAAACATTGGTTGTGATAAATTTACAATAATGGAAGATGAAGTTGTTTCGCTAAATAATGGTGTTGACTTTAAAGATTCTAATAATACAATTTCATTTAAATTTAAAAATTATAAAAAAATTGTTTATTCAAGCAAGAAGAGTCATCCAAATGCCATAATAGGGGATAAGTTTTATTTGATATTTGTAAAAGGTGATAGTGAACCAGTAGAAGTATACAATGAAAAATATACTGAAATAGATGGTAACATAAGTAATTTGATAAAAAAATAACATAAGTTGTTAACAAAAATAGTTGACACTTAATTTTAGGTGTGTTAAAATCTATTTAGATGAAGGAGGAAATGACTATGGCAGTTAAATTAAGATTAAAGAGAATGGGAGCTAAAAAACAACCTTTTTATCGTATAGTAGCAGCTGATTCAAGAAGCCCTAGAGATGGACGTTTTATTGAAACTATTGGAACATATAATCCATTAATGGATCCAGCAGAAATTAAGATAAATGAAGAAGTAGCAATTAAATGGTTAAAAAATGGTGCAACTCCAACTGATACAGTTAGAAATATATTTTCTAAAGCTGGTGTAATGACTAAATTTGCTAATGAAAAACAAGGTAAGTAATTATGGAATTAGTTAAATTAACTGAAAGTATTATTAAGGGTTTAGTTAGTGATCCAGATAGTATAAGTGTAAAAGAATTTCCTAGTGAAAAAGAAGATGAAATAACCATTCAAGTTATGGTATCTTCTGATGATATGGGAAAAGTTATTGGAAAAAATGGAAATATAGCTAAAGCTATAAGAACAGTTGTACAAGCAAGTTCATATATTAATGATAATAAGAGAGTAAATATTAATATTGATTCATATTAAGGGAGTTTAGAGACTCTTTTTATTTTTTCTATATAAAAAATTGTTTAAGGAATAAATATATACTGGCAAGCATATTGAATAAATATTTGAAAATTTATTCAATTGTTTGTATTATTTAGTTTACTTTATAAATAAAATAAACTATAATAGTTTAAAAAACTTATTTTGAGAGGGATAATAATATGATTAAATACTTTATAAAAAAAGGAACATATATTGATGATCAAAAGAAAATAGATGTATCAAAGTATGATAAGATAGGAGAATTTAAAGATGGTGTTGCACCAGTTTGCTCGAATGAAGCATTTAAATACATAGATGAAAGTGGAAATGAAATAATTTCATTTAATTGTGATTGGGCCTATGATTTTAATAACGGTTTTGGTAAAGTTATGTTTAAAGATAATTTAGGTAAAGCACATTACTCTTTAGTTAATAAAAAAGGTGATATAATAACTCATATATTGTATGATGAAATAGGAGATTTTTCAGATGGTTTATTTAAAATTAAAGTAAATGATAAATATGGTTACATTGATTCTAATGGATTTGCAGTAATAAAACCATCATTTGATAAAGCTACTAATTTTGTTAATGATAGAGCTGTAGTATATAACTATAATGGAAATAAAAGAAAGTTAATTACTATGTTAATAGATAAAAAAGGAAGTATACTAGCAAAATACGAAAATGCTACAATAGATGAATTTAAAAATAATAATTATTCAGTTATAACGTTACAAGATGGTTTGAAAACAGGAATAATAGATAGAAATGGTAATGAAGTTATTAAACCACACAAAAAATATGCAATAAAATCTTTTGAAAACAGTTTGTTTGTTATATCTAAGCCAAAAGGTACAGGATATAAATTTAGTGTTTTAGATAATAACGGTAAAATACATGAATTACCATCTTATGAAGATTGTGATGCTCTTAATAGTGATGTTTTAAGAATAAAAGATAATGGTTCTTACTTTTTAGCAGATATTGATGGTAATATATTAAGTAGTGGATATGAAGAAATAATAAGGGTATCTAATAATGCTTATAGAGTAAGAAGAAATGGCTTATACGGAATTATTTTAGGCAATGGTGATGTTGCTTGTGAACCTATATATAATTACATTACTAATTATAAATTTGGCGTTGCACCGGTTAAAAAAGATTCTAGATGGGGATTAATAAATGAATCTGGAAATGAAATAACAGATATAATATATAATATAATTACCGAATTTGATAGAAACGGATTAGCAACATTTAAGTTAGATGGGAAAAGAGGTTTCTTAAATAGTAATGGCGAAGTAGTATCTTTTTATGATAAAAACTTTATAAATGATGATGATATTTTATCTAAAACTATAATTGATAGTAGATATATATTATTTGAAAGAGTTGCTAGTCCAAAATATGCAATATATGATTCAAAGAAAAGGATATTAACAGATTTTTCATTTAATTCAGTAAGAAAAAATGGTAATATGATTATTTTTGATGAAAAATATATGGTTAATATTAATGATTTAGATTTTAAATATAAATTTATCTTAGAAAAAGATAGTAAAGAAATTATTAAAAATTTTGATTCTATTAAAGAAAGAGATAAATATTATTCTTTAGCTAGTAAGGAAATACAAAAAGCTGATAAAGAGTATAAAAAAAGAGTGGATAGTTTATCTAAAAAATTAGGAGAAATAATATATAAAGATTTAGATAAAAAAATAGCAAATGAATATACATTAAGAAAATAATTTGGTTAAAGGTCTACACATTAATGTGTGGATTTTTAAGTGAAAAGGAATTGACTAGTTAGTTTAATAATTATACAATTAATTAAGAGGAAATTATGGAAGAATATAAAGAAATAGAAAGAAGTATAATAGTTAGATTTAGAAAAGAAATATGGAGAAAGTTTACTAAGGCTGTTAGAGATTATAAATTGATAAATGAAGGTGATGTAGTAGCAGTTTGTATATCTGGTGGTAAAGATTCTTTTTTATTAGCTAAGTGTATAGAAGAGTTACAAAAACATGGAAAAGTTAATTTTGAGGCTAAGTATATAGTTATGAATCCAGGATATAGCAGTCAAAATGAAAAGCTTATTATAGAAAATGCAAAGAAAATGAATATTAAAATTGATATGTTTAAATCTGATATCTTTGATAGTGTTTATAGCTTAGATGAAGGATCTCCTTGTTATTTATGTGCTAGGATGAGAAGAGGGTGTTTATATTCTTATGCTAAAAGTTTAGGATGCAATAAAATAGCTTTAGGTCATCATTTTGATGATGTTATTGAAACGACTCTTTTAAGTATAATATATGGAGGAGAAATAAAGGGTATGATGCCTAAACTTCATAGTGATAACTTTTCTAATATGGAACTTATTAGACCATTATATTTAGTAAGAGAAATAGATATTAAGTCTTGGGTTAAATATAATAAATTACAATTTTTAAATTGTGCATGTCGTTTTACTGAGAAAAATACATATGAACATAATGAAAACTCTAAACGTTTAGAAATAAAAAAATTAATTAAAAGTTTAGAAGATGAAAGTAAATTTATACCATATAATATTTTTAGAGCAACAGAAAACGTTAATCTAGATATGATGAGATGTTATAAGACAAAGAGTAAGAAGTATAATTTTCTAGATACATATGATAAGGAGAAAAAATAAAATGAAAGAACTTAAAAATTTAAAATACGTAATACTTGAAATTATTCCAACTAATTCTGATCCTAAGAAAGGGGATATAGCACAAATTTCTGCACTTAAATTAGATGGATTTAAATTAATTGATAGATTTGATTATAGATTAGATAAAGATAAGATTAATGTTTTTGATATACTTAAAATTATTAATTATGATAATGATAAATTTAAATACTTAAGTAGTACTAGAAAAATAAAAAAAGAATTTAAGAAATTTATAGGGGGTCTTCCTCTTTTAATAATAGATAATTCTTATACATATAAATATTTAGAAGAGTTTAATAATGAAAAGATTCCTATATTTGATTACTTAAATTTAAAATTAAGTGATACGGTATTTGATGAAATAATAAAAAAGTATAATTTAGAAGCTAGTAATTATTTAGTTGATTTATTATATGAAGCTTTAATTATGGAGTATAATTAATTATGAAAGTTAAACATATTGTATTAGGCTACTTAGAAGAAAATTGTTATGTTATAGAAAATAGTGGCTACGCATTAATAATAGATCCTGGTTTATGTCCTTTAAAAATAATAGAATTAGTAGGTAATAATAAAGTACTTGGGATTTTAGTTACACATTATCATGATGATCATACAGGTGCATTAGATTACTTAAAAGATTATTATAAAGTACCAGTAATAGATTATAAAAATATAGTTAGTAATTTAGGTGTATTTAACTTTGAAATGATTAATTTTAAGGGACATAAGGATGATTTAATAGCATATTATTTTAGAAATGAAAAAATTATGTTTACTGGGGACTTTATTTTTAAGGGAAGCATAGGTAGATGTGATTTAGATGGTGGGAATATAAATGATATGATGGATAGTTTAAAAAGATTAAAAACATATGATAAAGATATAACTCTTTATCCAGGTCATGGAGATTTTACTACGTTAAAAGAAGAAGAAAAAAATAATATTTATTTGAAAGAGGCATAAATATGAATAAAAAAATAGTTATTTTAGGTGGTGGAACAGGAACATCTACTTTAGTTAAAGGATTAAAACAGTTTCCTGTTGATATATCAGTTGTTGTATCTGTCTGTGATGATGGTGCATCAACTGGTAAATTAAGAAAAGAATTTGATATACCAGCAGTAGGTGATTTAAGAAAAGTTTTAGCATCTTTATCAGAGGCTGAACCATTATTTGAGAGTTTACTCGAATATAGATTTAATACAACTAGTGATTTAAATGGGCATACTGTTGGTAACCTTTTATTAGTTGCATTAAATGATATAACAGGTAATATGTCTTCTGCTATAGAGTCATTATCTAACATACTTAAAATAAAGGGTAGAGTTTTACCTCTTACAGAAGATAATGTTACATTAATGGGTATTATGGAAGATGAGTCTTTAGTAGAAGGAGAACATAATATAACAGAATCATCTTTAAAAATAAAAGATGTTTATTATAAAGAGAGTCCTATAATTAATCCGCTTGTTATAAAAGAAATAAAAGATGCTGATATGATTATACTTAGCATGGGTAGTTTATATACTAGTATTTCTTGTAATTTAGTTAGTGATGAGGTTATTGATGCAATAGATAAATCAAAGGGTAAGATATTATATGTTTGTAATATGTTTACTCAGCCAGGTGAAACAGATGATTATACTGCATCAGATCATATAAAAACACTAAATAGATATTTAGGTAAAAGAAAAATAGAGAGTGTTATAATAAATGATGGTAAAATACCAGATAAATTATTAGATAAATATAGAAGGGAAGAAGAAAAAAGTCCTGTTGTAATAGATAAAGATGAACTTAATAAAATGAATGTTAAAATAATAAAAGATGATTTCGTATCTTTTGATAAAAAATTACTAAGACATAATACTATTAAGCTATCTCTTAAAATATTTGAAGAATTAATTAAATAAAATAGTGATTTTTTCTATTGTTTGTAGTATTATAGTTAGTATAAAAAAGAGGTATTTTATGGATGAATTAAATAAAATTAAGTATTTTGAAGATTTAACTAATTTATTTAATAGTGATTATTTTGACTTTATGGATATGGTAAGTCATAAATTTGATGAAAAGGAAGCTTTTATGGTTAAAAAAGCATATGATACTGCTTCTTCTTTGCATAGTGGGCAAAAAAGAAAGAGTGGGGAAGAATATATTATTCATCCTCTTAAGGTAGCATATGCTCTTTTAGTATACGGTTTTGATTATGAGACGGTATGTGCAGCCCTTCTTCATGATACAGTTGAAGATACTTCTTATACAAATGAAGAATTAGAGAATGATTTTAATAAAAATATAGCAGTTTTAGTAGATGGTGTAACCAAGATGAAAGGGTCTAAATTTTTATCTAAAGAAGAAACTAAACTGATGACCCATGAAAAAATAATGAATAGTATAACAAAAGATGCTAGAATAATAGCTATTAAATTAGCTGATAGACTTCATAATATGTATACACTAGATTATTTACCTAGAAATAAACAACTAGAAATTGCAAATGAAACAAAAGATTTTTATATTAATTTATCTAGAATACTTGGAATATATCAAGTAAAAGAACAATTACAAGATCTTTGTCTATTTTATATAAATAAAGAATTATTCTTAGAATATTATGATATTAGAATGCAAATTAAAGGGGAGAATTTTGAAAGCTATAGAAAGATATCAAGAAAAGTTCAAAAAGAATTAAATGACAGAAATGTTTTTATGGATTATATATATAAAGTTAAAAATGTGGGTGCTATATATGAAAAAAGTGTATTAGAAGGTATTTCATTAGATAAAGTGCATGATTTAGTTGCAATAAAGATGATGGTAAATGACCTTTACTCTTGTTATGAGACTTTAGATGTCATAGAAAATAATTATGAAGTTGTACCAAATTCTATTTTAGATATGATAAAAGAACCTAAATATAATGGATATAGTACGCTTAATGTTAGTGTTAAAACGGATTCTATTTATAATACAGAACTTAAAATTAGAACATATAAGATGCAAAGACAAAATGAACTTGGAATGGTATCTAATTGGAATAGAGAAAATCAAAAATTATTAAATGAAAAGTGCTCATTTATGATTGATATGTATAAAGATAAAATTCATAATGGCTTAGCGTTAAGGAAGGAAAAAAGAAAATGAAAAAGATAAAAAAAGAATATTATTTTATAAGTATTTTACTTATTTTATTTATAATATTAACCATCTTTGTTTTAAACGATAAGACTTTAAGCTTGGATACTAGTGCATTTAATAATTTGATTAAAATAAAAAATGAATCTTTATCAAAAATTTTATTTATAATAACTAATATAGGCTCTACAATTGGGACTGTAATAGCACTTATTATAACTTGCATTATATTTTTAAAAAGAAAAATATTTAGTGATTTTAAATATGTATTTTTAAATGTATCTGTTGGAGTTATATTAATGCAAGTTATAAAAAGTCTTATAAGAAGAGTAAGACCATCATGGAAATGGATAGTGCAAGGTGGTTTTAGTTATCCATCTGGTCATACCATAACAGCAATTCTTTTTTATGGAACATTAATATTACTTGTTAATAAAAAATTAAATGGAAAGTATAAAACTATTTTAACTGTTTTACTTTCATTAATGATATTTTTAATTGCAATAAGTAGAATATACTTTGGGGCTCATTATCTAACTGATGTTCTAGCTAGTATTATTTTAGGAAGTGCTATATTAATAGTATCAAATAGTTTAATGAATAAGGAATTTAAAAATGATAAAAATAGAGTTAAAGAATAATTTTAATTTAGATAGTACTGTAACTTGTGGACAGATATTTAGATATTATAAATTAGAGGATAATAGTTATGATATTATATTAAAAGATAGAGTAATTAATGTTTATAAAAAAGATAATTATATTATTGCATCATCTAATAATGAAGATGATTTAGAAATAGTAGTTAGAAATTATTTTGACTTAGATAATGATTATGAAAATATAAATAAGTATTTATTAGAAAAAGATTCTTTATTAAAAGATGCCATTATGTTTTCTTGTGGACTTATGATGATTAGACAAGATCCTTTTGAAACTTTAATAGAATATATTATATCTGCTAATAATGGGGTTCCAAATATTACTAGTTCTCTTAATAATATAGCTAAAAAGTACGGTAAAAAAGTATTATTTAATAAAAAAGAGTACTATTTATTTCCAAGTTATAAAGATTTAAAAGATGTAACAAAAGAAGACTTTAGAGAGTGCAAAGTAGGTTTCAGAGATAAATACTTAGAATCCATAATATATAAATTAAATAATAATATAATTAATTTAGATGATTTTAATAAATTAGATTCTAATGAAGCAATGGATAAACTAATGGAAAACAATGGAATAGGGCCTAAAGTTGCATCTTGTATACTTTTATTTGCATATCAAAGATATGATGTTTTTCCAGTAGATACTTGGGTTAAAAAGATAATGGAGTCTAATTATAATATTATAGGAGAAAAAAACATAAGAGAATTTGCAAGTAAAACTTATGGAAAATATAGTGCATTAGCTATACAATATTTATTTAATTATAGTAGAAATAAAAGCAATTAAAAGTGTAAATTTACGTAACATAAATTTACATTTTTTTTTATTAATGGTATACTTATCATGAGGATAGGAAGTGATAAGCAAAATGGCAAAGAAAAAAACATCATCTTCTAGTAAGAAAAAAAGTTCTGTACCAGTTGAGATACTTGGTATTTTATATATAGTTTTAACAGTTCTTGGTATTTTAAGATCTGGTTTTGTTGGAAGAATGGTTAGTAATTTTGCAATATTTTTATTTGGTTCTTACTATAATTGGGGACTTGTTTTCTTTTTAATTGTAGGTGGATATGTTGTTATTTTTAGACAAAAACCAAAGCTTTTTAAGAAGAAATTAATAGGCTTTTATTTAATGTCAATTGCCGTTTTATGTATGAGCCATGTTAAATACATAATGTATGATACTAACGTTGGATCAGCTGTATTTGAAGATACTATTGCAAACATTGTTGAGGGTTTTAACGACGTTAATTATATAGATGGTGGGGGAATACTTGGAGCAATATTTTCTTATTTATTTGTTTTAGCATTTGAAATAACTGGATCTAAAATAATATGTTGGACTCTTATTTTATTTGGAATAATGATAATATTTGATATAACTCCAATTACTATTATAAGAAAAATAATATTATTCTTTGTTAGAAAGAAAAATAAAGATTCAGATGAAGAAGAAACAGAAAGCGATGAAGAAGTTATTAATGATCCAGATGAATTAAAAGATAAAAGGGTTGTTATATCAAGTGTTAATGACTTAAATCATGTTAATATAGAGGAGACAAACGAAGTAGAAGAGCCTACTAATATAGGAGATTATAAACTTCCTCCAATATCACTTCTTAATGTACCTAAGAAAGTTAATACTAAGGCTAATGAAGAGAATATAACTACTAATATTAAATTATTAGAGCAAGTTTTAACTGATTTTGATATACATGGTAAAGTAGTTGCGGCTCATGTAGGGCCAACTGTTACTCAGTATGAACTTGAATTAAAGTCTGGTACTAAGGTAAATAAAATACTTAGTTTAAATAAAGAAATAGCACTTGCACTAGCTGCAAAAGATGTTAGAATACAAGCTCCTATTCCTGGTAAAAATACAATAGGTATTGATATACCAAATAAAGTTACAACTCCAGTATCATTAAGAGAAGTATTAGCAGCTGTACCAAAAGATAAAGAAGATAGTAAATTATTAGCAGTTTTAGGTAAAGATATAATGGGTAATCCAAGATGGATGGAAGTTAATAAAACACCACACCTTTTAATAGCAGGTGCTACTGGTTCTGGTAAATCAGTTTGTGTTAATTCTATTATTACATCTATTTTAATGAGAGCTAAACCAGATGAAGTAAAACTTGTAATGGTTGACCCTAAAAAAGTTGAACTTTCAATGTATAATGGTGCACCACATTTACTTGCACCAGTTGTAAATGATCCTAAAAAAGCTTCTATTGTTTTAAAAAAGATAGTAGAAGAGATGGAACATAGATATGATTTATTAAGTGATAGTGGTACTAAAAACATAGAAGGTTATAATAAACTTATGCAAAAGAAAATCGATTCTGGTGATACTACTGCAAAAAAAATACCATATATTGTTGTTTTAATAGATGAGCTTGCTGATCTTATGCTTGTTGCAGCAAAAGAAGTTGAAGATTCTATTATGAGAATTACACAAATGGCAAGAGCAGCTGGTATTCATTTAATTGTTGCAACACAAAGACCATCAACAGATGTTATAACAGGTGTTGTAAAAGCTAATATTCCATCTAGAATATCATTTGCAGTTTCAAGTAGTATTGACTCTCGTACAATTCTTGATATGACAGGGGCAGAAAAACTAATCGGTAAAGGTGATATGTTATTCTTACCAATGGGTGAGGGTACTCCAACTAGAATACAAGGTTCATTTGTATCTGAAGAAGAAGTACAAAAAGTAGTTGATTATACTATAAAGCAACAAAAAGCAAAATATGATGAAACATTTACTAATATAACTGATAAACCAGTAGGTGCTTCTAGCTTTGATGAAAAAGATGATAAGTATGATGATCCACTTTATAATGAAATAGTAGACTTTGTTATTAAAAGTGGTAAGACTAGTGCATCACTACTTCAAAGAAGATTTAGATTAGGTTATAATAGAGCAGCTAGAATGATAGATTTATTAGAAGAAAGAGGTATTGTTGGTCCACCAAATGGTTCTAAGCCTCGTGAAGTATTAGTTAAATATGATGATAAAACAGATTCAGAAGAGGAAGATTAATTCCTATAATAAAGAAACAGTAATTAATTTTTGCTGTTTCTTTTGATTTTATTAATATGATTTTTCACATCTTTAAAACTAAATAAATCTATATCACAATATCTTAAAACTTTAGATTCATTATTAGGTGTTATATTATTTACTAAATAATTTAAATTGTAAAAAGCTTTTTCTTCATCTTTGATATATTTTTCAAATAAACTAACTGCTATTAAATAAGAATAATAATACATTGTTATATCTTGTATTTCATTTTCTAATAATTTAACATATTTAAAATTATCATTATTAATTCCATTTATATAATCTAAACATAATATGTAATACTCTATATCAAGTGTATTAACCTCTTTAATTTCATTTAAATAATAAGACATTTGCATCTTTGTTATATATTTATCTTTATATAAATTATATACTGAAATAAGTTCATAAAATAGACTATATACTTCTTCATAGTTATTAATTTTATATTTATCATTTAACACCATACTTTTACTTATTCTATTATTAGTTAGTATGTATTCATCTAAATGACCGATTTCATGATTTAGTGCAATATAATCACTTAATGTGTTATTATTTTTAACTTTAATATAACATTCGTTATTTGTAGGTGCAAAATAATTATCATTAATACTAGATATACAAAGTTGATGATTGGAAGGATTAAACATATCATTATGAGCTTTTTTTAAACTGTCTTCTTTAGAAAAAAATTTATTTATTAAGAAAAACTGTTCCTCAAGTGGAATTTCTTTTTCTATAATATCATCAAATGTTATTTGCTCACCAATATTTAATTCTTCATAACTTTTTTTAATTATATCGTTTTGAAACTTTGTAGAGTATGCTCTTATTGTATCAGTTACATTATTCTTTAACTTTTTATACGAAGTAAAAAAGTAAGGTAATTTATTTGGAAAAAAATCTCTAAACAAAATTTCTTTAATAGCTAATAAATAGTAATTACCAATTAAAACTTCTTCTATATTACTTTGATCAATTTCTTTTTTTAAGTCAAAAAAGTCTTTAATTAGTTTCTTTTTATCAAACTTATATTTTTTCATTATATTCCCCTCATTTATAAATACGTTAAATTATTTTAACACATAATATAAATATATCAAGATATTTGTGTTATAATTTGATAATGATAGGAGAAATTAAATTTATGAAAACAAGAATAGTATTGACTGGTATATTGAGAGATAAAGATTTATTTTTAGTGGTTAAAAGAAACGAAAACGATGATTTGTATCCTGGTGCTTGGGAATTTCCAGGAGGCCATTTAGAAGATGGAGAAACATTAAAAGATGGATTAAAACGAGAACTTATGGAAGAAATTGGTTTTATAGAAGATTTTAATCCAATTATTACTCATTATTTTGATGAAGTAAAAGAGAAGAATAATGAATTAATTCACAATTTAGAAATCGATTTTATTGTAAATGTAGACAAATCAAAAGTGAATGTTAAGTTAAGTGAAGAACATTCTGATTATAAATGGGTTACTAAGGATTCTAATTATTTGGATGAATTTATAAAAGATAAATTATCAAATTTATAAATAATTTTAAAGCACTATCTAAATTTATGTAGTGCTTTTCTTTATCACCTTTCATTAATTTTAATAGATTACTTTTAGTGGTTTTAAGGTTATATCTTATTTTTAAAATTAGTTCTATTTCAGGTATTAATTCATCAACATTACATCTAACATTAAATGTATCTAGTGCTGAATTAATATGATTAATTAATGTGTAATCTGATAAACAGTTTCTGCTATATTCATTTGCTAAACAAAATGATACTACTTCTGGTATTACAAAGTTAATAAGATATTCATTGTAATTATTATAGAATGGTAATAATATTTTTTTAACTTTTTATCTATGATATCTTCTTTGCCTATAATCATATTTCATCTCCATAAATAATTTCTTTTAAAACTATTTCTTCAGCAATATTTTTACTAATTATTCATAATATTTGTGTTATAATTTTATTAAAAGAGAGGAGTTTTTAAATATGCCAACAGCACATAATGAAGCTAAAAAAGAAGATATTAGTAAAACTGTTATAATGCCAGGAGATCCATTAAGAGCAAAGTATATAGCAGAAAAATATTTAACTGATTATAAATTAGTTAATAAAGTAAGGGGAATGTATGCCTATACAGGATATTATAAAAATAAAAGAGTAACTGTTATGGCACATGGTATGGGTAATCCATCAGTTGGAATTTATACATATGAATTATTTAAATTTTATGATGTAGATGAAATAATTAGAATAGGTTCTTGTGGTGCAACAACTGATAAAATTAAATTAAGAGATGTTATTTTAGTTAATAGTTCATATTCTGATTCAAATTATGCTAAATATCAAAGTGGATCAGATAAAGTTATATTAAGTAGTAATAAAGAGTTAAATGATAAAATAAAAAAAGCATCACATAATATGAATATAAGATTATTAGATGGAATAGTTTATTCAACTGATGTATTTTATAGTGATGTAGTAAAACCAAGTACTTTATATAATGAATATGGATGCATTGCAGTAGAAATGGAGACTTTTGCATTATTTCATAATGCTAATATATTTAATAAAAAAGCAAGCTCAATTTTAACTGTATCAGATAATATAGTAACTAAAGAAGAATTACCTAGTATGGATAGACAAACTTCCTTTGATGATATGATTTTATTAGCATTAGAAAGTATATTATAGAAAGGAATTACTTAAATGTTGATTATAAAGGATAAAGTTAATAATATAGATGTAACTTATATTAAAACAAATAAGTTTAAAACAGTATATGGACAAATATATTTTACATCTCCAATTAAAAAAGATATTATAACTAAAAGATGTTTAATTAATAGAATGCTTGTTAAATCATGTAAGAAATATAATACCAATGAAAAGTTAAATATTGTTAATTTAGAAAATTATGGAGCAGATTATGAATCATCATACACAGGATATGGAAACAGTATAATAAACTCATTTAGTTTTTCTTGTATAAATGATAAATACGTAAATGATAATGTAATAGAAAAAGTAGTAGATACATTTAAAGAAATCTTATTTAATCCAAATGCAAGTAATAGTGAATTTGATAAAGAAACGTTTGATTTATGTTATAAAGTTTTAAAGACAGAACTTTTAAATGAAAAAGAAGATACTAGGAACTATTGCTATAAAAACATGTTAAAAACTTTAGATGATACTAAAGCTTATTCTTATTTTAAAAATTTAGATGATTTAGAAAAAATAAATGAAAAAAATCTTTATGAAGAATATAAGAATATGATTAATAATAGTGAAGTAAAACTTATATTAGTTGGAGATTTTGATTATAAAAAATATGCTAATGATATTTTAAAAAACGTTAAGTCTAAAAAATATAATTTTCAAAAATACGTAGAAAATAGAGAAAATAAAAAAGAAGTATTAATAAAAAAAGAAACTATAGATTGTATAGGTTCTGTTATATTTGTAGGGTTTAAATGCTTTAATTTAACTAAATATGAAAGAAGTTATGTAGTTCCTATTTTCTCTAGAATATTAGGCGGTGGTGCAACTTCTAGATGTTTTGATATTATAAGAGAAAAAGAGTCGCTTGCATACTACTGTTATTCAAAATATGATAAAGCAGACAGCATACTAAGTGTTTATGCTGGTATAGATAAAAATAACTTTGATAAAGTATATAAACTTATATTAGATATATTTAATAATATGAAGACAATAAAAGATGAAGAGCTTATGATAGCTAAAAAAGATATTACATCATCTTTAATGGAAAATTATGATTATATAGGTGCATTATCATCTCTTAATTATTATAAAGACTTTAATGAAGAAGAAGATTTAGAGGCAAGAATAAAATTATTTAATAATGTTTCTATAGATGATTTAAAAAAGGTATTTAAAAAAATAAAGGCAGATTGCATTTATTTTGTGGAAGGAAATGATAATAATGAAGAAGATTAAGTTATCAAAATTAGATGAAGTAATATACGAAGAAACATTAGATAATGGACTTAAAGTATTTATATATAAAATGAAAGGCTTTGTAAAAAAATATGCTTGTTTTGAAACTAGGTATGGTTCTATAAATAATAATTTTGCACCAGAGGGTAGTGATACTTTAGAAAGATTTCCTCTTGGAATAGCACACTTTTTAGAACACAAGTTATTTGAATCAAACGAAAATGAAAATGTTTTTAAAGTATTTGAAGATAACGGGGCTTATGTTAATGCTGCAACTAGTTATGAAAAGACTTATTATTATTTTGATACTGTGGATAACTTTGATAAATGCTTAACTACATTAATAGACTTTGTGCAATCACCTTATTTTACAGATGAAACGGTAGAAAAAGAAAAAGGAATAATTGGTCAAGAAATGGATATGAGGCATGATAATACTAATCTTTTCTTATATGAAAAACTAATAAATAATGGTCTTAATAATATATATTATAAAGATAGTATAATAGGTACTAAAAGTTCAATAGATAAGATAACAAAAGAAGATTTATATAAATGTTATAATACTTTTTATAATCCATCTAATATGTATCTTGTTATAGTAGGAGATGTTGATGAAGAAAAAACATTTTCCCTAATAAAAGAAAATCAAAGTAAAAAAGAATTTAAGAAAAATATAAATATAAAACAAGAGGAAAAAGAAGAACCATTAAGCATTAGAGTTAAAGAAAAAGTATATAAACGTGATGTTAATACTAAAAAAATAGGTTATCTTTATAAAATGAATCATAAAAAATTAAATGATATGGATGACTTTATGTTTAAAAGATATATAAATATATACTTAAGAATACTTTTTGGAGAAACATCATCTTTTTCTAAAGAATTAATTAAAGATAATATAATAAATTCTTATTTTGATTATGATATTATGTTCTTTAAAGATTTAAATAATACTTTTATTATTAATTTCTTTTCAGATGTAATAGATAAAGATGCATTAGATAAAAGATTAAGTGATAAATTAAATGAAAAAACTGATATGAAATATTTCTTTAATTTATTTAAGAAAAATTATTTAGCTCAGTATATAAAGGGATTTTCTAATGTGTTTGATGCAGCTGGTTTTATAAGAAGTTCTTATCATAATTATGGTAAAATATTAGATAATTTATATGACTATTATGAAAAGCTTAACTATGAAGATTTTATTAAAACTATAAATAAGCTAGACTTTTCTAATTATTGTACGGTAATTATAGATAAAAAAGAAGGAGAAAATAATGCTTGAAGTTAAAAATGTAGATAAATATTATGGAGATTTTAAGGCAGTAGATAATCTTTCATTTAAAGTGGATAAAGGAGAAATATTTGGACTTTTAGGTGTTAATGGAGCTGGTAAAACAACTACATTTAGAATGATTATGAATTTAATTAAACCAAGTTCTGGTACTATTACTTTTAATGGAAGAAAAATAGATTATGATATAACTGATAAAATAGGCTTTTTAACAGAAGAAAGAAGTTTGCTTACTAAGCTTACTGTTAAGGAACAAATACTTTTTTATGGAGCATTAAAATCACTTGATAATGAAACTATACTTAAAAGATTAGATAAACTTTTAGAAAGATTTGAAATTGCTGATTATAAAAATAGAAAAATAAATACTTTATCAAAAGGTAATCAGCAGAAGGTACAGTTTATATCAGCAATAATTAATGAACCTAAATTACTTATATTAGATGAACCTTTTTCAGGACTTGATCCAATTAATATAGAATTATTTAAAAGTGTTATATTAGAATTAAAGGAAAAAGGTACATCAATAATATTTTCATCTCATAGAATGGATCATGTAGAATTTTTTTGTGAAAAATTAGTTATTTTAGTTAAAGGAAAAACCGTACTTGAAGGATATTTAAAAGATATAAAAAATGAATTTAAAATGAAAAAGGTTATAATAAGTGGAGATGTTAATAAAAAGGACTTAGAGAAAATAAAAGGGGTTATAAGTGTAAGTAAAATAAAAGATGAATACTGCGTTAATATTAAAGATTCTAGTGTAAATAAAGAAATATTTTCTTATATTAAAAAGAAAAATAATATTACTAAGTATTTAACTAAAGAACCTTCCTTAGAAGAAATATTTGTTGCAAAGGTAGGTGAAGCATATGGAAAATAAGTTTAAGTTTTTAGTTAAACATAGTCTTAAGAAAAAGTTAAAAAATAAATGGTTTATTGTTGTTAATGTAATACTTGCTATAGTACTTATTAGTTTAGTAAATATAGATAGTATAGTTAAAGTGTTTGGTGGTAATTTTTCTAGTGATATTAAAATGAGAATAGTAGATAATTCATCTTATTATGAAAATATTAAAGAAGGATTAGAAAGTATAAAACCATTAATAACTGATTCTTCTTTAAAGATAATTAAAGAAAATGACTTATCTAAAGCTAAGAAAAAAATAAAAGGGACAGATGATATATTACTTGTTATAGAGCCTGATAATGATAATATATTTAAAGCAGAATTTATAACGGATTCTTATGTTGACTTGGTAAAGTATCAAGCTATATCTAGTATTTTAACAAGTGTAAAAAGAAATATTTATTTAAGTCAAAGTAATATAGATAAAAATGAATTAGATAAGATAAATAGTAATGTTGTAATAAAAAGAAGTTTTATAGATAAAGATAAGAGTAAGAATGAGGAAAATTCTAAAATGATTTTATCAACACTTTCCCTTATAATAGTACTTCCTTGTTTTATGTTAATAGTATTTTTAGTACAAATGATAGGTGCTGAAATAAATGAAGAAAAATCAACTCGTGGTATGGAAATTATAATAGGTAATGTTTCTGCTAAAGCACACTTTTTCTCTAAAGTATTAGCAAGTAATATCTTTGTTCTTTTACAAGGTGCTTTGATTATAATATATGGTTTAATTGGATTTGTAGTAAGAAAATTAACTACAAAGGCAGGTAGTCTTAGTATGGTAAAAGGTGCTTTAGATAGTGTGAGTGTAAGTGATTTATTAGAAACATTTAAAACTAGTAACTTATTAGATAAAATAGGTTATATAATTCCACTTTTAATATTACTAATTGTATTAAGCTTTTTAGCATATTCACTTTTAGCTGGAATACTTGCATCAGTTACAACTAATATGGAAAATTTTCAACAATTACAAACACCACTTATGATAATAAATGTAGTTGGTTATTATTTAATAATAATGTCATCTGCTTTTCCAGGTTCTATATTTATAAAAATAATGAGTATAATACCACTTATATCAGTTACGGTAGCACCTAGTATGTTAATATCTGGTGAAATTGGAATAGGAATTATAATAATTGCAATATTACTTTTAGTTTTATTAGATTATCTTCTTATAAAATACGGACTTAGAGTATATAAAGCTGGAATATTAAATTATTCAGAAAATGACTTATTTAAGAAAATGTTAAAGGCTGTAAAGGAGAAATAAGTGTTCTTTTTAAGTAAAAATTAAAGGAGTTTATATATGAAACAAATTGCAAAGATGGCTTTAAAAATGATAATAATTTCTGTTTCTATCTTTTTAATATTATATATGATTTATTATAAATTTATATATAATTTTGATAATTTACCAAAAGGAGTATATGTTGAAAGCGTTGTATCTCCTAACAAAAAATATAGATTGAATTCTTATTTGTATAGTGGTGGAGCAACGCTAGATTGGGCTTTAAGGGTAGAAATAGAGAATATAAAAACTAATGAAAAGCATAATGTTTATTGGAAATATCACGAAAAAGAATCTGATATTAAATGGATTGATAATAATTATGCTGAAATAAATGGAATGAAATTGAATGTTTTTAAAGACAAATATGATTTTAGATTTAATTAACTATTTAATATAAAATTTAGTACAATTTTTCAAATATTAATATCACTGTCTCCGTTTTTTATGTGGTTGCTCTACATTTTGTAATAAAAGACTTTACAAATCATAAATTATATTGTATACTAGTTTACGTAATTTTGATTAAGAAGGAAAGAAGATTAGTATTTATCTCACCTGATTACTTAAGTAATAGGTTAAACGCCAATGTAAATAAATAATGGTTTAATAGCGTTTTTTAAGGTGGATACTTTTCTTGTATTCACTTTTATTATGGAGGTGCTTTAATATAGCAAAGGAAAAAGAAATGCCAATTAATGAGCAAATAAGAGCAAAACAAATGCTAGTAATTGGTCCTAAGGGTGAACAACTTGGAGTTAAATCTAAGGATGAGGCTTTAACATTAGCTTCATATGCTGGTTTTGATTTAGTTTTAATTAATGAAAAAGGTGATATGCCAGTATGTAAACTTATGGATTATAATAAGTTTAAGTACGAAAAAAAGAAAAAATTAAAAGAATCTCAAAAAAAGCAAAAGGAAAATAATGTTGAAACAAAAGAATATAGGTTATCGCCTAACATTGATGTGCATGATTTTAATACAAAATTAGTTAACGTAAGAAAATATCTTGAAAAAGGTCATAAAATTAAGTTATCAATAAGATTTAGAGGACGTGAAATGCAGTTTACTGATAAAGGACGTGATGTGCTTATGAGATTTGCAAATGAAGTAAGTGATATATCTAGTCTTGATGGAAATCCAGTTTTAGATGGAAGAAGTATGACAGCAAGTTTAAGTCCAATAAAAAAATAGTTATAAAGTAGGAGGAATATTATGGCAAAGAAAACACAAAAAACTCATAAAGGAACAAAAAAAGTTTTAAATGTAAGACAAAGTGGTTCAATAACAGTAGGTAAACCAGGTTCAAGACATAACACTGGTTCAAAGACTACAAACTTTAATAGAAAAGCAAGAGCAGGTTCTAACCTTTCTGGTGCTGATAAAAATAGATTAAAGAGAATAATCGATACATTATAATAAAGAAGTAATTAAGGAGGAAATAAATAATGGCAAGAGTAAAAAATGGAGCTACTACTAAAGCTCGCCGTAAGAAGATATTAAAACAAGCTAAAGGATATTTTGGAAGTAAACATCGTTTATTTAAAACAGCTAAAGAACAAGTTATGCATTCATATGTATATGCTTATAGAGATAGAAAACAAAACAAACGTAATTTTAGAAAATTATGGATAGTTCGTATTAATGCAGCATGTCGTGAAAATGAAATTAGTTATTCAAGATTTATAAATGGTTTAACAAAAGCAGGAGTTGTAGTAAATCGTAAGATGTTAGCAGAAATAGCTATTGATTCACCTAAAGCTTTCTCTGATTTAGTTTCAATTGCAAAAGATGCTCTAGATGGCAAAATGCCTAAAGAAGAAAAGGTAGAAAAGAAGAGTCAAGTTAAAACATCTACAAAAAAAGAAGTGAAAGAAGAAAAGCAAGATCTATCAAAATTAACAGTAGCAGAATTAAAAGCTATGGCAAAAGAAAAAAAGATTGAAGGCTATACTTCAATGAAAAAAGCTGAACTTTTAGAGAAACTTGCATAGTTTCTTTTTTTTGCAGAACTAACAAATTAATAAAAAAGAGGTGTATTTGTATGGAAGAAATAAGAAATGTTGCAATAATTGCCCATGTTGACCATGGTAAAACAACACTTGTTGATGAATTATTAAAACAATCAGGAACTTTCAGAGAAAATGAAGAAGTAGAAACAAGAGCGATGGACTCTAATGCTATAGAAAGGGAACGTGGTATTACAATACTTGCTAAAACAACAGCTATTAATTATAAAAATGTTAGAATAAATATTTTAGATACTCCAGGACATGCTGATTTTGGTGGAGAAGTTGAAAGAATTATGCATATGGTTGATGGTGTTCTTTTAGTAGTTGATGCTTATGAAGGCACTATGCCACAAACAAGATTTGTACTAAAAAAAGCATTAGAAGCAGGAGTTAAACCCATAGTTGCAATAAACAAAGTAGATAAGCCATCTACTAGAATAGATGAAGTATTAGATGAAGTATTGGAATTATTTATTGAACTTGGTGCAAATGATGAACAACTTGAATTTCCAGTTGTATATGTATCAGCATTAAACGGAACATCAAGTTTAGATAAAGATTTATCTACACAAAAGCATACCATGGACCCAGTTTTAGATATGATTGTAAAATATATTCCATCACCAAACCAAGACAGCACATCACCACTTCAATTTCAACCAGCTCTATTAGATTACAATGATTATGTAGGAAGAATTGGTATTGGTAGAATTGCAAGAGGTACTATAAAAGAAAATGAAAATGTATCATGTGTTAGATTAGATGGAACAATTAAGCAATTTAGAATACAAAAATTATTTGGTTTTTTAGGACTTAAAAGAATAGAAATTAAAGAAGCTCATGCAGGAGAAATTGTTGCAATAGCAGGTCTTCCTGATATATCTGTTGGGGAGACAGTTTGTACATACCAAAAAGAAGAAGCACTAGAGCCACTTAGAATAGATGAGCCAACTCTTCAAATGACTTTTTCTGTTAATAATTCACCTTTTGCTGGAAGAGAAGGTAAGTTTGTAACAGCTAGAAAACTAGAAGAAAGATTAATAAAAGAAACTCAAAGAGATGTATCTTTAAAGGTAAGACAAAATGATACTGAAAGCTGGATAGTTTCAGGACGTGGTGAACTCCATTTATCTATATTAATTGAAAATATGAGAAGAGAAGGTTATGAACTTCAAGTATCAAAACCAGAAGTTATCATAAAAGAAATAGATGGCGTTAAATGTGAACCATATGAAGATTTACAACTTGATGTTCCAGAAGAAAACGTTGGATCTGTTATAGAAGCTTTAGGAACTAGGGGAGCTGAAATGGTTCAAATGACAAATAATCAAAATCAAGTTAGATTAAATTATTCTATTCCATCTCGTGGACTTATTGGTTTTATGACTGATTATATGACTATGACTAAAGGTTATGGTATTATTAATCATACTTATAGCTGCTATAAACCAGTTGCAGATGCTGTTGTTGGAGAAAGAAAACTTGGTGTTTTAGTTTCTATGGAAAATGGTAAGGCATCAGCTTACGGACTTGGGCAATTAGAAGATCGTGGTGTTATGTTTATAGAACCAGGATGCGAAGTTTATGAGGGTATGATAGTTGGTGAAAATAACAGAGAAAATGATTTAGCTGTAAACGTTGTTAAACAAAAGCAACAAACAAATACTAGAAGTGCTGGTAAAGATCATACCGTAGTTTTAAAAAGACCAAGAAAGTTATCTTTAGAAGTATGTTTAGACTATATTAATTCTGATGAATTAGTAGAAGTTACTCCTGAAAACTTTAGAATGAGGAAAAAAATACTTAATACTGAAGAAAGAAAGAAATTTGACGCAAGATTAAAAGGATAAAATTAAATAAACTATTAGCATAATTTGTTAATAGTTTTTATATGTTTATATGTTTTAAAAATAATTAATTAATGATATAATTATATTATAGTAGAAGGTGAAAGTATGGAAAAATATAAAGTTATGGATGGAAATGAAGCTTGTAGTTATGTATCTTATTTATTTAGTGAGCTTGCAGGAATATATCCTATAACTCCTGCATCTAGCATGGCAGAAAAAGTGGATGAATTATCTAGTAAGGGCTTTAATAATTTGTATGGATATCCTGTTAAAGTAGTTGAAATGCAAAGTGAAGCAGGAGCTATTGCACTTGTTCATGGGGCTTTGTTATCGGGAACTATTGCAACTACTTATACTGCAAGTCAAGGACTTCTTTTAATGTTACCTAATATGTATAAAATTGCAGGAGAATGTTTACCTTGTGTTATAAATGTTGCTGCAAGAACAATTGCAACACATGCTCTTAGTATTTTAGGAGATCATAGTGATATATACGCTGCAAGACAAACTGGATTTGCATTTATTTCATCTTCAAACGTACAAGATGTTATGAATTTAACCGCAGTATCATATCTTGCATCACTTAAAGATAGTATGCCTGTTTTAAACTTTTTTGATGGTTTTAGAACTAGTCATGAACTAAAAAAAATAAAAGTACTAGATGGTAGTAACTTAAAGTATTTAATAGATAGAAAAAGTTTAGATGAGTTTAGAAATAATAGTATACTAGTTAAGAAAAAAATACATGGTACTAATCAAAATGATGATGTATTCTTTCAAAATACAGAAGCTAGAAATTTAAAATATGATAATTTTGCTGATACGGTTAATTATTATATGCAAAAAATAAATGAAATAACTAAAAAAGATTATAAACCATTTAATTATTATGGTAGCAAAACAGCTAGTAAGATAATAGTTGCAATGGGCTCTGTTTGTGATACTATAAAGGAAGTTATAGATAATTCTGATAATTTAGGCCTTATAGAAGTACATTTATATAGACCTTTTAGTAAAAAATACTTTTTAGATTGTATGCCAAAGACTGTTAAGAAAATAGCTGTATTAGATAAAACAAAAGAACCAGGTAGTACTGGGGAGCCTCTTTATTTAGATGTTTGCTCTTTATTTAATGACTGTGATATAAAACCTAAAGTAATAGGTGGAAGATATGGTTTGTCTGGTAAAAACACTGATGCTGCTTGCATAAAAGCGGTTTACGACTTTTTAGATGATCCTAATAATTTTACTGGATTTACTGTTGGTATAGAAGATGATTTGACAAACAAAAGCTTAAAAGTTAAAGAATATGAAATTAAACATTCTAATACAAAAGAAATATTAATATATGGTTATGGCTCTGATGGTATGGTTACAGCATCTAAGGATATACTAACTATTATGGGTAATTATACAAATGCATTTGTTCAAGGATACTTCCAGTATGATTCTAAAAAGTCTGGTGGTATTACAAGATCGCATCTTAGAATTTCAACTGAAGATATTAATAGACCATATTATATAGATAAGGCTAATGTACTTGTTTGTACTAAAGATTCTTATCTTCTAAGATATGACATAATATCAAAATTAAAACCAAATGGAACATTTTTACTTGTAACTAGTTTGGATGAAGAAAAAATAAAATCTTATTTACCATTAGATGTAAAAAAATACATAATAGATAATAATATTAATTTTTATATAATAGATGCTTATAATATAGCTAAGAAAAACAATATACCTAATAAAATAAGTAGTATTATGGCATCAGCTATATTTAAGGTAAGTTCATTAATTAATTATGACTTAATTAAAGAAAAAATTGAAAGACAAATAGAAAAGAAATTCTCTAAAAAAGGAATAGAAATAGTAGAAGCTAATAAAAATGCATTAAAAGATGTAGTGGTAAAAAAAGTAGATATTAATATGACTAATTTATCTAATAGTGGTAGTATGGTAAGTATTAATACTAAAGATAAAATGACTAATTATATGTTTAGCCTAAAAGGTGATTTTCTTAAAACATCTGATTTTTTAAGTCATGCTGATGGTAGTTTTTCTGTTAATACATCTAAATTAGAAAAAAGAGATATAGCAAGTAATCTTCCTTGTTGGAATAAAGAAAACTGCATAGAATGTAATATGTGTGCATTAGCATGTCCTCATTCAGTTATAAGACCATTTCTATTAACTAAAGAAGAGGTTAGTAGATATAATTTAGAAAATAGTGTAATTAAAGCTAAGCAAACTGATGATTTATATTTTTACATGGGAATTTCTTTGAAAGATTGTACTGGTTGCGGTGTTTGTCATGAAGTGTGTCCAGCTAAAAATAAAGCTATAGAAATGAAAAATGAAGAAGATGTTCCAAGAAAAAACGTAGATAATATCTTTGAAATGGTAGAAAATAAAAATGTATTTAAAAAAGATACTATAAAGGGATCACAATTTGAAAAACCATTATTCGAGTTTTCATATGCATGTGCAGGTTGTGGGCAGACTTCTTACATAAAACTATTAACTCAGTTATTTAAAGATAAATTAGTTATTGCAAATGCAACAGGTTGCTCTTCAATATATGGTGGAGCTATACCTAGCATTCCTTATAATGTTTCCTGGGCAAATTCTTTATTTGAGGATAATGCAGAGTTTGGACTTGGGATAAAAGAATCAGAATTAATAATAAAAAATAAAATTTTAAATACTCTTAAAAATAGTAATTTAAGTGATGGTAATAGTGAACTTGTGAATAAATTACTTAATAATGTAAATGATATTAAAGTAGTAGATGATTTTATAAAAAAGTTTGATTTTTCTGAAGCAATTGAAATTGAAAGACTAAAGAAATATTTACTACCAAAATCAGTATGGATAATTGGTGGTGATGGCTGGGCTTATGATATTGGATTTGGTGGCTTGGATGAAGTTTTAGCAAGTGGACAAAACGTAAATATACTTGTTTTAGACACTGAACTTTATTCTAATACTGGTGGTCAAAAATCTAAGTCTACTAGATATGGTGCTAACGCTAAGTTTGCGTATAATGGAAATAATTCTAGTAAAAAAGATTTAGCAAGAATTTTTATGTCTTATGAAAATGTATATGTTGCAAGTATATGCCTAGGAGCTAACATGCAGCAAGCTATTAAAGCATTTAACGAAGCTGAAAATTATAATGGACCATCACTTATAATTGCATATGCACCTTGTATAAATCATGGAATAAAATCAGGTATGCAAAGTAGCATTAAAGAAGAAAAACTAGCTGTCGAAAGTGGATACTGGCCGCTTTTTAGATATAACTGTACTGATGATAAATTATATCTTGATTATAAGAATCCTAATTTTGATAAATATGAGGAATTATTAAACAACGAAAATAGGTATATGATAACAAAGAAAATAAATAAAGATAAAGCAGATGAACTACTAAAAAAGAATAAAGAAAATGCTATAAAAAGATTCAATTTTTATAAGAAATTGTCAATAAATGAATAATTTAATTGATAAAAATTGGTATTTATGGTATTCTAATATGGGAGGATAGGAAAGATGGAAAAGAAAAGAAAGATAAAAATTTTAACAACTGTATTTTTAATCGTTGCAGTTTTAGGGTTAACAGTTGCGTTTGCAGCGGTTGCACAGAAGTTAACAATAACTGGTGAAGCTACTACTAGTAAGTCAACTTTTGATGTATATTTTGCAAATTTAACTAATAGTGTAACAAGAGCAGAATTTACTAAGGAGCCAGCTTTAGCTGAAGGAAATAAGACTTCTTTTAGCTATAATGTTAAGATGACTGGTGGAGTTGATGAAAATAAAAATAACTCTTCAAAAGTAGTTATTAATTTTGATGTTAAAAATGATAGTACTGTTTCGGCTAAATTATCTAGTTATACTATAGGTACACCAAGCTGTACAGCAGTAAATGCAGAAGGTGGGTCAGTTGATGTTTCTAATTTTTGTAGCCAGTTAAAATATACATTAGTATATAAAAATGGTGATAGCACAACTGAGGTAGCTGAGGGATTAATTATACCTAAAGGAGAGAGTAAATCTATGATTTTAACTTTATCATACGATATATCCGATGTAAGTAATTTACCAGCAAATGATGTTACAATTAGTAATCTTGGCGTAGATATGAACTTTGAGCAATCAACAGAGTAATTAGGAATAACTAAAAAATGAAAAAAAGTAGTAACATTTGTTTTATAACAATCGTTTTATTAATAGTATTTTTAATATTGAATATGTTTTTATTCAATATTAAAAATACATATATATTTTCTGGTATATTACTATTATCGAGTTTATTACTATTTTTCTTATCGGGATATAGTAAAAATAATTATAGAAATAAAAAAGATGTATTTTTAAATATTTTAATAGTATTAATTATATATTTTATTATAACTTATATTTTGGGAATATTTACTGGCTTCTTAAGAAATCCTTATAGTCTGAAGTTATTAAGTATAGTTAGAAATATGTTTCCTATTTTGACTTTGATATTAATAAGAGAATTTTTTAGATATTTATATTATTCAAAAAATTTAGACAGTAAAATTTTATATATTTTAGGTCTTATCTTTTTTGTTTTGTTAGATATTAATTTAAATTTAAGTATGTATGGAATAAATACATTTAAAGGGATAATAAAAACTACTTGTTTTGTTTTATTTCCTTCAATTACAAAAAACGTACTTTTAAATTTTTTAACATCAAAAACTGGATATGAAAACGCTATGTTTTATTCTATGGTTATGGAACTTAAAGCATTTATATTACCAATTTTTCCTGATTTTGGAGATTATATTAATATAATATTAAATACTATTTTTCCAGCTTTTTTAATGAGTACTATAGAGGGAAATTTTAATTTGAATGAATCAAGAAGAATAAAAGATTCTAGATATAGAAATAATAATTTGATAATATATTCTATTATAACTTTTATAATGCTTATAGTAGTAATGCTTACAAGTGGTTTTTTTAGATATTATGCAATAACAGTAGGATCTGGTTCTATGAGTCCATATATAAAAAGAGGCGATGTGGTTATTGTGAAAAAATTAAAACAAAAGGAATTGAAGAATATAAAAATTGGTGATGTTTTAATTTATAAACATGATAATATTATAGTTATACATAGATTAGTTGAAATGAAAAAGTTAAATAATGAAACTTATTATATAACAAAAGGAGATCATAATATATCAAAAGATAGTTATTTGATAAAGATGGAAGATATAGTTGGTATAAAGGTATTTAGAATACCATTTATTGGATTACCAACTGTACAATTAAATGAAAAATTAAGTAGTTAGAAGGTGCATATATGAAAGAAAATAGTAGTTTGAAGAAGAAACATCGTTCGTTTACTAGCAGAGTCTTGTTTAAAACACTAATTACATTTGTATTATTACTATTTTGTTTATTATTCATAATTTTAAGTATTAATGTTAGTGTTGATAGCAACATAAGATATTATCAAAAAAGCAAGCTAGATTATACTGTAAACTTAAAGGATAATAATTATTATGATACTAAAACACTAGGTAAAGATATGCAATATATAGCTAGTTTGATAGATTATATAGATATTGATTTTGATTATAAGTTTAACACAAGTGAAAAGTTAGACTACAAATATAATTATTTTATAGGTGCAGAAGTTAAAGTGTTGGGTGATGATAATACTATTATATTTTCTAAAAAAGAGAATATAGTAGATGAAAAAAACTTTTCTAAGAAAAATTCTGATAGCTTTGATATAAAAGAAAAAATTAATGTAAATTATAATAAGTATAATGACATGATTAAAAGTTTTAAAAGTGAATACTCAATAAATGCTAAAAGTAATTTAACACTTACTTTGTATGTTAATGTTACTGATGAAAATGGAAATGTTCTTAAAAAAATTAATTCAAGTGATTCTATGAAAGTAATAATACCTTTAACAGAGCAAATGGTTAATATTAAATTAGATTATAAAGAAGTTAATAATAGTAATACATTTAAGACATATACTGATTTTGATATTAATAATAAAGCATTATTTTCTATAGGAATATTGTTTGGAATCTTATTTGTTATAGGGCTTGTTAATTTAATTACATTCTTAAGTAAATTATCAAAAAAGAAAAGTGCATATGATAAAACTTTAGAAAAATTATTAAGGGAATATGACAGGGTAATTGTAGAATCTAAAAATGGAATAATATTAGAACCTAATTGGCAAATCATTGATGTTAAAAGCTTTGAAGAATTATTAGATGCAAGAGACAATTTAGAAAAACCAATATTATTTAATGAAATACATAAAGGTCAAAAAAGTATTTTTATAGTAAAAAACAACTATGAAGCTTATAGATATGTGTTAAAAGCAGTTGATCTTGAAAAGTGATAACTAGATTAATATAACCTTTATATTAGTCTTTTTTGGTATATGAAAAGGAGAAAAAATATGATTAGAAATAGAAAAAATAAATTTAAATATAATTTACCAATTGATAGAAAAAGAAAAAAAATAATATCATATCTTTTTCTTTGTTTTTGTATACTTTTTATATCAGTTGGATATGGAGCTATAAACGAAGATTTAAGTATAACAGGAGAAGCAATTTATAGGGTAGAAGCAGATGTTAGAATAACAAATATTGAACTATATGAAACAAAAAATGGGGGAGTTGAAAATTATTCTCCTAGTTATTCAAAAGATACTACGAAAACAAGTGTTACATTACCAAATAGCACTTCAGAGGTATCATATAAAATAACAATTACTAACTTTAGTACCTCATCTGTTAACTTAATTTCTACCGAAAGAAAAAGTTCTTCTGGAGCAGGTTCTATAACTAGATATTTTAGTGAAGACTTCCCTATTAAAATTGATCCTGCAAGTTCTAAAGAAATAATAATGACATCTAAATGTGATGGTGATTTTGGAACTCTTAATGTAATAGATAAATTTAATTTTCAGACAAAAGAGTCTATTTTAGCTACTGCTACAAGTGGTAATTATACTACTACATTTTTAAATGGTCCAATAAAAAGAAACACAGTTGAAAAAGTTACATTTTTAAATACCAATGAAGTGCCTAGTGATGCTATAGGATACTGGGATGTTTCAGAAGCTAAAGATAATTCTGTTGTAGCTTGGTATATTAATGGTTCAACATCTAATCTTTATGAACTTGTTATAGGAGGAGACGGGGGCGTTATAACAAATGATGCAGCTAATTTATTCGCTAACTTTACAAATTTAAAGAGTGTTGATTTTAATAATTCATTTGATACTTCAAGAGCAACTACATTTACTGCTACTTTTTCTGGTTGTTCTAAATTAAGTTCACTAGTTGGGTTTGAAAATCTTAATACTGATAGTTTAACTAAGTTTGTTGATACATTTTATGGTTGTTCATCTTTAACGAGCCTTAACTTCAGTAATTTTAATTTAAGTAAAGTAATTTATTTTATAAGAACGTTTTCTAACTGTTCATCTTTAAAGGAATTAAACTTATCTGGTGTTAATGCAATTAGTTTAAATAGAATAGATGGTATGTTTAATAATTGTAAAGCTTTGACTAATATCGATTTATCATCATTTGATACAACAAATGTTATTAGAATGGAAAATATGTTCTATAACTGTGAAAGTTTAACTAACCTTGATTTAAGTAATTTTAATACTCCACTTTTAACTCTTACAAATAATATGTTTTATAACTGTAAGAAATTAACAAGTTTAAAGTTAACTAATTTTGATACTAAAAATGTAACTGACATGTCATATATGTTTTATAATTGTAAAGCTCTTACAGAACTTGATTTAACATCATTTAATACACCTAAGGTAACTAATATGTCATATATGTTTAATTTATGTAGTTCACTTTTATCATTGGATTTAAGTACATTTAATACTTCTTTAGTTACTAATATGGCATATATGTTTAGTGGTAGTAGTAAGTTAGAAAAGTTAGATTTAAAAAGTTTTAATACTTCTAAAGTAACTAATATGGAAAGAATGTTCTCTTCTTGCATAAGTTTGAATAATTTAGATGTAAGTACATTTGATACTAAAAATGTAACTAAAATGACAGCTATGTTTGCACTTCTTAGTTCAATTGAAAGTTTAAACTTAAGTAATTTCAATACAATAAAGGTAACAGCATTTGACATGATGTTTTCAGAATGTAGTAAGTTAGTAACCCTAAATATTAATTTTAATGTTTCAAAAGCTGTTAATTTATCAAAAATGTTTAATGGTTGTAGTAGCTTAACAAGTGTCAACCTATTATCATTTACAGATTCTGTTGTTACTAATACAAGTTCAATGTTTTATAATTGCAGTTCACTTTTAAGTGCGGATTTAAGTTTATTTAAAACACCTAAGCTTACTAATATGTCTAACATGTTTTATGGATGCACAAAATTAAGTGATATAAATATTCAAAACATGACTATATCAGGTGATTTAAATAGTTTATTTAAAAATTGTTCTTCATTAATTAATGTTAATTTAACGAATTTTAATACATTAAATGCAACAAATATGAGTTCTTTATTTGAAAATTGTAAAAGTTTAGAGGATGTTGATTTAAGTAATTTTGATACATCAAATACAACAAATATGTCTTATATGTTTTCATATTGTGAGAAACTTAAAAACTTTAATTTAACAAATTTTAATACATCTAAAGTAACTACAATGCTTAGAATGTTCGTTGGTTGTAAAGCAATTGAAAACTTTGACATAAGTTCATTTAATACATCAAATGTAACCACTATGGAAGCTATGTTTGCAGGAATTAATTTAAAAACTTTAAACTTAAGTAATTTTGAAACATCTAAAGTAACTTCAATGAAGATAATGTTTTATAATACAAGTTTAATTAATTTAGATATTAGTTCATTTAATACACCTAATCTAATTAATATTGATTCCATGTTTGAATTAAGCAATTCACTTGAAACTATAAATATGAATAACTTTAATTTTAGTAAAATTACTATAGCAGGATATACTTTTAATAATTGTAATTCACTAAAAGAAATTGATTTTAGAAATGTTGATTCTTCTAGCTATTCAAATAGTTTATTTATAAAAGAATTATCAGATCTTGTCTCTGGAATAAAGTTATATGTAAAGGATGAGGAATGTAAAACGTTAGTAGAAAGTGCTAATTCAAAATTAGATATAATTATACCTACAGTGTAAAGAAAGTTAATTGGAACTTTCTTTTATTATTAATAAAATGTTATAATTATTGATAGGAGAGTTAATTATGAATATATTTAGTTTAAAAATTGATGATGTAGCAACAGTAAATATAGAAGGATTAGAAAATGAAGGATGTGGTGTTGCTAAAGTAAATGGTATGATTGTCTTTATACCTAAGACTTTAGTAGGAGAAAAGGTTAAAATTAGAATCACTGAAATTAAAAAGAATTATGCACGAGGTAAAGTAATTAATATCATAGAGCCATCTTTAATGAGAATAAAAAATGATTGCCCATATTATGAAGAATGTGGTGGATGCAATTTAAGACATCAATGTGATAAAGAAAACTTAAAATTTAAAAAAGAAAAAGTAGAAATAGCATTGAAAAAGATAGGAAAAATTAAAACTAGTGTTGATGATGTTATACCATCACCTAAAAATGATAATTATCGTAATAAAGCTAGTTTTAAACTAGAAAAAGATAAGATAGGTTTCTATTCTAGTGGTTCATACCAATTAGTAGATATAGAAAATTGCAAATTACTTGAAGATGATATTAATGACTGTTTATATGTGATAAGAAATTATTTAAAAGAAAACGGTAATCATTGTATAAAAGAAATTACTATAAAAAGAGGAAATGCTCTAGGTGAATTATTAGTTAATGTTTATTCTTTAGATGATAGCGATATAGGTATTGTAAATTACTTAAGAAAAAACGCTAAAAACATTAAAACTATTATATATAACGAACGAATTGTATTAGGAGATGGTTATATAGGTCAAATTATTAATGGATATATGTTTAATTGTTCATATAATTCATTTTTTCAAGTAAATAGTATGCAAACGGAAAAACTTTATAGTATTGCTGTTAAGTTAGCTAAATTAAATAAAAATGATGTTGTTATGGACTTATATTGTGGAACAGGTACAATAGCATCTATTTTATCAAGTTATGTAAAAAAAGTAATTGGTGTTGAAATAGTAGAAAATGCCATAATTGATGCTAAAGAAAATTTGAAAATAAATAATATAAATAATGTTTCTTTTATATGTTCTGATGTTACTAAAGCAGTAAGTAAAATAAATGAGAAAATAGATGTTATATTTATTGATCCCCCAAGAAAGGGAATTGATAGAAAGGCTATAGCAATAATAAAAAAGATTAATCCTAAAAAAATAATATACATATCATGTAATCCAGTTACAATGGCAAGAGATTTATCTTATTTAAATGATTTGTACAACGTAGAAAAAGTAACCCCAGTTGATATGTTTCCTAAAACGGCTCATGTGGAGTGTGTGATTTTACTACAAAGGAAAGATTAGTAGAAATGCTTAATTTTCAAGCATTTGCATACTATTATAGATTTCT
>CAKPCU010000011.1 GCA_934148015.1 uncultured Bacilli bacterium
ATTAGCTACCGTTTCCAGTAGTTATCCCAAACTCAAAGGTAGGTCACCCACGTGTTACTCACCCGTCCGCCACTAGAAGGAAAATCCAAATCAGAAATTGTGCAAGCACTCAAACTTCAATGGGCCTTCTCGTACGACTTGCATGTCTTAGGCATGCCGCCAGCGTTCATCCTGAGCCAGGATCAAACTCTCAAAAATATATTTCAATTTGTTTGTTTGTATTCCTAGCTACTCAAATAATCTTGACGTTTTGCTCAGTTTTCAAAGATCATTTCAACCTCTTTTTTGTAAAGGTTTTTTGCACTCTTTTGTCAAGTGCGTATTAAATATACCACATACAGATACCTATGTCAACAACTTTTTTAAAATTTTTTCATTTTTTTTGATTTTTTTTCAAAAAAGTGATTTTTTGACCATTTTATAAGGCAAAATAAGCATTTCAAAATTATTATTTCTGTATATTATATGCAATTTTTATTTTTTATTACCTAAAATTAACATATATTCATCATAATATTTTTTTACTTTTTCATAATTAAATGGTCCTTCTTTTGCTTCACACAATTTTATAAGGTCACTTAACTCTTGCTTTACAATCTTATCTATCTCATCTGGATAATTCATTTTACTTTTATGATATTCATACTCCGACTCATCAAGTATCTTATACGTTCCATCTGGAAATACTCTTAAATCCAAATCATAGTCAATATATTTTATTACTTTTCCTTCTATTATAGTCGGACTCGCTATGTTGCAGTAATAATAAAGTCCTGTTTTCTTAAATTGACTTATTATGTTGTACCACCTATCCTTATAATAAAAGATTATTGCCGGTTCCTTTGTGTACCACACCCTGCCATCACTATTGTTTACTCTTGCTTTTTTGTTTCCAAATACCAAAAAGTCTTTGTTTGAAGATAACAAAACAGCCTCATCCCAAGTCCTATGTATCTCTCCATTGTGCTTATAACAGTGTATAGTATAATTTTCTCCTATTCTTTTGTTTCTCATGCTACGTTTTTTATTTCCTTTCATCTATATATTATACTTTTTTATAACAAAAAACAAGAAAAATATCTATGCAAACATAATGGATAATAATTAATTAGATGTGATTTTATAAAAAAATTAAAATGATATTAAATAAATGTAGCTTAAATTTAATTATTATTAAATAATTTTAAAACAATATAAAAACTCTTATATATCTTACGCAGTCAATTTTATTAACTTTTTTTATATAAGAGTCATTTAATTTTTATTTTCTGTTTTAATTTTCCTTTATTTTATTATTTAGACACTACATCTAATGCCGTTTGTAATTGATTATCATTATCATCACTAGGATTTTTAATATACTCTTCACTTAATTCTACTTTATTTGTTGGCTCAACCCCTACCTTATTTACCCAATTTCCTTTTGGAGATAACCATTTTTGAATGGTATATTTAATCATTCCCCCTGTTGGAAGTTCTTTAGTTGTTTGAACAGTACCTTTGCCATATGTATTTACACCAACAACAGATGCTCCATATGCTTCTTTTAAGCCTATAGCTAAAATTTCAGAGGCAGAAGCACTAGACTTATTAACCAATATGGCAATAGGATAATTTCTATATTCGACAGTTGTAGCTTTGTATGCAGTTGTTTTCTTTTGATCTTGTATCTTATATATAATAGTACCCTTAGGAACAAATATATCGAGCATCTCAGTTACAGAATGTAAATATCCTCCAGAATTATCCCTTACATCTATAATCAATCCCGAGATTGATTCAGCTTCCATATTAGAAATTTGTTTTTTGAATTGTTCATATGTGTTATTTGCAAAATTATTTATCAAAACATAACCAATTTTTTTACCGTTTCTATCAAATGTCTTTGATTCAACTGATTCTATTGTAACTACTCTTTTTTCCACATTAAAATTAAGCGTTTTGCCATCTCTTTCTATTTTTATATCTGCCGTCTTTTTGTTTTCATCTTTTATAAGTGAAACCACTTCAGTTGTAGTTAAACCTTTAGTAGATTTGCCATTAACTTCTAATATTTTATCATTATATTTTAATCCGGATTCGTACGCCGGAGAATTTCTAAATACAGAAAGTATTATTATGTTATTATTTGAATCAACTGTAATTTCCGCTCCAATACCTTTATATGAACCATTCATTATTTCGTTAAAGTTTTCAGTTTCGGACTCATTAAAATAACTAGTATGAGGATCATCAAGTGATGATAGCATTCCATCTATGGCACCATCAATTAGTTTACTATCATCAACCTTTTTATAATATGAATCTTTAATTAATGCATAAACTTCTTCGAATTCTTCTAAAGTATCACCTTTAGATGTATTATTTTTTGTATATATGCCATTATTACAATTAATAAATATTTTAGTTGATAATATTGAAACTATAGAAATTAATAAACCAATTATAATTAATTGATATATTTTCAAATTACTTTTTCTGTTCAATTTTTTATCAATTGAGCTGCTATCTAAATTTTCCTCATCATATATTGAAGATGCTTTTATTTCTAGGTCATTAATAGTTTTCTCAAGTTCATCAATATTTTTATCTAAATCTTCTATTTCTTTATTTAAATTCTTATCCTTACTTTTGTTTTTATTATTATCATTTATATTTTCCATATTTGTCAGTCCTCCATAACTAAAATATTTAATAAAATAAATATGTCATAACTTAAACACCACTTTTTTTGTATCATAAATAGTAAATGGTTTTTATCTATCGCATAATTTATTCATCTGATGATTAAGCATTCTTTATCCTACGCTTATATTTTATATCATTTTAACTCTTATATCAAGACTTCTTCTCTTCTTTCCTAAAATTTTTAATATATATAATTTTATCACATATAAAAAGCAACTATATGTTTTTATAGTTACCTTTAGTTACTTCAAATCTCCTAATTACCTAGTTTCCCAGCAATCTCATCCTCATTTGAAGTATAGTATATTATTTTTTTATTATTTATTGTAAGCAACGTTGGAGTCTTAACCTTTAGTTCATCTTTATTTGTAGCACTACTATTTTCCTCATCTGATAATACAAATTTATTTATAACTTCATCTGTATTAACCTTATATAGTTTTATATCACCCTTATATGAACTTATTATTAAATCTAAGTTATCAGTTTTGTTCTTTTCACTATAGAAAATAACCATATACTCATCCTCAGATTTATCAAATGTAGTACTAGCCATTATCATATTATCATATAAATTATCACTTACAGAACTATCAGTATTATCTTTTTTTCCACCAATATTAATTTCTCCAGTTACAATTGCGGTTATAAAATATACAACCACAAGAGAAAGTATAACTACTACCCCAACAATTATTCCGTTTTTTACTTCTTTATTCATAACAATCACCATTGTAATTGTAACACAAAGAATCTTATTTAGCAAACATTTGACATCTATTATTTAATTTATTGTTATTTTCCAACTGGCATAGTTGCAACTGATTTAGCTACAGTAACAAGCTCATTTATAGATAAATCACTAGATACTAGATAATATTCTATATCATTACTTATCCAACTTACCGATGAACTTCCTATTATTCCAACACTATCCGTTAATAAATCAATATCACCACTGGTTGGAATTATTTTTAAATCATCAGATTTATTTACCTTTTCTTCGACTAACATAAACGATTGCTCTCCAGAAAAAGTAAGAATTATTCTTTCACCCTCATCTAACTCTACAGTTTTTTCTGTTTCTAAATAAGTTCCATCTGGCAAATACATAGGATAAATTGCTTCATCAAAAGTGGAAGCTTCTATACCACTTTTATCCATCGAAGATACATTGATATTTTCATCTACATCAAAATAATTATCTTTAAATTTAGCATTCATATCTATTGTTTCATAATCAACTTTAATTAAAGCACTATCATTTTTATCATATACGGTAACATTTTTAATATTATAATTTTTATCTATAACTATTTTTTGATATGTTAAATTTGAATTGTTTTTATAATTAACAGTACTTTTAAATACATAATTTTTTCCTTCTTTTTTCATTGTAAGTTTCGAATCATTTTTCATATCATTTAAAACTGATTGAACTAAATAACTTTGTGAATTATTATATGGCCATTTACTTTGAAATTTGAAGCTCTTATTTAAATTTGGAGACAAAACATATACTCCACTTTTGTTTTTTAATATTATTTGCTCGTGATTATTGGTTTTATTTCGTAGAGATACCCTAAAATAATCTGACTTTTTATATGATGCAGTAACATCATATTTATATACATCTTCATTATTTATAAGTTCCATTTTAGCATCTACTTGATATCCTTTTGTTTTTTCTATTTTCTTTTCAAATTTACTTAAGACAGATTTTGCATTTTCCTTTCCGCAACCAGATAAACTTATTAAGCTTATTATCGCTACTGCTAAAATCAAAAATTTTTTTACTTTTTTCACTTTCTCACCTCTTTATATTTTCATTTAATTATATGGATTAAATTTTCTAATATGCAAATTTAAATATTTTTTAATAAATAAACGTATAAAAAACATTTTTTTGATTATTATAGTAATATAAAAGGAGGAAAATTATGAAAACATTACAAATCATTTCACTAGTTTTTGTAATTATTGGAGCATTAAACTGGGGACTTATTGGATTATTTAATTTTGACCTTGTTGCAACAATATTTGGAGGAGCTACTGAAATAGGTTCTAAAATAATTTATATAATAGTTGGAATAGCTGGCTTAATAAGTATTAAGACATTAGCAGATTTAATTGATGATATAAAATAAAACACCCAAGAAATTTATTTCTGGATGTTTTTATATTTAACATTTTTTAAGCATAAGCCACATGCAGGCGCTGTGAGTCCTATTTTAGTTCTGTCTTTACAGCTTAAAAGAAAGGGAATATTTTCTGGCCTTTCTTTTTGTTCTCCTATTTTAATTAATAGACCAACCATGTTTCTAACTTGATATTTTAAGAAACCAGATCCCGTAAATGTTATAGTTAATATATCATTTTTATTTGTTAAAGTAGCAGAATATATGCACCTTACTTTATCACTTCTTTTATCTTCTGCACTTACAAACGTAGTAAAGTCGTGCTTCCCCTTAAAATATTTTAAAGCATCATCAATTAAAGCAATATTCAATTTTTTGCCATACTGATATATAAATCCCCTTGTAAGTGGATTATATAAGCCCATATTTATATTATATTCATAAGTTTTTTCTAAAGCCATATATCTAGCATGAAAATCATCTGGTACTTTTAAAACCTTATTTATATATATATCATTAGGTAAATAACTATTTAATGCTTTTTTAAATTTATCTAGATTAATATCATAATCAACATCAAAATGTGCCATTTGATGAAGGGCATTAACTCCTCTATCAGTTCTACCAGATGAGTATATAACTACGTTTTTATTGTTATTAATACTAGTTAACACTCTCTCTATTTCACCTTGAACAGTTCTTAAATTTTTTTGTTTTTGATAACCAGAAAAATTCATACCAGAATAAGAAAAATCAATTAAATATCTCATAACCACCCCATATAAAAAACAAAATATATTAAAACTAAATCTAACACTATTAAAGATATATCTAACTTAGAACCCTTATACTCGTGATAATTAGTTCTTGTTTTAGATAAACCATAAAATCTTAATTTCATAGCAGCTTTTTTTCGTTTTGATAGTTTATAAGATAAAGATATGGCAGGTATTATCATTTTCTTAAATGTAACTAGCTTACTAGATGAATAAGAAACGCCACGATAAGCCATTGATTTTCTTACGTTTTTATATTGAACAAACAAAGCTTCTATAAATTTAATAGTAAGAGCTATTTTAAGTGATATTTTAGAGATTGGAAACTTATATTTTTTTAAGAAAGAAAACAAACATTCAAATCCCCATGCTATCTCACTTAAAGAAGTCGTAAAAGTAACAATTAAAAGTAAAAATATAATAATCATTATTTTTATACATACCATAATAGATAACCATATATTAAAACTAATTAAATATGTAATAATTAAAAATATTAAGTATAATGGCCATACTAATAATAAGTTAGATATATATGCATTAGGCTTTATCTTACTTAAATATGCTACAAATAATAATATAATAGAAAAAATAGCTAAAGAAACATAATCTCTTATTAAAATAACTATCAAATGCGAGAGTAATAGCCATAAAATTTTTCTTTTAGAATTCATACTGTGAATTAAAGAGGTACCATCTATATACCTAAAGAATGGATAATTATTATTCATCGTAATCACCATCTTCCTTATATACACTAACAATTCCTCTTATTAAATCATTAGTATTTTTTCTAAAGCCTAAATCTATACCTGTCTTATCATAAAATAATTTTTCAAATTTAATTATACTAGGTATAGGAGTATTATTTTTATTTAAAAACTCGGTATCTGCAAAAACATCTATTTTTGGTCCTTCTTTAACTACGCATCCATTATTTAATACCACTACATTATCTACCATTTCATATAACATATCCACATCATGCGTAACTATTATAATTGTTTTAGAATATCTTTCCTTTAATTTTTTTATTATTTTAATAAGTCTTTTTTTACATTTATTATCAAGGCCAATAGTAGGTTCATCTAAAATTAATAATTTTGGATTAGAGATAAGAACTGATGCTATTGCAACTAGTCTTTTTTCACCACCATTTAATGAAAATGGACTTCTAGATATATAACTTTCATCTAACCCTACCATTTTTAGAGCTTTTATTACTTTGTTTTTAATACTTCTTTTTTTAGATGAATAAATTTTTTCAGAAAAAGCTACTTCCTCGCCTACAGTATTACAAAAAAATTGTTTTTCTGGTAATTGATACACTAATCCTACATCATATCTAAATTTGTTAAAGTTAAAACCTTTTTTATATAAAGTATAATTTCCAACAGTAATATCCCCGCAATCTGGTTTAGTTATACCATTCATAAGTTCAAGTAAAGTAGTTTTTCCACTGCCTATTGGTCCTATTATTCCATGTATTACTCCACTTTGAAGATATAAATTAACATTATCTAAAGCCTTTTTCTCACTCTTAAGACCTCTGTTATAAGAAAAAGATACATGTTCAAATACTACTTCCATAATTCATTCACCAAACCCTCTAAGTCAAGCTTAATATCAGATACTAAATTATATAATTTAAGCTTTTTAGACAACTCTACAGAAAAAGGTACTTCAAGTCCTATTTTTCTCATAACAAGTTCTTCTTCAAATACAGAAGGAAAAGAGCCATCTACAACTATTTTACCATCATTTAATATAATAAGTCTATCTGAGTATTTAGCTTCATCCAAATCATGAGTAAAAGATATAATAGTAACCTTTTTTCTTACATTATAATCTTTTAATATCTTAAATATTTCTTCACGTTCATTTATATCTATCATAAGTAAAGCTTCATCTAAAACTAATATTCTAGGTTCTAGCATAAGAGCACAAGCAAGAGAAACTTTTTGTTTTTGTCCACCAGATAACTCATATGGATTTTGTTTTAAAATATCTTCCATTTTAAGTAGTTTAGATATTTCATTTATCTTTTTTTTAATAGTCTTAGGCATAACAGCCATATTTTCTAATGAAAAAGCTAATTCATCTTCCACTGTCTCACATGCAAAAAAATTATCTGGTGTATCAAATGCAAAACCAGTATCTTTTCTTATATCAAATAAATTCTTTTTATCAAGCACATAATCAAGTATCTTAATACAAGAATATGATTTTTCAAGACCAGCTAATAACTTAACTAAAGTAGTTTTACCAGAACCATTAGGTCCAGCTATAGTAACCCATGAACCACGATCTATCTTTAAGTTAAAATTATCAAACACAAAATTATTCTTATATCTAAATGTTAAGTCATTTATCTCTACTATACTCATATTAAGATACTCCTTTCCCTTAAATTTAAGGTATTATTATATAACAAATAAATAAAAAAATCTACTGTTTTAAGAAAATGTGAGCAAATAAAAACTTGGTTGTTAGCCAAGAAATTTAATTTGTTAATGCACTAACAATATTAGTTAATGGGGCAGCATAACTGGTTCCTCCATCTGAGTCTATATTATGCTTACCATTATCACAACTAATATGTCCTATATATTTATAATCTCCGTTTTCATCAGAATTAAATTCTAAATATGACTCACAATCCTTACCAGTATAAGGACTTTTTATTTTACCATCTAAATATCCAGCTGTAATTAAAGTGTCACCTTTTATATAAAAGCTATTAGTACTTCTCCATTTTTGCATAAAATCACCGCTTGGATCCATTATCTTTTCATGTGAATATATCCCAGGAGCTAAATCCGCTAACATTTTAGCTTGTTTTTTTAACTCTTCATCATTAGCTTTCTTTTTAGAACTAATTGCACTAGTACCTACTATAGTTAAAAGTATTCCAAGAATAATTATTACTGCAAGTAATTCTATTAACGTAAAACCTTTACTTTTCTTCATTATTTATCCTTCTTTCTTTGCATATTATAATCTATTTTTAAAAGTAACTTAAGTGGTGTTATCTTAGTTAAGAAATATCCTACTTTTGTAATAAAGCCTGGTATTATAACTAACTTATTTTTAAATAAACCTTTTATTGCATAACTTGATACATAATCACACGATTTACCTTTTAAAGAGAATTTAACTCCTGCTACGTTATTAAAGTTTGTATTAAATGGACCTGGACATAATACTGATATTTTAACAGAAGATCTTCTTCTTCTAAGTTCTTCATATATAGCAGTTGTAAATTTAAATACATATGATTTAGTAGAATAATAAGTATTCATTAAAGGTCCTGGTGGGAATGCTGCTATTGATGCAACATTAAGTATTCTACCACTATCTTTTTCTATCATATCTATTAAATATAATTTAGTTAATATATGTACAGCTTTTACATTTACATCAATCATATTTAATTCTTTATCTAAAGAAGTATTACAAGTTTCTCCAAATAAACCAAAACCAGCATTATTAATAAGTAAATCTATATCTTTAAACTTTTCATGTATTTTTATACAAGCTTCTGCACTTGATACATCAGCTTCGTATAAAGTAACTTCTGTTTCACAGTCCTTTTTAACCTTCTCAAGAGCTTTTTTATCTCTAGATATTAATACTAATTCATATCCTTTTTTACTTAGCTTGATGGCTAAATCACGTCCTAAACCACTTGATGCACCCGTTATTAATGCTCTCATATATCATCACCTAAGATAAGTATACAATAAAAAAGTAAAAAAAAGCAAGCTAAAAAAGCCTACCTTTATCTAATTTAATTAATACCTAAATATTCTTCTAAAGTTAATCCACTATTTTTAACTTTAGTAGCTATATCGACACCTAAATATCTAACATGCCATGGTTCATATTGATAGCCTGTTATGTCTTGTTTTCCTTTTAATTCTATTACTGGCTTAGTAGTATCAACAACACTTACATTTCTAATTATATATTTATTATATAAATCTTTCGATAATCTATATATAATATTTTGTTTACCTATTTTATTTACATCAATATTAGTTATTTTTTCTACATTACCTTTTTCTTTTAAAGAATAACCTTTATCATCATATTGTGATTTTACTTCTACTACTTCACTTACACTTCCTTTTAATTTAAAACCCGTATTTTCTTTTACATAATTTTTATATAACTTATCACAGTTTTTATTTAAAATAAACTCTTTTGTATAATTTTTCTTATCATATCCTTTTTTTGTAAATCTTTTTTTATTTCTTCATCTAAAGATTTATTAACAATTCTACTTTTGACATTACATTTTCCAAATTTTCTTGTAAGTTTTATTATATTCTTATTATTTCCTATTATATTTATCTCAAATACCATAGGTTTAAAATATATAAATAAACTAAATCCTAACATTAATAAAACAAACAAATTAACAAAATTATAATTTTTTTCTTTCTCATAACGTACTACTCCTAGCTTTTTTATATAGTTTAATTATCACACTTAATATTATCTCTTGTTATAACATTATCTACAGTAATCTTGCTATATAAATTTATATTATTTAGCTTAGAATTAGTAAGATAAATTTCATCTATATATTCTGCATATTCTTCTTTTTCTTTAATGCATATATTATCTATATTCCAGTCGCTTGATGTAACATATATCTTATTATCTTTTATTTCATATATACCATTATAAATTTTACCAGATAGCTTAATCATATTAACATCATTTTGAAATATATTACCTATATATGTACCTACTATATTCCCATAATTATTAACTATAACTAATTCCACACCATCAGAAAAATATGCATTAAATATAGTTAAATTACCAGAGGTATTTACTTTATCTATTTTTATAATATTATTATCTTCATATTCTAAATCTAATTTTTGATTTTCATAATATACTTCTATATAAGAGTTACCTTCTTCATCTTTAAAATCTTTAGTATGTACTTTTTCTACAACGTCCTTTTTTTCTATTTTTTCTTTTTTATTTATTCTTTTTCTACTAATATTATCATCAGAATATAATCCTAGCAAATATCCACAAGTAAAAGTTACTATAATAGCAAATACAACAATTAAACTCTTAATGGTATTATTTTCTTTTTTCTCTTTTTTAAATATCATAATAGAAGCCACCTCTCATATTTTTATATAATTATAATAGCATTTTGATAGGTAAATAGTCAAATAATTATATTATAACTCTTATATTTTTTATATAAATTAAAAGACCAGTTATAAAACCAGTCTTTATAATAATTAATCAACTAATTCTAAGACAACCATTAAAGCATCGTCGCCTTTTCTTTCTGTTAATTTAAGTATTCTAGTATATCCACCATTTCTATTTTCATAACGTTTAGCAAGTTCACCAAATACTTTAGTTACAGCTTCGTTATCATTTTCTAAGAAAGCTAGTGCATTACGTCTAGAAACTAGGCTACCATTTTTACCATATGTAACCATTTTATCAAAACACTTACGTACTTCTTTAGCTCTAGTTTCAGTAGTTTCAATACGTTCATTTTTAATTAAGGCTCTTGTTAAATTTGAAAGCATAGCTCTTCTATGTTTACAAGTACGTCCTAATTTTCTATAAGCCATCTTAATTCCTCCTTAATTCTTAATCATCATTTCTAAATGAGAAGCCCATTTCTTTTACTTTATCAATTACTTCTTTTAATGATTTCTTTCCTAAATTACGGATTTTCATCATTTCATTTTCGCTCTTTTGAGTTAAATCTTGTAATGTGTTTATATTAGCTCTCTTTAAGCAGTTATAAGCTCTAACTGAGAATTCTAATTCATCAATAGATAACTCTAATGCTTTAGTCTTAGAATCATCAACGTTTTGTTTCATAAGACCAGTTTCATCAGCTATTTCATCTAACTTTGTTAAAATATCAAAGTGTTCTATTATAATTCTTGATGCAAGTGCAATTGCTTCTTCAGGTTTCATAGAACCATTTGTCCATATTTCCATAGTTAATTTATCATAAGTATCATCTTGCCCAACACGAGCACCTTCTACTTCATAATTAACTCTTTCAATTGGTGAAAAGTTAGAATCCATTGCTATAGTATTTAACTTAACATCCCCTAATAATTTCTTATTAGCTTCTGCTCTAACATATCCACGACCACTATTAACAGTCATTTCCATGCTTAATTTTCCACCTTTAACTAATGTAGCTATTTCTTGTTCTGGATTAATTATTTCAACATCTGCATCTTTTTCAATATCAGCTGCTGTTATAACACCCTCTTTTTCAACATTTAACTTTAATGTTTTAGGTTCATTACTATAATTTTTAACAACTACATTTTTTAAATTTAATATGATTCCTGTTACATCTTCTATAACACCATCCATAGTTTGGAATTCGTGTTGTACACCATCTATATAAACACTAGTTATAGCATCTCCTGGCAATGAAGATAACATTACTCTTCTAAGTGCATTTCCAATTGTTGTACCGAAACCTCTTTCTAGAGGTTCAATTTCAAATTTTCCATAATTTCTATTTTCTACATATTCAGCTACCTTGAATATTGGTTTTTCGAATTTTATCATATGAAATTCACTCCCTTTTATTAAATTATCCACGTGGACGTTTTGGTGGACGACAACCATTGTGTGGTACTGGTGTTACATCTGTAATAGATAGTATTTCAAGTCCTGCTGTTTGTAATGATCTAATTGCAGTTTCTCTTCCAGAACCTAATCCTCTAACAAAAACTTCAACTTTTCTCATTCCTGAATCATATGCTGCTTTTCCAGCTGCTTCAGCACTCATACCAGCTGCGAATGGAGTTTTTTTCTTACTTCCTTTAAATCCTGAAGTACCAGCAGAAGCCCAAGCTACTGCATTACCATCTTTATCTGTTAAAGTTACGATAGTATTATTAAATGTAGAATATATATGAGCTTGTCCTTCAGGTATATTCTTTTTTACCTTACGTTTTCTTGATTTGTAAGCCATGTTATGCCCTCCTTTTTCCTACTTCTTCTTATTAGCAACAGTCTTACCTCTACCCTTACGAGTCTTAGCATTACTTCTAGTAGATTGTCCTCTAACAGGTAATCCACGACGATGTCTATGTCCTTGGTAAGAACCTATTTCCATTTTTGTTTTAATATTCATTGAAACTTCTCTTCTTAAATCACCTTCTAATAGGTAATTATCTAATTCACCACGAATCTTAGAAATTTCATCCGTAGCTAAATCTTTTGCCTTAGTATCAAGGTTAATATCTAACTTTGTTAAAATTTGTCTTGATAATTTTCTACCAATACCATGAATATAAGTTAAAGCAACTTCTATTCTCTTATTATCTGGTAAATCAACGTTTTTTATACGTGCCATAATACCCTCCTATTAATTATCCTTGTCTTTGTTTATGTTTTGGGTTTTCACAGATAACCATTACTTTCCCATTACGTTTAATAATTTTACATTTATCACAAATTTTCTTTACTGATGGTCTAACTTTCATCTTTTATTCCTCCTATCATTTTCTATAGGTTATACGCCCACGTGTTAAATCATAAGGTGACATCTCTAGGACTACTGTATCACCTGGTAAGATACGAATTTTATTCATTCGCATTTTACCAGAAACGCGAGCATCTACAGTATATCCATTTTCTAATCTAACTTTAAAGTCTCCGCCCTTTAATAGTTCGGTTACTTTACCTTCAAGTTCGATTACATCTTCTTTAGCCATATAATCACTCTCCCGTTAATATCTGATAACCAGCTTTAGTTACTAAAACCGTATGCTCAAAGTGAGCAGAAGGCTTACCATCTAAAGTTGTTATTGTCCAATCGTTATCCTCGACTACTATATCGTCAGATCCTAAATTAAGCATTGGCTCTATTGCAATTACCATTCCCTCTTTTAAGACAGGTCCAGTATTAGGCAATCCATAATTAGGTACATCAGGCGATTCATGAAGGTGATTACCAACGCCGTGTCCACACAATTCTCTTACTATCCCAAGATTATGAGCATTTGCGTATTTTTCAACAGCATTACCTATATCACCAATTCTAGCTCCTGGCTTAACTACTTTTATACCTTCATATAGAGCTTTCTTTGTATGTTCCATTAAATATGTGCAATCACTACTTAACTTTCCAACAGCATAACTCCATGCAGAGTCTCCATGATATCCTTTATAACAAGCTCCAATATCAATGGATACTATGTCACCATCTTTTAATTTTCTATTTGATGGAATTCCATGAACAACTTCATTATTTACTGAAATACAAGTTGCATTAGGAAAACCTTCATATCCTTTAAATGATGGTGTAGCACCCTTACTTCTTATAAAGTCTTCAGCCAAAGAGTCTAATTTTAATAAACTTACTCCTGGTTTTATAAAAGGTTTTATATATTTATGTGTCTCATAAACTATATTACCTGCTATTTTAAGTAATTCTATTTCTCTTTTAGATTTGATACTTATCATTTATTTAACCTCTAAGACTTTAATAGCTTCATCAAAAGTATCATATTTACTTTCGTAAGCTTTAATAACTCTAAGCACGCCTTTATTTTTATAATAATCATAAAGTGACATAGTTTTATTAATATACTCTTCAAATCTTTTAGTAAATGTTTCTTCATTATCATCTGCTCTTTGTACTAAACTTTCACCACAATCATCGCAGATGCCTTCTGTTTTAGGTTTCATTTCTTCAGAATATTTATTGTATATTCTGCCACATTTAGGACAAGTAATTCTAGAGCAAGCTCTTCTAATAGCCATATCTTTATCGATATCTATATATATTACTATTCCTAAATCTTTTCCAAGACTTTCTAATAATTCATCATATTTTAAAGCTTGAACCTTAGTTCTTGGAAAGCCATCTAATATATATCCATTTTTACAATCATCTTTTGTAATACGATTAGAAATTAATTTTACAATAACATCATCGGAAACAAACTTACCTTCTTTCATTAAACTTTCAGCTTGTTTTCCGATTTCAGTTTTGTTTTTTATTTCTTCTCTTAGTAAATCACCAGTTGAAATATGTCCATAGCCATATTTTTCTGTTAACATTTCTGATAAAGTACCTTTACCAGCAGCTGGTGGTGCTAAAAATATAATATTTTTCATTATTTACGATAACTCCTTTCATACTTTCTTGCAGATAAACTACTTTCAATTTGATTGTATGTTTCAAGAGCAACACCAACAACGATTAATAATCCTGTACCACCTACAGTTACATTAGTAGGTAAGCTACTTAAATTAGAAACTAGTATTGGAATTCCTGCTATTACTAGTAAGAATACTGCTCCCATAAAAGTTGTTCTCGATAATACTTTAGTTATATACTTTTTAGTTTCATTACCTGGTCTAACACCTGGAACATAACCACCTTGTTTATTTAAGTTTTCAGCTAATTCCTTTGGTCTTAAACCTGATGCCATAAATGTATATAAATAAGTGAATAATACTATTAATAAAATATATAAAATAAATCCTGTTACCGTATTATAGTTAATATACTTATTCACAAACAAAGAAAATGAATCTTTTTTTAAGAATGTAGCAATTAACGATGGTATTGAAATTAAACTTGATGCAAAAATTACTGGCATAACTCCTGCTGAATTTAATTTAAATGGAATATAAGTTTGTTTAGCTCCATATGCTGTTAGTGTCTTATTTGAATACTGAACAGGTATTCTTCGTTCAGATTTTTCAATAAATACAACACCAACAATAATTAGAATATAAGCAAGTAAGAATAATATAAACTTAGTTACACCTAGTGAAACTTCTTGTACAGTTCCACTTACAACGAATGAAGAGAAAGCATCTTTCATCATTGTTGGAGTACTAATTAAAATACCTGCCATAATAAGCATTGAAACACCATTTCCAACACCCTTACTAGTTATTTGATCACCTAGCCATAGTAGGAAACAAGTTCCCGCAGTTAATATTACTGATACTCTTAAATATTCAATAGCACCACTTGATGCCCCTAGAAATGAGAATGACATAACAAGTCCTTGTAAGAATGCTAGTACTATTCCCAAATATCTAGTAATTTTATTTAATTTAACTCTTCCGGTATGACCTTCTTTAGCTAAATTAGAAAAGTATGGAATAATATCCATTTGTAATAATTGAATAATTATTGATGCACTAATATATGGAGTAACACCTAGTGCGAAAATCGAGAAATTCTTTAAAGAACCACCACCCATTACGTTTAATAGTTCCAAGAATCCTAAATCTTCAGTTATGTTTTCTGTACCAGGAACACGTACTGCTGTACCTAGTTTATATATAAATAATATTAGAAGTGTAAATAAGATTTTCTTTCTTATATCTTTATTCCTGGCAGAAAAGATTTGCTTAATGTTTTTAAACATCTTACATCACCTCTATTTTTCCACCTTTGGCTTCTATTTTTTCCTTTGCTTGATTAGAGAACTTATGTGCTCTAACTGTTAATTTCTTATCTAAAGAACCATTACCAAGTACTTTAATACCAGATAATTCATTCTTAATAATTCCCATTTCTCTTAATAATTCTGGAGAAACTACAGTACCATCTTCAAATTTATTTAAATCTGATACGTTTATTGTTGCATAAACTTTCTTGAACATTGCGTTAGAAAATCCACGTTTTGGAAGTCTTCTATATAGTGGTAATTGTCCACCTTCAAAACCAATTCTAACTCCTCCACCACTTCTAGAGTTTTGTCCATTTTCTCCTCTACCACTTGTCTTTCCAGTACCGCTACTAGAACCACGACCTAATCTTTTAATATCTTTTTTAGAACCTTCATTATATTTTAATTCATGTAATTTCATTATCCTAAAATCTCCTCTACAGATTTACCTCTTAGTTCAGCTATATGTTCTGCTGATCTTTGGTTTTTTAAAGCATCCATAGTTGCTCTTGCGGTATTAATTTTTGTATTAGATCCAAGTGATTTTGAAATGATATCTTTAACTCCTGCTAATTCAAGAATCATACGAACTGAACCACCAGCAATGATACCAGTACCGGCTTTAGCAGGTTTAATTAAAACTTTTGCAGCTCCAGATGAACCAATAGCATCATGAGAAACTGTTCTATCTTCAACTAAATCAATTTTAATCATATTATTAGTTGCGTTTCCAATAGCCTTCTTAATTGCATCTTGAACTTCATTTGCTTTACCAGTTCCAAGGCCAACTTTACCTTTTCCATCTCCAACTGCTACAGTTGCAGCAAAACGAAGGCGACGTCCACCTTGAGTAACTTTTGTAACACGATTTACAGAAATAACTGATTCGTTATATTCTTTTTCGCGTGGTTTGTAACTTTTTCTTTCCACTTTGTTACCCTCCTTTAGAATTCTAAACCATTTTCACGTGCTGCATCTGCAAGTGCTTTAACACGTCCATGATAAAGGTATCCACCTCTATCAAATACTACTTTTTCTATTTTTGCTTCTTTGCATTTCTTTGCAATTGAAGCTCCTACAAGCTTGCTTGCTTCTATGTTACCACCATTTTTAATGCTTAAATCTTTATCTAATGAAGATGAACTTACTAATGTAACACCTTTTACATCATCTATTACTTGAGCACTAATGTTTTTAGCTGATCTAAATACACATAATCTTGGTAACTCACTAGTTCCACTAACTTTATTTCTAATTCTAGCATGTCTAGCCTTGCGAGCTTCATTACGTGATGTTTTATTTATCATTGTAATAATCTCCTTTTCCTATTATTTAGAAGCTTTCTTTCCTTCTTTACGGCGAATATGTTCACCCTTATAACGAATACCTTTACCTTTATATGGTTCTGGTTTTCTAACTTCTCTTATTTCTGCAGCAAATTTTCCTACTGCTTCTTTATCTATTCCTTTAATGTTAATTTCAGTTGCACTTACTTGTTCTACTGTAATACCTTCTGGAATAGCTAAATTTACTTTATGCGAATAACCAGCATTAATTTCTAATTCTTTACCTTTAACGTTAAAACGATAACCAACACCAATTATTTCTAAGGCTTTTTCATAACCTTTTGATACACCTTCAATCATGTTAGCGATTAAAGCATTTGTTGTACCATGTATTTGTTTTGTCTTTTTAATTTCACTGTTTCTTGCAACCTTAACTTCAGCATTTTCAACACTTACGCTAATATTAGCATTTAAGTTTAATGATAATTCTCCTTTAGGTCCTGTAACAGTGACTAAACCGTTTTCAACTTTAACTGTAACTCCTTCTGGAATAGTTAAAACTCTGTTTCCGATACGACTCATCTTTGTTTTCCTCCCTTACTAAGAATTACCATACGTATGCTAATACTTCTCCACCTAGGTTTTCTTTTCTAGCTTCTTTACCAGTCATAATTCCCTTTGATGTAGATACGATAGATATTCCAAGACCATTTAATACAGTTGGAATTTCTTCTGCTTTAGCATATACACGTAGTCCTGGTTTAGAAATTCTTTTTAAACCAGAAATAACTCTTTCTTTATTATTTCCATATTTCAAAGTAATAATAATATTATCTTGAACTTCATTCTTTTCTATTTTGTAATTTGCAATATATCCTTCTTCTTTTAATATTTCAACTATTCTTAGTTTAACATTAGATGAAGGAACAACTACTTCATTGTAACGCATTTGATTTGCATTACGCATACGCGTAAGTAAATCTGCGATTGGATCTGTTACTGACATATGAATCCTCCCTTTTTCGTATATTTATTCTACCAACTCGACTTTTTTACACCAGGGATTTCACCTTTATAAGCTAATTCCCTAAAGCAAATACGGCAGATACCAAACTTTTTCATTACTGAATGTGGACGACCGCATCTGTTGCAACGAGTATATTCTTGAACTTTAAATTTCTTTGGTCTTTTATTCTTAACGACCATACTTTTCTTTGCCATTTATATATCCTTTCTTTGCTTACTTTTTAAAAGGTAAATTAAATCCTTTTAATAAGTCTAATGCTTCTTCATTTGTTTTTGCTGTTGTAACAAAAACAATGTCCATTCCACGTACTTTTACTACTTCATCGTAAACTATTTCTGGAAATATTGTTTGCTCTTTAATACCTAAAGTATAATTTCCTCTTCCATCAAAAGCCTTTGGTGAGATACCTCTAAAATCACGTACACGTGGTAACACGATTCTAACTAGCTTTTCTAGGAATGTATACATAGCTTCACCACGAAGTGTTACTTTACAACCAATTGCTTGTCCTTCTCTTAATTTAAAACCAGCTATTGATTTCTTTGCTTTTGTAATAACAGGTGTTCTACCAGTTATTTTTTCAAGTTCGCTTACTGCAACATCTAAAAGCTTACTATTTAATGTTGCATCACCAACTCCCATATTAACTACGATCTTTTCTAGCTTTGGTACAGCCATGACAGTAGTGTAATTATGTTTTTTTATTAACTCAGGAACGATTTGTTCATTATATTGTTTTTTTAAACTGTTCATAGTTACCCTCCTTATTAGTCTAACTTAGATTTTGACTTGCTAGAAATTCTAACTTTTTTTCCGTCTTTATCTGTTTCTTTTGCTATTCTAGTACGTTTTTTAGTCTTAGGATCGATCATCATTACATTAGATACATGAATTAAAGCTTCTTTATCAACAATTCCACCATTTTGGTCTTGTCCATTAGGCTTAACATGTCTTTTTACCATGTTAATTCCTTCAACTAAAACTTTTTCACCTTTCTTAGCAATAATTTTCCCTTCCTTGCCTTTATCCTTACCAGCAATAACAATTACTTTATCTCCAACTTTTAAATTCATGATTTCCTCCTTAAAAGGTCTATAACACTTCTTTTGCTAACGAAACAATTTTCATGAAATCTTTATCACGTAATTCGCGTGCTACTGGACCTAAAACTCTTGTTCCAACTGGTGTCTTATCATCCTTAATAATAACGCAAGCATTATCATCAAACTTGATATATGAACCATCATCTCTACGCATTCCAAACTTGCTTCTTACGATAACCGCTTTTACGACTTTACCGCTAGATATGTTACCATTTGGAGTTGCTTTTTTTACTGTTCCAACTACAATATCACCGATATTTCCAGTTTTAACTTTGCTTCCGCCAAGAACTCTAATTACCATTAATTCACGAGCTCCAGAATTATCAGCAACTTTTAAACGACTTTGTTGTTGAATCATAATTGTATCCTCCTTCTCATTGTAAAGTGCCTATAAAATTACGGCTTCTTCAACTACTTCTACTAAGCTATATCTTTTAGTCTTTGATAGAGGTTTAGTTTCTACAACTCTTACTATATCTCCAACTTTAGCTATATTATTTTCATCATGTGCTGCATATTTTTTAGAATACTTAACACGTTTACCATACTTTGGATCTTTTTTATAAGTTTCAACTAAAATTGTAATGGTTTTATCATTTTTAGCACTTACAACCTTACCTGTTACTTCATGTCTCATCTTTTCCATAAGTATACCTCCTTAAGCTTCTTTGCGTTCTGCTAAAACAGTTTTCATTCTAGCAACGTCTTTTCTTAATTCATGTATTTGTGAAGGCTTTTCTAAATTTCCTGTAGCTTGTTTTAAGCGTAATTCAAAAATTTGATCTTTACATTCTTTTATTTTATCTTGAATTTGAAGAGTGGTTAACTCTCTTATTTCTTTAACCTTCATTTTTTTCACCACCATCTTCTTTAGTTACAAATTTACATTTGATTGGTAACTTGTGCATTGCAAGTCTTAAAGCTTCACGAGCAACTTCTTCACTTACACCAGATACTTCAAACATAACTTTTCCTTCTTTTACTACTGCAACCCAAGACTCTGGATTACCTTTACCTTTACCTTGACGAGTTTCTAAAGGTTTTTTAGTAAGTGATAAGTGTGGGAATATATTAACATATACCTTACCACCACGTTTCATATATCTTGTCATAGCAACTCTGGCTGCTTCGATTTGCTGTGCAGTTATCCAAGCACCTTCCTTAGCCATAAGACCATATTCACCAAAACTTACTTTTGTATTTCCTTTAGCTTTTCCTTCATAGTAAATTCTGTGAGGTTTACGATATTTAGTTCTTTTTGGCATTAACATCTTTGGCACCTCCATTTTTCTTCTTTGAAGGAAGTATTTCACCTTTATAAATCCATACCTTAACACCAATTTTACCATAAGTAGTATCAGCTTCAGCTGTAGCATAATCAATGTCAGCTCTTAGGGTATGAAGTGGTGTAGTACCTTCATTATAGCCTTCACTACGAGCAATTTCTGCTCCATTTAAACGTCCAGAACATAAAGTTTTAATACCTTTAGCTCCAGCCTTCATTGTGTTTCTAATAGCTCTTTTTTGAGCCATTCTATATGAACCTCTGTTTTCAATTTGACTTGCTATTTGTTTAGCAACTAATTGTGCATTTAAATCTGGGTTCTTAACTTCAATTATAGAAATTTGAATATCTTCATCAACTAATTTCTTTAAGTCTTTCTTTAACTTTTCGATTTCTTCTCCACCATGTCCAATTACAACACCTGGTTTTGCAGTACTAATTCTAACTTCTGCTTTTTTATTTGTTCTTTCAATTGAAATCATTGAAACAGCAGCATTCTTTAATTTCTTTTCTAAGAATTTACGAATCTTCATATCATTATTAAGTACTTTAGAGAAATCTTTACTTGGTGCATACCATTTAGCAGTCCAATCCTTGTTTATACCAAGTCTTAACCCTGCAGGATTAACTTTTTGACCCATTAGTTTTTCCTCCTTACTTTATCTTTCTGCAACGACTACCGTAACATGACTTGTACGGTGATCATTCTTTGCAATTCTTCCTCTTGAATCAGGTACTGATCTTTTTAATACAGGCCCATCATTTACATAAGCTTCTTTAACGTATAACTTACTTTTATCAAGATTATGATTATTCTCAGCATTTGCTACTGCTGATATTAAAACTTTTTTAATAACTCTGGCTGCTTTATTATTCATATTATTTAAAATGTTTAAAGCATCACCAACGTTTTTTCCGTTTATTAACCTCATAACTAAACGAGATTTTAAAGCGGAAATACGAACTGTTTTCGCAATTGCTTTCGCTTCCATATTTTTATCTCCCTTCTAGTTATTACTTCTTGTCTTTATTCTCGCCGTGTCCACCACATTTACGAGTTAATGAAAATTCACCAAGTTTATGTCCAACCATATCTTCAGTTACATAAACAGGAATGAAATCTTTACCATTGTGAACCGCAAAAGTGTGACCTATAAAATCTGGAAATATTGTTGAACGGCGTGACCAAGTTTTAATTACTTCTTTTTTTCCATCTTCATTTAACTTTTGAACCTTTTTTAGTAATCTATCGAATACATAAGGCCCTTTTTTAATACTTCTTGCCATTTAATATTATCTTCCTTTCAAAGTTATTTTTTACGGCTTACTATCAACTTAGATGAAGCTTTTTTACTCTTACGAGTCTTCATACCAAGTGCTGGTTTACCCCAAGGTGTCATTGGTTGTTTACGTCCAACAGGTGCTCTACCTTCACCACCACCATGTGGGTGATCATTAGGGTTCATAACAGAACCACGTACTGTAGGTCTAATACCCATATGACGAGTACGTCCTGCTTTACCAAGATTTACTAATGAATAATCAGTATTTCCAACTTCACCAATTGTAGCCATACAAGTTCCTAAAATCTTTCTTGTTTCACCACTTCTTAATCTTATTAATACATATTTTTCTTCACGTCCAAGAATTTGTGCACTAGATCCTGCACTACGAGCTATTTGAGCTCCCTTTCCTGGTCTCATTTCAATGTTATGAATAACAGTACCAACTGGTATATTCATAATTGGCATTGCATTACCAACTTTAACATCTACGTTTTCACCGCTAACTACTATATCATTAACCTTTAATCCTTTAGGAGCAATAATATATCTTTTTTCTCCATCTTTATAGTTAATTAATGCTATGTTAGCACTTCTATTTGGATCGTATTCAATAGAAGCAACTTTACCTGTTATATCAAATTTATTTCTCTTAAAATCGATTAAACGGTATTTTCTCTTCTCAGCACCACCACGATGTCTTACTGTGATACGTCCCAAGTTATTACGTCCATTTATCTTTTTCTTTGCTACTACTAAGCTTTTTTCAGGAGTATTTTTAGTTATTTCATCATTAACCAAAGTACTCATTTGTCTTAAAGCATTTGTAGTTGGTCTGAACTTTTTAACTGGCATTTTGTTTCCTCCTTATTAGCTTAAATCTAAATTGCTACCTTCTTTTAATGTAACAATTGCTTTTTTATATGCTTTAGTAGCACCTGTATAGCGTCCTACTCTCTTTTTCTTTGGTCTTACATTTACAGTATTAATACTTACTGCATCAACACCAAAAGCTTCTTTAACAGCTTGTTTAATTTGTACTTTATTTGCTTTCTTATCTACTTTAAGCACAATCTTCTTACCATTTGATTGAATAGATTGTGTTTTTTCAGTAACGATTGGAGCCTTAATTACATCTTTCATTATTTAAGTACCTCCTCAACATATTTTATAGCATCTTCAGTAATAATTAGTTTGTCATATGCTAATACATCATAAGTGTTTAATTCATTAGCTAAAACCAATTTTACGTTCTTTACGTTTCTTGTAGCTAAAATGTTATTATCAGTTAATTCTGTAGTAACAATTAAAGCCTTTCCATTTACTTTTAAATCTTCAAGAAACTTTAAGAAATCACGAGTCTTATTAGATTCTAAATCAAACTTTTCAATAGCAATTATTTCTTTATCATTTGCTTTATATGTTAAAGCTGATTTAAGAGCTAAGCGACGTTCTTTCTTGTTCATTTTCTTAGTGTAGTTTCTATTAGCATTTGGACCAAATACTACTCCACCACCAACCCAGTGAGGTGCTCTTATAGAACCTTGACGAGCATTACCTGTTCCTTTTTGTCTCCATGGCTTTCTTCCACCACCAGAAACTTCACTACGAGTTTTTGTACTATGTGTACCTTGTCTTTTTGATGCTGCATTTAAAACTACAGCTTCATATACAACTTGATCATTTGGAGTAATTCCCCAAATGCTATCATCTAATTTTATGTCTTTAATCTTTTCACCTTTTAAACTTAAAAGTGCTGTTTTTGGCATTTTGCATCCTCCTTTCATCACAAGAATTTTTAAAATAAGTATTTATAATTATTCGCTTACTTCTTGCGATGCTTGTGTTTCATCTACTTCAGCCTTAGCTTCATTAGTTTTATAAGAAACTAATTCAACCTTTTCTTTTTTAAGTTCAGGCTTTTTAACAGCTGATTTGATGATAACTAAAGACTTTTTAGGACCTGGAACGTTACCTTTAATTAAGATTACATTTTCTTCTTTATTAACTGCTACTACTTCTAAGTTTTGCATAGTTACAGTAACATTTCCCATATGTCCTGGTAATTTCTTACCTTTTAATACACGCATTGGTCTCATAGTACCTAGAGAACCAACACCTCTATGATATTGGGAACCATGTCCCATTGGACCTCTTGATTGATTATAACGTTTAATAACGCCTTGGAAACCTTTACCTTTAGAAGTTCCTGTAACGTCAACCATTTGTCCTTCTTCAAAAACTTGACAGTCAAGTTCTTGACCAAGTTCATATTTGCTAACGTCTACTCCTCTTATTTCCTTTAAGAAGCGCTTAGGAGCAGTATTAGCTTTTGCTAGATGACCATTTAAAGCTTTGTTACTTAATTTTTCTCTTTTAGTATCAAAACCTAATTGAATAGCTTCATAACCATCAGTTTCTTTTGTTTTAATTTGAGTAACAACGTTAGGTTCTACTTCAACAACAGTAACTGGAATTAATTTACCATCCTTTGAAAATACTTGAGTCATTCCTAGCTTACGACCTAAGATTCCTTTTCTTTCCATTTCTTCCTCCTATAATTATTTAATTTCAATATCTACACCACTAGGTAAATCTAAATGTTGTAAAGCATCAATAGTTTCCTTTGATGGTTCTACGATATCGATTAATCTTTTGTGGGTACGCATTTCGAATTGTTCACGTGAATCTTTATATTTATGAACAGCTCTTAAGATAGTGTACTTTTGAATTTCAGTAGGTAATGGTACTGGACCAGATACCTTTCCACCTGTACGTTTAACTGTTTCAACTATTTTTGATGCAGCTAAATCTAAAGAACGATGATCATATGCTTTTAATCTAATTCGAATTTTATTCATACTCATTATCCTCCCTTCGCCTATATCTTGTATAGACTTGCTCCGAACGAATTACCTGATTCCTAAGTTTGATAATAGCAACTTAACCTGGTGTATCAGCAACCTCGCACATCCATGCAACTACACGCAGTTATCATTTTAACAGAAAAATCCTTGTTTATCAAGACTTTTTTGATAATTTCTTGAAATTTTTTCTCATTAAAAAAAGACTAATATTTAATCATTAATCTTTCTATAATATTTTATATTTTAATTATTACAAATTAGACATTAATTTATCATTAAATTTACTTTTTAAAATAAATATAAGACCCATTAATAATAAGTTATACATTATAAGTAAATATATAATAACTAATTTATTGTCTCCTTGCTTATATAACATATTTAATTCTTTTTGTTTAGACGAACCTATATCATTAACAATTCTTTTAGTTGTAGTAGGATATATATTTTTTTTCTTAGTTGTCGTTGTTTTATTTATGTTATTCTTAATAGATGTAGTAGTTTTCTTTAGTGCTGTTTTTTTATTTGTTCCATCCTTAGAAGTTGTTTTAGTCGTAGTACTATTATTCAAAAATTTACCTTCTATTTTTATTTTCTTAACTATTTCATCTTTATATTTAATTAGTAACATATTATCCTTCAGTTCGGCCTTACCATTAACAACTTTTATGTCACTAATGTCAAATTTTTCGTTTTCTTTTAAAACTATCTTATCACTTTCTAAATCATACTTAGCAGACGTAGCTCTAACTATTTTCCATTCATCTATCTTTAATATACGTTCATTAACATAACAAGTTTCAACATATTCACCGTTTATATACTCATCATCACATTCAGTATCAACCTCCCATAATTCTATGGTATCATCAGAAACAGCTAATTCAACCCCTCCCATTAATGACTTCTCAAGCGAAACTATTTCACCCCAATTATTAAATTTAATGTTTTTCTTAAGCTCACCAGGTCCAACATAAATATAATCTTTATTAAAGTTGTAATCGTCAGATAAAATATTAAAATTTCCAAGTTCGAAGCAATCTTTAAATGGTTCTTCTTCATATTTTGATACATAGCCTAAAGGACAAATAGAAAACTCATCTGTATAATAAATATTTCCATCATCATCTTCATGATCTTTTTCTTCTACTCCTAGTTTTCCATTTATTATATTTACTTTGTTTTTATCTATGTCTTTTAATGATGTTATTTCTTTTACCATGTCTTTATTCAAGGTATCGGCCTTTGTATATATTGTACCACCAATAAATTTATACATATCAGGCATATATAAATTAATTATATTAATTGTTTCTATTTCTTTACCATCATATTTAATTACTAACTTATTATCATCAGTTGAATACTGTGTTTCAGCATTTATTTTTTTCGAAATTCTTAATGGGTCAAATGAATCTGTTCCTAGATATAAAGCTCCAAGTTTTTTATTATAATCATACCCATCAATCTCATGAGCATCCATATATTCTTCATTAGCATAATAAGATTCAACAGCTACAATAGGTATACTAGTACAGTAAACATTATTAGCAGTATATATATCAAATTTATCTCCGTTTAATTTTCCTTTTCCATTTGTAACATTTATATAATAATTTGGTTTCAGATAGTCCATGAATCCAAAATAAACATAGTCTTTGGTAAGTTTATAGTCATAGCTATCACTTATGAATACAGCAGAAATTGTTTCATAACAAGTTATATTATCACAAATACTATAGTTAGCCCAGCCATCATAATTAAGTGCAAATCCTTCAGGCAAATTGATTTTAGTTCTGTCAATTCTTTCTGTAATCGTTTCCTTCGTACCATTTTCTGTAACAATTTCTGTTTCATAGCTATCAAAACCAGTATAAATATAATATACATTATTTGAATATGATTTTACTAAATCATATTTCTCAGAAGTAATCCTAAGTAATTTTATTCTATTTAATTCGTAGTTTTTGCCCTCAGAATCATATATAATAAGTTCATCATTTGTTTCTTCGTAAAATCCGTTTATTACATTAAAACTATCTAAATCCTTTCCACCCAAATATATATAGTTAGAGTTTTTTAAGCTTTCCGTATACGGATAATTTGTATCTATCCTTACTACATCTATTGTATCTACTACTGTATTACCAATCTTTATATTATATTTGTAACTATGAGGTTCAGTTTCAGTTTCAGTTACAGAACAATTAAAGGCATCAAAGCTATAAGAATTAAAATCATCTGTTCCAACATACAGTTTAGAATTTATTAACTTATAAGATTCATTGATATTTATTTTTGAGTAATTAATATGATCAACTGTAACGTTATTATAACTAATATCAATCCAAGAATCGTTTAAAGTATAATTACAATTTCTAATTCTTATCTTACTTTCATCAAAATTGTTATTTCTTAAATATATATATCTTTTTATATCTTTTCTACTAAGCCAAGGTTTAGAATTGTCAATAGTAACCATATTATAATCATCAATTTTATAACCAATAAGAGCATATGTTAAAACATCTACACCATTATAATTAACTTTTAAGGTATTTTTTTCTTCATCTATTACTATGTCCCCAGCTGAAGCTGTTATATTTTGCTTTATAGTATCCGCATTATCATCAACACCAACAACTATAAATTTATTTTCATTATTTATAGTATAAGTTGAACTAGATAAAAATATATTGGGATCTATAACACTCATGCTAGATGATAAAGTTGGACTATTTGCAAAATTAGAATTCAATTTAAGGTTAGTAGTTCCACCTTTTAAAGCACTTATGATACCATTAGAATAACTAACAACACTACTATCTTCTACAGTATAATCAATATTATAATTAGCCGGCACTTTAATTCTTGGCGTTCCAATATCTATTTTATCTCCTATTGTTAGAGATTGCTTAAACTCTGGAATGAGCTCATTTTTATAATCTTGAGTGCTTGTTCTATTGATAAATGATATACTAGTCAAATTAATATTACTGCTCAAATCTAAACTTGTTAATCCATTACCATCTACATTTAATGTTTTTAAATTAGTATTTTTACTTAAGTCTATAGAAGTAATGTTGTTTGAAGTCGCAAATGTTCCATATCCCAAATCCAAATTTTCAAGTAATACATTATTATTAAGATTAATGCTTTTTAATTTATTACCAGCTAAATTTAGATCCTTAAGAGATACGTTACTTGTTAAATTTATCTTTGTTAATGAAGTAGAATATAAATCCAACTTTTCTAATGAAACTAGTCCATCAAGTGATAAAGATGTCAAGTCATGATTAAATCTTAGGTTCAATTCAATTAATGCCGTATTTTGCCTTAAGTCTATGTCTGTTAACTGATTACCTTGTAAATCTAAAGTTGTTAATGCTGTATTTTTACTTAAATCCACACTTGTAAGCTTATGACTTTCTAAATTAATTGAAGTTATATTAGTTAATTTTTCTATTCCTTTAATACTTGTAATTCTATCAGAATCTGCAATACCACTACCTGAACAATTCAAAGTATGAATCTGTTCTAACTCATCGTCCGTTAAAATATCACTATAAGCTTTATTTGCATTAAATTCATTGTTATACGCATCTACTACACAAGAATAAAAGGTATTATCATCAAAAGCTTCATTAGCTGGGGTTCCATTATTAAGTACATTAGCAAATAATTTATTCATGTATGTTGGATTATTTAAATTATATGTTACAAAGGTAAGTAAAATTGTTAAGGTACTACATGCTAATATAGCTAATACTTTTTTCTTGCTTATGTTAATTTGTTTAAAAATCTTTCTTACTTTATTTAAGAATTTGGCATATTTTTTCTTATTCTGTTTTTTTCTCATATAACTCACCTACACTTAATATAGCTACTTAAGACGCTACTTTTACATTGTAAATTTATTTTATCATAAAACTAATAAGTTATTCAATATTTAACAGAAAAAATTAAACAAAAAAAACAAACCTACATAAGTAAGTTTGTATAATAATTAATCATTTCTTTTTCCAAATAAGTTTAATAATTCTAAGAATATATTAATAAAATCTAAATACAAATTTAAAGCTCCATATATAGCTGATTTTTCTAACATATTAGAATCACTTTGATAATAAGAATATATACTCTTTAATTTTTGCATATCATAGGCAGTTAATCCTAAAAATAATACAACTGATACTATTGAAAGAGTTATATCAAGTCCAGAACTATTAATAAATATGTTTATTATTGATGTAATAATTATTGCTAAAAGTCCAAATATAAGAATTTTTCCTAAACTATCTAAATTAGTATTAGTAGTATATCCATATAATGCAAGTAGTGCAAACATTATTGCAGATGATACAAATATCATCATAAGACTTCCTTTAGTGTAAACCAAAAATATACTAGATAACGTAAGTCCACTTATAAACGAATACACTATAAATAATATTTTAGCTACTAACGGTGAAACTTTTCTTTGAAGAGATGAAAAAGCTATTACAACAATAAATTCTAATATTATTATAATTAGTAAATTTTTACTTATAAATCTTAACATAGAAATTGATGTAGATGTTAAATAAGCAGTAAGTCCTGATACTAAAAGTCCTAAAAACATCCATAAATATACCCCACTTATAAATTTAGAAAATGAATTTTTACTATCTATCATAGATACCTCCTACTAAATAGTATAACATTAAATTATTAAAATTTTATTAAATTTTATTCAAAATTTGTTTTTTATCAAATTCTAATCTCAATTTATCAGATACTGTAACAATAAATTCACTATTAGTAGGTTTTGCTCTATCATAATCTACGCTATGTCCAAATATTTCTTCCATCAAGTCAATATCTCCTCTATTCCAGGAAACCTCTATAGCATGTCTTATTGCTCTTTCTACTCTAGATACAGTAGTATCATATTTGCAAGCTATTTCTGGATATAGTTCTTTTGTAATTGCACCTACTATCTCTGGTTTCTCATACATTAAAATAACGCCTTCTCTTATGTACTGGTACCCTTTTATATGAGATGGAACACCAAGTCCATGTAAAAGTTTAGTTACAGATATCTCTAAATTATTATGATATATATTAACCTTACTATTCTTATTATCAAAAACACCTAAAATCTTATCTTCTAAATCAGTCATATCAAATGGTTTTAAAACAAAGTATTTTGGATTATACGTTGATACCTTATTAATTGCATCAGCTGAATTATAACTTGTTCCAACAATAACTGGCTTGTTTATATCTCTTTTTTTCATTTCATCTAAAACATATATTCCATCTTTCTTAGGCATAATTAAATCTAACAAAACAAGATCATATTCATCTTTATATTTTTCTAATAATTTTATTCCTTCTTCCCCATCATGTGCTTCTTTAACTATTTTTATTCTATCATGATCACTAAAATATTCTTTTATCATTCCTATCAAACTTACATTATCATCTACTATCATTAATCTTATTTCTTTATTATCTTTCATAATCTTTTCCTCCATTCACTAAACACATTATATTACCTGTTTTTTAAATTATTTATCAAAGTTTGTCGAAAGAAAAAAAGAATGTAGCAAAAAGTACTACATTCCCATCTTTACTTATCATTTTGACCATTTGAATCAGTTTTAAAGCCCTTCTTTGCCATTACAAGTGAAGAACCAATATTACCTTTACTATCACTATACTCATTTGTATTATTAGAATAGTCTTCCTTATTCTTATCTGGAAAGAATTCTTCAAACACATTATCTATAGCTAATGCAACTTTTTCATCATAGTTTTTCTTAACTGCTTCAAGCATACTTTCAAATTTACTAGCCAGTATCGTTTTTTTCAAAATCCTTTTTATAGCAAGAGAAGTTCTTATATCATAAAGAGCATCTATAAGTTTTCTTCTATAACTATTATCATCTACTACATTTATAACATTTTCCACAAAAATCCTCTCACTTTCTATTTTTAGAATAACACAATTATATACTAAAAATAAAGAGCAAATTATCGAACTTTATACTTTCTTTACACTATTTACTATAATTTTTAATTCATTAATATCGCAAGATGAACTACCTAATAAATAACCATCACACATATTACTTTTTATAAGATTAATATTTTTTGAATTAATACCAGCCCCATAAAGTAATTTATAATTAGTAATGTTTATAGATTCAAGTATTTTTCTTATGTACTTTAGAGTATCTTCTATATCTTCCTTTGACAAAGTTTTTTTACTTCCTATTAGAAATCTTGGTTCATATGCTACTATTATTTCTTGATTAGTATCTAATTTTACATCTTTAAGTCCTTTAATTATTTGTCTTTTTAATACCTCGCTAGTTCTTCTAAGTTCACTATCAATTTTAGTTTCTCCAATGCAAAAAATAGGAGTCATAGAATTTCTAAGAAGCGATCTTACTTTAAGATTTATAACCTCATCCGTATCGTATAATCTTTGATCAGAATGTCCTACTATTGCGTATTTTATTCCCCTTAAAGATAAGTCATATGCTGATATCTTACCAGTATATGCACCTTTATCCTCATAAAAAGCATCTTGTGAGCCTAAGGTGTTATTGTCAAATACATCGAAATTTAAATAACTAGGACAAACAATAAATTGAATGTCCTTTAAATCAATACTTTTCATATCTTCTTTTAACATGACCGCTTCATCATGTGTTAAGTACATTTTATGATTACAAACAAGTGTTTTCATTTAACCCCTCCTATTTATTAACTACTTTTCTTATTCTTTTAATTGTTTTTTTTATAAAATTTGAATCTCTATCTATAACTTTTTTATATACCTCTAAAACTCTTTTAGCATACATAGTAGAGCTATAGCAATTAGCAGTTTTTCTAGCTTCTAAAGATATTTTATCTCTTAGTTTTTTATCTTTGTAAAGCATATATATATAATCTTTATATTCTTTATCATTATTAAATAAAATACCATCTTTCATGTTTTTTATAACAAGAGAAAAGCTCTCATCATTTACTGCAACAACTGTTTTTGATGCAGCCATAGCTTCTATTACAGTAAGTCCTTGAGTTTCACTTCTTGATGATGTTACAAAGATATCAGATAGTGCATAGTAAAGTGGAACTTCATTCCATGGTACTTTACCTGTAAATATAATGTTTCTCTTAAGTCCTTTATCATCAGCAAGTTGTATCAATTCTTTCATATCAGGTCCATCACCAACTATTATCATTTTAGCCCTTGGAATTTTCTTTACAATGTCTTTAAAATTATTTATTAAAAAATCTATACTTTTTTCTTTTGCTATTCTACCAACATATAATATATTAAAATTAAATCTAGATAACTTTAAGTCACGTCTTAATTCATTTACTTTATTCTTATCTATATTTTCTTTGTAAAATCTACTTACATCTATACCAGTCGGAATTATATTAACATCTCTTTTCACTTTATATTTTTCTTTAAATAAGTCATATGTTTTTTTTGTTGGTACTATCAATTCCTCAACTAACTTATCACATAAGAATAATGTTAAATACTCTACTAATTTTTTTGATGCTTTTGAAAAATATCCTTTTGTTATATAGTAAATGTACTCTTCATACATGGTATGGTACGTGTGAACAAGTGGGATGTTATATTGTTTAGAAATAAGTCTTGCAAATGTACCCATGCTAAACTCAGTATGCGTATGTATTACATCAAGCTTCCACTTTTTTATTATTTTTAATGCCCTAAGTGGATATACTCCCGATATTCTATAATCGAATATCCCACAAGGAATGCCTGGTACTTTAAGTATATTTTCTTCTTCTTTATATGAAAAAGATTCACTATTTATTGTTACAACATAAACCTCATGCCCTAATTTCTCAAGTCCTTGCTTAAGCATTAATACACTAGTTGACACCCCATTTATAAATGGTGGATATGTATCAGAAAATAATCCTATTCTCATTTTTTTCGCACCTCTTCTCTTATAACTAATATAATAAATCCTATTAATATTCCTAGAAAATATGTAATAAATCTCCATAGTAACATTGCACTAGATATTGTAGGTATATTAATATTAACTTTACTAAAAAACTTAATAAAACCATATTCAATTCCACCTGTTGCACCTGGTATTGGGATAAAGTTTCCTATCAACATAACAAATGATGTTAACAATATAGAATGTATTATATCTAAAGCATTAGTATTTAATGACTCAAAAATTACATATGGAATCATATATAGTAGTGCGAGGCTTACTACGTTTGTTAATATAGTTATTAAAAACCTCTTTTTATTTTTTCTAAAATCAAATTTACAATTATAAAAGTTATCTAAGCCTTTTTTTACTTTTTCCTCTGCAGAATCAATATTCTTAATTATTTTAATTTTATTTAGAATGAGTAATAACTTATTTATAATGTTTAACATGGTTTTTTTCATATTTATTACCATAAACAAAAATATTAATACTAATATATTTATAATAAAACCAATAATGATAAGCCATGTTAAATTCGATTTTAACGGAATAACTTTTAACATCAAATTTAAAACTATAGAAACTATTCCCATTATCAAAAGAGATAATTGATATATAACAGAATCCTTTACCATTGCTGAGGTTGAATCACTTATTCTATTACCCTCTTTTTTTAGCAAGTAAATTTGAAATGGTTGTCCTCCAGATGAGAACGGTGTAATTCCATTTAGAAACTGTCCTATTAGAGTTAGTGAAAAAGCTTTTTTGAACGTATAATTTTCATTATGTTCTTTTATATATATTTGCAAACTAACTGATTTAAGGGCTAAAGACAATATGAATATTAATATTGCTGTAGAAAAGATAAGTAGATTAACTTTGGATAATTCCTTAATAATCATACTGAAATTGTCTTTTAAAGTAAAATATAATACTAAGCCAAGAGCAATAATTAATATGATTATATTTAGTCTTTTATTTTTTAACTTCATTATTTCACATCACTTATAGCATCTATGGCTGGAAGACTTCCTTTTTCAAGAAGTTTTAAGGATGCACCACCACCAGTTGATATATGTGCAAATGAAGAAGAATAACCAAATCTAATTGCACTAGAGGCAGAATCACCTCCACCTACTATTACAGTTGCACCACTTTCTTTTAAAAGCCTACATAGACTCTTAGTGCCATATTCAAAATTTTTGAATTCTGATACTCCTATTGGTCCATTAAAAAATATTGTTTTACTTTTATCTATATATTTTTTAAATAAATTAATAGTATCTTTTCCTACATCTAAAATCATTATATCACTTTTTAGTCCATCTATTTTAGAATAATATTTATCTGGTGTATCTTCATAGTTATATGCACTATAAAAATCTACTGGAAGAATAATCTTATTTTCATATTTTTCCATAATACTTTTGCAAAAATCTATGCTATCATAATCAACTAAAGATTTTTCTAAATTATATCCTTTTGCCTTCAAGAATGTATTTGCAATTCCACCACCTAACAAAAGATAATCACATTTTTTAACTAATTTTTCTATTATTCTTATTTTATCACTTACTTTAGCCCCTCCCATAATAACCGTGTAAGGTCTTTTTGGTTCGTCTAAATATTTAGTTAGCATAAGAATTTCTTTTTCAACTAAAAAACCTACTCCTGATGGTAAATACTTTGATATACCTACATTGGAAGCATGAGAACGGTGACATGTTCCAAAAGCATCATTTATAAAAATATCTCCAAGACTAGCCCAGTACTTACCAAGTATATCATCATTACCACTTTCACGCTTTTCAGGATAGTCTTCATACCTAGTATTTTGAACTAATATTATATCCTTTGGTTTCATGTTCTTAATACTATCTTCTAAAATGCTTCCACGCGTTTCATCTACAAATTTAACATTCATACCAAGTAACTTAGATAATCTTTTACTTACTAAAAGTAAACTGTTTTCCTTTTTATCTTCTTCTTTTTTTATTCTTCCTAAATGTGATAATATAATTACCTTAGCATTGTGATTTACAGCGTACAAAATAGTTTTTAGACTTTCTTTAATTCTATTATCATCTAAAATAACACCATCTTTTATAGGTACATTTAAATCACATCTAATTATTACTTTTTTATTGTTTAAATCATAATCTTTTATACTCTTTTTCACTTTATCCTCCACATTATATATTATAACATACATATACAAAAACTATGGACATTTCCATAGTTTTAACGCATTTAATTAATGACATTTATAATAACACTATAGCTTTTTCCATCCGCACCAGAAACTGTTATTTTAGCTGTACCACCACTCTTAGCATGCACGGTACCATTAGATACAGTTGCAACATTTTCATTAGAACTTTTCCACGATATATTTTTATTAGATGCATTCGATGGTGTAAAACTAACTCTTAAGGTTTTTGAAGAACCTTTTTTTAAAACAATATTACCACTAGGTGATAATGAAATTCCCCTTAATTTTATGTAATTATCTTCAACCCTTATTGTTCTAGTTACTGATGAACTATTACCATAACTATCAGTTACGCTGTATTTTATATAATATGTACCGGCCAATGACGTATTAAGATTACTGTTTACAGTAACTCTTGAAGTAATATTAGTACCATTCGCATCATAAGCAGAAAATCCAGGCTCATCATACCTTGCACCCTTTACTAGTTTGATATTATTACTTCCTACTAAATTAATGGTTGGTTTAACATTTATTCTTCTTGTAGTAGTTCTTGTAATTACAGGTGCTTTTGTAGTATTAACAGGTGCTTTTGTAGTAGTTTTAGTTATTGTAGAGGTTCTTTTATTTTCTACTATTATCGCTCTTTTAGCTTCTGCAGATTGTTTCTTACTATCAGTTACACTATAAGTTATTATGTATGTTCCAGCTTTAGATGTATCAACACTGCCAGATATTTTTACTTTAGAGGAAATATCTCCATCCTCTTCATCGGTTGCATCTGCACCTAATTCTTTATACGTATCTCCTACTTGCATAGTAATTGTTGCATCACCTATTATAATTATATTTGGTTTTGCATTATTTTTCTTTGTGGTAATAGATTTTGTAGTGGTTGTAGTTTTTTCATCTTTATATCCTTTTGTTTTATATAAATTACCACAACTTATATATGCTGAATAACTATCATAATCCTTTTTTACTGCTATTACGTAACCTTTACATATTTTTGCAGCCTTAATTTTATTTGAATCTATTGATCCTCCGTTTTCATATAACAAATCTTTTAAATCTATTTTTATTTGTTCACTATTAAGTTCTATTTGCTTTTGTGAAACATAAAGTGGTGCTTCTTCTATCATTCTATTTTCAAGTTTAAGGAAATCCTCCTTACTATATTCAGGTTTATTTTTATTTAATTTAGAAACTACAATTACAATAACAGATATTATTATAACAATTGCTATGACAATTAAGATTAACATCCCTCTAGTTAACCTAAAGCCATTTTTCTTTTCTTCTGTTTCATATTCAACATCAGTACCGCTATAGTTCATATCATCCATTTATATCACCACCTTAAATTATAATAGTATTATAACACTATATTATATATTTCCAAAATATTTAGCACATCTAACCATTTGACTAGAATAGCTCATTTCATTATCATACCAAGCTACTATTTTTACTAACTGTTTTCCGTCACTTTCAACTATGTTTGTTAAAAGTCCATCTACTAATGCACCACATGATGCACCTATAATATCACTTGACACAATAGGGTCTGTTGTATAATTTATTGTTTCATTTTGATTATTTTTAAATAAATCGTTTATCTCATCTTTGGTAACGTTTTTATTTAATTCAAGTGTTAAATCTATAACAGAACCTGTTGTTACTGGAACACGCATAGCCGTTCCATCAAGTCTTCCTTTAAGTTCTGGAATTACAAGACCTATTGCACTTGCTGCTCCTGTTGATGACGGAACAATATTTGCTGCTGCAGCTCTTCCTCTTCTAGATAAATAGCCTTTTTTATGTGCAACATCAAGTGTTGCTTGATCATTAGTATATGCATGAACTGTTGTCATAAATCCTTTATTAACGCCATAATTATCACATAAAAGTTTCATAACAGGTGCTAAACAGTTTGTTGTACAACTTGCAGCACTAATTATCTTATCTTCTTTTGTTAAAATATCATTATTAACATTATATACAATAGTCTTTAAATTTCCTTTAGCAGGTGCTGATATTATAACTTTTTTAGCTCCAGCTTTTATGTGTGCCTCTGCTGATGTCTTACTAGTAAAGAAACCAGTACATTCAAAAACCATATCTATATCTAATTTATCCCATGGTAAATTAAGAGGATCAGATTCTTTATATATTTTTATTTTCTTACCAGATACTATTATTTCATCTGAAGTACTAGTTATCTCATCTTTCTTATAAAGTCTGTGTGATGTGTCATACTTTAATAAATAAGCTAAGTCCTCTGGATTAGTTAAATCATTTATAGCAACTACATCAAAGTAAGGATCCTCCATCATTATTCTAAATACTAATCTTCCTATTCTTCCAAAACCATTTATTGCAACTTTCATATTATCATTCTCCTTTTATTTATATTGTACTATTTTTTAATCTTTAAAACAACTACCACCAATAAATTCTCTTATTATAGAATCATTTGGAACTAAATCACTTGGCATACCAAGTACTAATCTAAATAAATTTATTAATCTAATCGCTTCTCCATAATTTGGATCATCTTCATTAACTGAAAATAAAAGTGGTTCAGCATAAGTTTTGAGTACACCAAGCTCATATATTAATGATGTATTAAATATATAATCAGCATCTTTCATATATGGTAAAACCATTTCTTCTTCAGCTTTTCTAACGTTTTTCCACATTCCTAGTGTATCAGATGCAGAATATCCTCTTGTTTTATTATCACGAACTATTCTTCTTAGCAATCTATTATCTGTTTCTTTAAAAATGTTATGATTATCAACATTTAATGGACTAAGTGGACAAATAAATAATTTAAATTTATTTTTATCTGGTATCATTTCAGTTAACTTTTCATTAAATGCATGTATTCCTTCTATAACTAAAATGCTTTTTTCATTCATTTTTATCTTTTTATTACCTTCCTCACTTATTCCTTTTACAAAATTATATCTAGGTAATGTAACTTCTTTGCCTTCTAATAATTCAGAAATTTTCTTATTAAACAAATTAGTATCTATAGCACTTATCTTCTCTTTTTCTGGCTCTCCATTTTCATCTAATACTCTATCTTTTAAGTTAATGTAAAAATCATCTACTGAAACTGGTATAGGTTTTAATCCTCTACTTTTTAAGAATAAAGTTAATTTTCTAGCTGTTGTTGTTTTACCAGATGATGAAGGGCCTGTTATTAATACCATTTTTATATTTTTATCTTTACTTATCTCTTCTGTTATATCAAATAAATTATTATTGGATATAGCTTCACTAACCCTGATTAAGTCCCCATAAAAACCAGTTGATATAGTTTTATTAAGTTCAACTGATGTATATATTCTAAGATCTTCATTATACTTATCATTTTTTTCTAATACTTCTAATAATTTATCGTTCCTATTAAATTTAAGATCACTTTCTAGATCATACATATTAGGATATAAAAGAATAACTTTATTATCATTTATATACTTAATATTATATTTATCTATTAAACTAGTATTATTAGGAAGCGGTCCATAGTAATAATCTAATGTATCATCCATTTTGTATAAACTAATGTTAGAATTACTAATAAATCTTAAAGAACTAGCTTTATTTGTTTGATTAATCTTATTATAATATTCTATAGCTTCCATTCTAGATACTAATATTTTATTAATTGATATTTTACTATCATTTAATTCTTTCATTCTTATTTTTATTTTTTGAACGGTTACTTCTGATATTATATTATTAGTTAATATTTCACAGTATATACCTTGATTTATAGTATGCATCATCTTAACATCACAGTTTAAAACATCACGAACTGCCTTTGAAAATAAAAATGAAAGTCCTTTTTGATAAGAATTATTTCCTATTTTAGATGAATAGTCATAAAAATCTATTTTAGAATCTCTATTTACCTCAGTATTTAAATCACAAGTTTTATTGTTAATAGATCCTAGTATTATTTTATATTTATAATTATCTTTAAAATCTTTAGCAATATCTTCTAATTTAATTCCACTTTCATACTCATATTCTTTATCTTTGTATTTAACTTTTATAATAGACATATTAACCACCTTACTTATTCTTATATTTATCTAATTATATTCTATCAAAAATAGCGTAAAATGTCACATTATTTTAAGTAATATTTACGCACCTACTATACATAATATTATTAGGTGATAATTTTATGAATTTAATTCCAAGTATTATTGAGAAAACACATTCTGGTGAAAGAGTGTATGATATTTATTCAAGACTTTTAAAAGATAGAATAATATTTATAGGTGGTGAAATTAATGATGATAGTGCAAATACTATTATAGGTGAATTATTATATCTAGATTCTAAAGGACATGATGATATAAGTTTGTATATAAATAGTCCTGGAGGTAGTATTACCGCTGGTATGGCTATTTATGATACTATGAACTTTATTAAAAGTGATGTATCTACCATCTGTATTGGAATGTGTGCATCTATGGCATCTATTCTTTTAGCTAGTGGGCATAAAGGTAAAAGATACATACTTCCTAATAGCGAGGTAATGATACATCAGCCTCTTGGCGGAGTAAATGGTCAAGCTACTGAAATAAAAATAGTAGCTGATAGAATACTTTATTTAAGAAATAAATTAAATAATATTTTAGCAGAAAAAACTGGTAAAGAATTAAGCATAATTGAAGAAGATACAGAGCGAGATCATTATCTATCTTCTGATGAAGCTTTAAGTTATGGATTGGTTGATAAGATATTATAAAACGTGGAATTTTTTCCACGTCTTTTTAGTGATTATAATTTTTCTATTTCTTCTTTAGATAAGCCAGTAATATCTATGATATCTTCTATAGAAATATTTTTTAATTTCATTTTTTTAGCATTTTCTAAATTTTTCTTGGCAGCACCTTTATTAACACCTTTATAATAACTATCTTCTAATTTAGTTGCCATTATAGAATTCCTAACCATTCTTTCATGTTCCTGCCTATCATATATCCCTT
>CAKPCU010000012.1 GCA_934148015.1 uncultured Bacilli bacterium
AATTACATTATTCATCTTTTTAAAATCATTATTTATTTCTTCATAACTTAGTAAATAATCATTTTCATGATGTAAATTATAAGTATGAGATGCAAATTCTATGTTGGGATATTTTCTTTTAGCTTCCTTAATCATATTTAAATCCATATAGTTTTCGTTTCCACCATTATAATTTACTCCCATATAAAATACTACTCCATTAAAATTATATTTTTTAAGTACTTTAAATGCTAACTCATAATTAGATTTATATCCATCATCCATTGTAATTAAAACCGATTTTCTAGGTATTTTACAAGTCTTATTTATAAAACAATCCATTTGTTTAAGAGTAATTGTATTATAATTATGGTCTTTTAAATATTTCATTTGTTTATCAAACTTTTCAATATTAATTTGCATGCCATTATTAGAATCATTAACTATAAAATCATGATATCCTAATACTGCTATAGTTTGTTTTCTATAGATAATTATTAGTATTAATGTTATAAATAACACAATGATACTAAATATCATTATTAATTTCTTTTTCAAAAAAACACCTTCTCTACTCCTAAATTATACTTTTTTATATTATAAAAGGCAAGAAATAAATCTTGCCTTAGTTTTTCATTATTTATCATTTTTTCCTTCTATTGTAAAATAGATAATATATGTTGAAAAAATTTCCATTGATGTCATAAGTAATAATTCTGGATGAATTGATTGAATAAGCATTACAATTATTCCACATACAATGTAAATAAACAAAGGGGAATACTTTTTTATATCAATTTTTTTTGAATTTTTGAACATACAGAAAATCGAAATCAATGTAAAAACCTCAGATATAACATATACTAATTGAGCCGCTCCACCATATGAATATACTGCATTTTTTTCACTTACATAATTCAAAGGTAGATAAAAAATAAGTATAGCAAATATAATTGTTAAAATTACTGCAATTTTCTTTAATGTATTAAAAATTCTATCTTTTTCATTAATATTATATGATATTGTAATTGTATAAAGTGTAAACAATAATACCCATACAAACAAATATACCAAATATATTCTAGAAATAATATAATTAAATATAGGGATTGAATTATAATTCATTACAGTATAAAAGCATATAAATCCGAGGATTATTCCTATAAAATTAGTTAAAACAAGTTTTCTGAAAATTTTATATTCCAAATTATTTTTTTTATTTTTTAAACAAGTAAATAGAAGAAGAACACTATAAAACGAACTAAGAATACAAAAATATAAATTACTGACCATCAAACTCACCTCTTCTTCATTTTATCATAATATATCTATTTTTTCTATTTTTTTAATGTACCTTTACACTTTTTTTGCAACTCGCTATCAACATATCTTTTCACATTAACGAACTTATAATTAATATTTTTTCTTTTTTCTTTTTTTACTCCTTCGCTCTCCTCTTTTTCATCAATAACTTTCTTCAATTTATCCAAAATCACACTATCGCTATGATTTGATAAATTATTTATTTCACAATCATAATCAAAATTGCTGTCTAAAGATTTTTTTAATGAACATTTGATATCTTTATTTACCGAGTTGATCAAATCCAAAATTTCTATGGCTTTAAAATCTTTCTTTCCCAATTTAGAAAGTGGTATTTCATTCAATACAACGACATCATAAATTTTATTTCTCTCATTCATGTTAGTTTCAACAATATTTTTAACTTGTTTCTCAACAATTAATTTATCACAAAAATTATTTAATGAAACATATGCTTTAGGTACATAACCTTTTGAATGTATTGGATCTCGCATAGGAACAATAACACAGTCTTTTATTATTTCTAATGATTCTATTAAATCTTCTATACAAGGACTGGCTATTTTATAACCATTATACATAGTTATCATTTTTCTTACTCTACCAATGATATCTAATTCACCGTTTTCATCCAAATAACCAACATCTCCAGTATAATAATTATTGTCTCCGTTATCATCTTTATATAAAACTTTTGTTGTCTCTTCATCCATGTTATAATAACCATCCATAACAGTTGGTCCACCAATAACAACCTCGCCAATTTCACCTTTTGGTAATTCTTTTTTTGTATCTAAATCAACTATTCTTACATCAACATAATTAAATGGTTTTCCTACCTTTTTCCTATCACAACCGTTAAAAATTGTACAGGTTGCTGCAGCTGATGTTTCTGAACTACCATATCCCGTGTTAATTTTAACCTTATTGTTTTTATGTGGTTGATGCTCTGAAAAAAATTTATCTAAATTATCAATATTTTTAGATGGAATTTTTTGACCACCTATTATTATTACATCGATGAATGAAAGATCTATTTTATTTAAACTATTTTCAATACTTTCCTTAAATTCTTCTATAAATGATGGAACAGTAAAAATTATGTTTGGTTTTTTTTCACAAATGTCATGTACAAAGGTTTGCACAGAATAAATTGGTTCTAATTCAATACAAATACCTAAAGTAAGTGGAACATTTAAATTGTCTAAAAAACCAAATGCTGTATACATAGAAATATTCCCCAAGATTTTAGTTTTACTATTTATAATATCAGATAACTCTTTTGTTTCAATATGATTTTGTGCTAGTGCAACTCCATTTTTATTTGTAAGTATTACCCCTTTTGGGACCCCTGTAGTACCACCTGTATGAACAATTAAGGCTGGATCATTATATTCCCCTCTAAAATTTAATTTATAATCTATAAATTTATTTCTTAATAAATTAATTGGGTTAGCAAATTCATTCCATGATATGAAGTTGTGTGTAGAAAGGGCAATTTTTATATTTTTTTTGAATTCTCTTGATTTTTCTAATAATTCTTTATTTCTTAAATTCTTAAGTTGTATCCCTATAGGAACAGAATTAAAAATTGGAGCTATTATTCCTCTAATATTCTTACCATTATTATTCATTTCCTCAAGTGTTTTACTTAAAATTTTACAATTAATATCAGAACAAATTACAAAGTCTTGATTAACTTCCGTAAGGTAATTTTTAATATCTCGCTCCGAAGATAAAGGATGAATAGAATTTGCTATAGCTCCTATCATATTTAATGCATAATAACAATATAAAAATTCTGGTGTATTTATTGGCAACAAAGTTACTATATCTCCCTTTTTTACACCTAATTTTTCAAATGACTTTGCACACATATTGATATTTCTAAAAAACTCATCATATGTTATTTTTCGTTCCATATATATTAGTGCTGTTTTTCCCAAATGTTTTTTATTACGATTATAAATATTCTCTATTATAGATATTTTTGGTATATCATTCATATTACCATCCCCTTGAAACAAAAAGTCCTGTTCGCAAACAAGACTTTATTATTTGTAATATTGCTTGCTAAATAAATGTTTCTGTACAAGCAAACATTAATAAAAATTATGTCAAATATATTATCACAATTTTTATTTTTGTCAAGTTTAGCATTATAATTATAACTTTTATGTTAATTATATATTATTTTTATATTATTATTTTATAAGATTTTCTATATCTTCTTCTTTATATATTGTAATACCAAGCTTTAATGCTTTATCGTATTTAGAACCTGGTTTATCTCCTACTATAACACCTGTTGTTTTTTTAGTTACACTACTAGTTACTTTAGCACCCTTATCTTCTAACAACTTAGTTAGTTCTTCTCTTTTATACTTTTCTAAAGTACCAGTTAGAACAAATGTCATACCATCTAGTTTATCATTTATTTCACCTTCATTATAACTAAAGTTTAGCCCTACTTCTTTTAATTCATTTATAAGTTTAATATTATCTTTGTTATCTAAATACTTTCTAATACTTTTAGCAATTATCTCTCCAATATCATTTATATTGGTCAATTCATCTAAACTAGCATTAATTAAATTATCTATATTTTTATATCTTTTAGCCAATATTTTAGCTGTCTTTTTACCAACATGTCTTATTCCTAATGCAAAAAGTACTTTTTCTAATGAATTTTCCTTAGAATGCTCAATACTACTTAATAGGTTATTAACACTTTTCTCACCAAAACCTTCTAATTCTATTAAATCTTCTTTATGTTCATATAACTTATATATATCTGATATAGAATTAATAAATTTCATGTTATAAAAGTCTTCTATAATTCTTTCTCCAAGTCCTTCTATATTCATAGTATCTCTAGATACAAAATGTATTAATGCTTCTATTTTTCTTGCAGGACATAATTTATTAGTACAAAAGTAATTAGCATCTTTCTTTTCTAAAATCATGCCACACATAGGACAGTTTTCTATCATTTTAAATGGTATTTCACTGCCAATTCTTCTTTCTTTTTTTACTTCTACAACTTCTGGTATCACATCCCCTGCCTTTCTAATAGATATTATATCTCCTACTCTAACATCTTTATCTAAGCAGTAATCTTCATTATGAAGTGTTGCCTTAGATACAATAGAACCTGCAACATGAACTGGTGAAAATATTGCATTAGGAGTTATTTTACCTGTTCTTCCTACAGTAAACTTTATTTCTTTTAATTTAGTTAATACTTCTTTTGCTGGAAATTTATATGCAATTCCCCATCTAGGTACTCTTTGGGTAAATCCTAACTTTTCTTCATCATCTAAATTATTAACTTTTAATACAACACCATCTATTTCAAAAGGAAGACTATCTCTTTTAATAGATAAATCGTCAATATAACTTATTATATCATTAACGTTTTTTGCAATTCCATTTAACTTATAATTAGTTTTAAAGCCTAGTTCTTTTAAGAAATCTAATGCCTCGCTTTGAGTCTTAATACCATATTTGCTAGGATTTGGTAAAAAGTATGCCATAAAATCAAGGTTTCTTTTAGCAGCTACCTTACTATCTAATTGTCTAACTGACCCTGCCGCAGCATTTCTTGGGTTAGCGAATAAATTTTCACCTCTTTTTTCTTTTTCTTTATTACACTTTTCAAAAGAAGCCTTACTCATGTATATTTCACCACGAACTTCTATATCAATTTCTTTATTTAATTTTAAAGGAACTGATTTTATTGTTTTTACATTATCAGTAATATTTTCTCCAATAAGTCCATCCCCACGAGTAGCTGCTCTTTTAAGTATTCCCTTTTCATATAAAAGAGAACCAGATAAACCATCCATTTTAGGTTCTAGTGTGTATGTTGCATTAGGACAAGTTTTTCTAATTCTTTCATCAAATGATACTATTTCATCTTCATTAAATATATCATCAAAAGAAAGCATAGGAGTTTCATGTTTTACTTTTTCAAATTTTTCTAAAACCTTTCCACCTACTCTTAATGTAGGTGAAGCCTCTTTTTTTAATTCGGGATACTTTTCTTCTAGTGTTAATAGTTGTCTATAATAATCATCATATTCCTGGTCAGTAATACTAGGATTATCATCAACATAATACTCATTACTAGCTTTATTAATTATGTTTATTAACTCTTCCATTTTTTGTTCTATATCGTTCAATTTTATCACCTATTTATATTGTACCAAATTTCTTATTAAAAGTCTTCATATCAAGAAAAAAACTAACTTTTTTAAGTTTTATTCCGTAAGATTTTGAATTTTCATTCCGTGAAATTTTAACAAAAAAAATAGTACAAAATATTTGCACTATTTATCTTCTTTCTTAGACTTTTCTTTTTTTGAAATTCCAATTCCAAGACTTTCCCTTACCTTACTTTCTAACTCATCTTTAATAGATGGATTAGCTTTCAAGAATTCCTTAGCATTTTCTTTACCTTGACCAATCTTATCTCCATTATAAGAATACCAAGCACCACTTTTATCTATAATGCCAAGTTCTGATGCTAAATCAAGTATTTCAGCAGTTTTAGAAACTCCCTCACCATACATTATTTCAACTGATGCAGTTTTAAATGGTGGTGCAACCTTATTTTTTACAACTTTAACATTTGTTTTATTTCCTATTACATTATCACCATTTTTTATTTGTTCACCACGTCTTACATCTAATCTTATAGTTGAGTAGAATTTAAGAGCTCTACCACCTGGTGTTGTTTCAGGATTACCAAATAATACTCCTACTTTTTCTCTTAACTGATTTATAAATATTGCAATTGTATTTGTTTTACTAATAGTACCAGATAATTTTCTTAATGCCTGACTCATTAATCTTGCTTGAAGTCCAACATGACTATCTCCCATTTCTCCTTCTATTTCAGCTTGTGGTACTAGTGCTGCTACAGAGTCAATTACTACTATGCTAATAGCTTCACTTCTAACTAATGCTTCACAAATTTCTAATGCTTGTTCTCCAGTATCTGGTTGTGACAATAATAACTCATTTATATTTACACCAAGTTTTTGTGCATAAACAGGATCTAGTGCATGTTCTGCATCTATAAATGCTGCCCTTCCTCCTGCCTTTTGAGCTTCTGCTATAGCATGAAGTGCAAAAGTTGTTTTACCAGAAGACTCTGGTCCATATATTTCTATTATTCTTCCCTTTGGATATCCACCAACTCCAAGAGCTTTATCAAGTGTTAATGAACCACTTGAACAAACTTCTATTTCATTATGAGCCTCCTCACCAAGTTTCATAACAGAACCCTTACCAAATTGTTTTTCTATATCTTTAAGTACTTCATCTAATGTTTTATCATTGCTTGCTTTTTTTATCATTTGTATCCTCCCTTAAATTAAATACAATTCCATTATAAATTACTTTAAAACAAAAATCAAGTGTTTTTTCGAACAAATGTTTGAATTGTACAAACTTTTATACAAATACTTAAAAAAGCCTATACAAAAAGGCTTTTTCTGTTACTTATTTTCTACAGAATTACTAATTTCTTCTCTTTCAAATATAATATCTTTATTCATTAAATAGTACTCTGCACCAGATATTATAGAAAATATAGTTGCTAAAACAAGTAAAAAATTAGATATATCTAAATTAAATAATTCAAAAGGTAAATTATAACACATAGTAAATATTACCCCAAACATTAAAAATGCAGTTTTTACTTTACCAGTTTTTATAGCCGCAACAACTTTTCCTTTACTTGCTGCAAGCATTTTTATTGCATCAACTACTATATCTCTTAATATTATAATAACAGTTATTATTGGTGCTATAAATCCTTGTGCTGATAAAATAATAAGTGCTGAATCAACTAACATTTTATCTGCTATAGCATCAACTAATTTACCAAAGTTAGTTACCATGTTATATTTTCTAGCTATATAACCATCTAAAAAATCGGTAACCGATGCTACTGCAAATATAAAAGCTGCAATTAAATATTTTATATCAACTGATATAGTTCCTATTAATATTTTAGGAAACTCTACATTTACTAAATAAAATGGAAATAATAACAAGGTTATAAATACCACTGTTAAAAAAATTCTTATCATTGTTAATTTATTAGCTAAATTCATAAATCATTCACCCCTAATTTTCTAATAATGTTAATTCTACGTTCGTATCATCTTTTGGACTTATATATTCAGTTACTACTATATATCCAATTAAAAATAATAAAAGTGCAATAATTATTCCTATAATTATTGGAATAGTTTTTGACTTAGGTTTATCATCTATTGTATAAGGAGATGCTATCTTATTTTCTTGTCTTTCTTTTTTTTGCTTTTGAATAGATGCTTTTTCTATTTCCTTAATTGGTATTTTAGAAGTTTCTTCAAAGAAGAATTCATTAAATTCATCTATTATTTTTTCATCATCTAATCCCAAATACTTTGCATAATCTCTTATAAAACATTTTAAATAAAAAACATCTTTAAATACTTTTAGATTTCCACTTTCTATGTTTTCTATTTGAGATACTCTTAAGTTTAGATCTTGTGCAGCCTCTTCTATACTAACTCCGTGCTCTTCTCTAGCTAACCTTAATTCTTCTCCAATTTCTTTCAAAGTGTTCACTCCTTTTTTATATATAAATAATTATTTTAATAAGCCACGTTCTGTACCAGATAGTCTGGTCACAAACATTTATCTATGCTAAAAGTTTAACATCCTTTAATCCGTTTTTATTTCTTCATAAAGATTCCCCTACCAAATTTGGGTTTCTCACTCATGGGGTTTACCAGCGTTCCACCTAGATGGTTTCCCACCTAGCTCGTCTCTTTGGCACTTTATGCCTAATATAACCATATTCTAAAGAACTATAGGTTACCTCAGCGCCGTTAGGTAAAATACCTACCAAAGGTTATTTTTTCCCTTTGCATGAACACTACGTCCGTTACAGGTACGTGTGAGCGTGGACTTTCCTCTACTAAATTAAATTAGCAGCGTTTGTGTAAAAATAATTACTCATCTTTATCATATACGTATTTTTCCAGTTGTGATAAACGTCTTAATATATCTACGTTAGTAATTTCTTTCTCACTTTTCTTTACAATATCTATATTTGCTTTTAAATTTCTAAGTTGATGTTTTATATCCATATTTTCTCTTGCAAGTTCTTTATTCTCCTCTTTAAGTTCTTTAATTATGTTAATAAATTCTACATAATCTTTTATTATTTGATCTAAGTACTTATCTACTTCTTGAAGTCTATAACCCCTTGTATCAATCTTAAAGTCTTTTTCAAAAATATCTTGCGGTGTTAATACTATTCTTCCGTTAAACATAATTTACCACCTCTGTAATTAACATTATCGCAATTTTTTTATAATTTGTCAATTTACACATTGAAAATTTTATTAACACACAAAAAAGCAAACTATTCCTTTCTATATATTCTTTTAGTTTGCTTAAATAAATCATACGAAGACACCGAAAAAGAAAAAGTTATAATAGAAGTTAAAAAACTTTCAAAGCTTATGCCAAAAAATGTAAAGTAAATTATCATACTAACAAAAACAAGTATCCATATAATGTATTTGCTATCAATTTTAAAAGTCATTTTAATAGTATTACCAAGTATATTAAGTATTATACTTATCTCTATTATATATGGAATTAAATTATATATAACTTTTAATTTTTCCAAAATAAATCACCTAATTAATTATATGAAGAAATAATTATATTTTCTTCTATTTCATTAATTTTCTCAAATAAATCATCAAATAGTATAAAAAAGCAAGCTTTATCTGTCATGTCTTCCTCCTTTTTTATAACATATCACAAAAATATTAGTAATTATTTTGTTTCGACAATACTTTTCAAAAATTACTATAAATTTATCTAGTTATAGTAGATTTTATTACCTCAATTTGATATAATTAACATGGTGAATATAATGAAATTTAATTATTCATATTTAGATAAAAAAAGACTGGGTAATTCTAAAATAAATTTTGCAAATAGAGGTATGACTCTTGAAAGTGATATTAATTTATCTAATGAATATTATAAAGTAAATGATATAGCATATATTTATAAAAAACCTACTCCAATAAAATTAGTTAAAGTTGATTATCAAAAAAGCTTAATTAATGAAGCATATTTTTTAACACCATCAACTACTGATTATAATGGAATATATAAAGGAAAATATATTGATTTTGAAGCTAAAGAAACAACTTGCAAAACATCATTTGCATTAGCTAATATTCATGAGCATCAAATAAAGCACCTAATAGACGTGCAAAGACATGGTGCCATATCATTTTTAATAGTTAGATTCATTCATAATAATGAAACTTACTTATTAGATACTATGGATTTAAAATACTTTTTAGAAAATTATGATAGAAAGTCTATCCCACTTAGTTTTTTTAAAGAAAAAGGAAAATTAGTTAAAATGAAATATAATCCAAGACTAGATTATATAGAAGTTATAAATAATACATATTTTGGAGGTAATAATCATGATGAAGAAAAGACCAAATAAAGGTAGAGAGTTAAAAGACAGTATAAAAGCTAAAGCAAGTAAGATGCAAAAAAATAAAAAAGCAAAAAATAAAAGTAAAACCAAAAGAATAATTCTTAATATCTTGTTATTCTTAGTTATTTTTGTAATAATTATATCTTGTATTTTCATGGCTTATATAATTATTAATGCTCCTAAGTTTGATCCAAATAACTTAAAATTTACACAAATGTCAGAGTTATATGATGGGGATGGAAACTTAATTGCAAAAATGGGAAATGAAAATAGAACTGAAATATCCTATGATGATTTGCCAGAGGTATTAATAGATGCAATTATTGCAACAGAAGATTCTAAGTTCTTTCAACATAATGGTTTTGATTTAGCTAGATTTATTAAAGCTGCAGGTTATAAAGTTCTTGGTAAAAATGGTGGTGGTGCATCAACTCTTACCATGCAAATTGTTAAAAACAACTATACAGCTGGTGCTAATGGTAAAATAGAATCTAAAGGTATTAAAGGTATAATAAGAAAGTTTACTGATATATATATGTCTATATTTAAAGTAGAAAGAAAATATACAAAAAAAGAAATACTTGAGTTTTATATAAATGATGCTTATTTAGGTAATAGAGCTTATGGTGTTGAACAAGCATCACTTAACTACTTTAATAAATCAGTTAGTGAACTTAACTTATCAGAAGCTGCATTTATAGCTGGATTATTCCAATCACCTAATAGTTATAATCCATATAATTATCCTGAAAATGCTGAAAAAAGAAGAAAAACCGTTCTTTACCTAATGAAAAGACACGGTTATATTACAGAAGAAGAAAGACAAGCTGCACTTGCAAGTCCTATTACTTCATATATTAGAACAGCGCAAACATCAGGTACTTACTACGAATATCAAGGATATATTGATACAGTAGTTGAAGAACTTGAAAATGAATATGATTTAAATCCTTATACTACTCCACTTAAAATTTATACATCTATGAATAAATCAAAGCAAGATTTTTTAAATGACGTTATGAATGGAAAAAACTGGAACTGGGAAAATGATTTAGTTCAAGCTGGTATTGTAATGACAGATTCAGCAACTGGTGAAGTATTAGCTGTTGGAGCTGGTAGAAATAAAAATACGGAGCGTTCATATAACTATGCAACTCAGTCAAATAGACATGTTGGTTCAACGGCAAAACCAATATTCGATTATGCTCCTGCTGTTGAATATTTAGGTTGGGGAACCGAAAATTATATAGTAGATGAACCTCATTCTTATAGTAATGGTACTAAAATGTCTAACTCAGATGGTGGATATAAAGGTATACTTCCTATGTATAAAGCACTTGGTCTTTCAAGAAATATAACAGCACTTAAAACTTTTCAACAAGTAAGTAAAGAAGCTGGTAATGATAAAATTCTTAAGTTTGTAACAGGTCTTGGTATTACGCCAGAAGTAGAAAATGGTAAAATACATGAAGCACATTCTATTGGAGCATTTACAGGTTCAACTAAAAAGGGAGAATCTAGAAATAGTCCCATGACAATGGCTGGTGCATATCAAGCATTCTCTAATGGTGGTTATTACATTAAACCTCATACAATTAAAAAGTTTATTTATAAAGAAACAGATGAGGTCGTTGAATCAAATGTTTCTAAAACAAGAGTTATGTATGACTCTACTGCATATATAATTAGTTATGCGTTAAACTGGTCAGCTACTGGAGGATTAGCTCGTAGTGCTGCTGGTATAAATGGTGTTTCAGTTGCTGCTAAAACTGGTACTAGTAATCTAGATTCAAAAACACTTAAAGCTAAAGGATTATCTAGTAAACATGTTAACGATTTATGGGTTTGTGGTTACACTCCATCTCAAACACTTACATTCTGGTATGGTTATGGAAAAATATATAAAGAACATTATAGTACTACATCAACTTGGTCAATTCGTGATAAGTTTTATAGATTCCTAGCAGAAGGATTATTTGATAAGACTGGTGCTACATTTACAGCACCTGCTAGTATAGAAGCTGTTGATGTTATTAGAAATTCTATTCCACTTAAGAGAGCTGGAATTAATACTCCAGATAGTATGAAAGTTACATCATATTTTAGAAAAGGAACAGCTCCTGAAGAAGTTTCTAATAGTGAACCTGATGCTAAATTACCATCAGTATCTAATGTAACAAGTAAAGCTAGTGGTAATACAGTAAGTTTAAGTTGGACAGGACTTTCTGCTGAAGATATGCTTAATTTAAATACCGATGATAGCTATGGTGCATTAGGGTATGATATATATGTTAAAGATGGTTCAAATGGTACTAAGACATATGTTGGAACAACAACATCAACATCATATACACATACAACTAATTATTCAAATCCAATATATATAATCTATACGGCTTATGCTAATTATAAAACAAATCAAAGTGCTGGAGTTGAATGTAAAGTTTCAGTTAAAACTGATTTTGATGTTAAGATTACTGCTAATGAAACAATTGATCAGGGTGAGACATTTACTGATAGCTTACCTATTATAGTTTTATACAATTCTATTGATGTAACTGACGAATGTAAGATATCATTAACATCTGGTCATGTTGATACATCTACCCCTGGAACATATAAACTAGAGTATAAAATAACTTATTCTAATACAACCAAAACAGTAAGTAGAACTGTTACTGTAAAAGCTATAGATGTTACAACTCCAACACCTAATACAACAACATCTAATTAACAAAAAAAGGCTTCAATTGAAGTCTTTTTAATTTCTATTTAAATATTCATCATAAGTACATAATTTATCAATATATTTACCATCATCTAAAAACTCTATTATTCTATTAGATACACTACTTACTAATTCATAGTCATATGATGAAAATAAACAAACTCCCTTAAAATTGCTCATAGCTTTATTAAGTGATGTAATTGTTTCAATGTCTAAATGATTAGTAGGCTCATCTAGTATTATTACGTTTGCACATTTAAGCATCATACGAGAAAACATTAATCTTGCCTTTTCACCACCAGATAATACGTTTATTTTCTTTAAAGCTTCTTCTCCAGAAAATAGCATTCTTCCTAAAAATCCTCTTAAATATGTTTCTTCTTGTTCTTTAGAGTATGGTCTTAGAAATTCTACTAAGTTAACATCTTCTTTAAAATACTCATCATATTTTTTAGGAAAATATGAAAATGATGTAGTATTACCCCACTTAACAGTACCAGAATCAGGTTTTATCTGTCCAGTTATTATCTTAAAAAGTGTTGTTTTAGCAAGTTCATTTTTCCCTACAAAAGCTACTTTGTCAGTATTATTTATAGTTAAGTTAAGATTTTTTAAAACATCCACTCCATCTATTTTTTTGCAAATCCCTTTAAGTTCTAATACATCACGACCAATAGGTCTATCTATATCAAAATTAATATATGGATACTTTCTAGATGATGGAACGATATCATCTAATTCTATTTTTTCAAGTAATTTCTTTCTTGATGTAGCTTGTTTAGATTTAGATGCATTAGCAGAAAATCTTCTAATAAAATCCTGTAATTCTTTTATTTTATCTTCCTTTTTCTTATTTGATTCACGCATTTGTTTTTGAATTAATTCACTAGATGTAAGCCAAAAATCATAATTTCCAACATACATTCTAATTTTTCCATAATCAATATCTAATATATGAGTACATACCTTATTTAAAAAGTGTCTATCATGAGATACTACTATTACAGTATTTTTAAAATCTAAAAGAAAATTTTCAAGCCATATCTTAGCATTTATATCTAAATAGTTAGTAGGTTCATCTAATATAAGTATATCTGGATTACCAAATAAACTTTGTGCTAAAAGAACTTTTACTTTATCTTCTCCAGATAAACTTTCCATTTTTTCATTAAATAATACCTGATCTAAACCTAACCCAGAAAGAAGACTTCCAGCATCACTTTCAGCTTGCCATCCATCCATTTCTAAAAATAAAGCTTCTAATTCTCCTACTCTTAAGCCATCTGCATCAGAAAAATCAGGTTTAGAATATATTTCTTCTTTTTCTTTCATTATGTTATAAAGTCTATCATTACCCATTATAACTGTTTCTATAACATTTTTATCATCATAAGCATTATGATTTTGTTTTAACACAGAAATTCTTTCATTATCAGTTAAAACAACTTCTCCACTAGTAGATTCTAACTCTCCTGATAATACCTTTAAAAACGTAGATTTACCTGCTCCATTAGCTCCTATAACTCCATAACAATTACCATTTGTAAATTTTAAATTAACATTATCAAATAATACTCTTTTAGAAAATCTAAGTGATAAATTATTTACTTGTAACATAAAATACCTCCATGCTTTATAATTATACTAAAAAAATAATAAAAACAAAATAGTAACATTTGCCTTTAACTTATTTTTAACTTATACTATATATGGTGATTAAAGAAATGAAGTTTAAATATAGTTTAGATAATAAAAGATATCATACATTAAATTATGATCTAACAAATAGATTTAAAACTAGAGTTTTTAAAGTTAGTTTAAATGGTAATTTTTCCTGTCCTAATTTTAAAAATGGTCATGGTTGTATATTTTGTTCTGCATATGGTTCTGGTGATTTTGCTGGTAATAAGAATGATGATTTATTAACTCAGTTTAATAGTGTAAAAGAAAAATTAAATAATAAGTGGCCAGATACAAAATACATTGCATATTTTCAAGCTAATACCAATACGTATGCTAAAGTTAGTAAATTAAAAGAAATGTATGAAAAAGCACTTTCATTTCCTAATGTTGTTGGTATAAGTATAGGTACAAGACCTGATGCTATTAGTAATGAGTGTTTAAATTACTTAATAGATTTAAGTAAAAGAACTTATCTTGTAGTAGAACTTGGACTTCAAAGTATGCATAATTCTACACTAAAATTAATTAATAGAGGTCATGATTTAAAATGTTTTGATAACTGCGTTAAAAAACTTAGAGAAAATAATATAAATGTTGTAGTGCATATTATAAATGGTCTTCCATATGAAACGCATAGTATGATGATGGATACAATAAAACATTTAAATAAATTAGATATTCAAGGTATAAAAATACATATGCTTCATATTTTAAAAAACACTGAATTAGAAAAATTTTATGAAGAAAATAAGTTTCATGTACTTACTAAGAAAGAATATGTAGATATAGTATGTGATCAAATAGAACAGTTAAATGATAATATAGTTATCCACAGGTTAACTGGTGATGGTAATAAAGAAGACTTAATAGAACCAACATGGACATTAAAAAAGGTTAGCGTGCTAAATGATATTGATAAAGAATTAAGTAAAAGAGGAACTTATCAGGGATTTAATAAAAGTATATTAAATAGAGTTAGATTAATTTGTGAAAAAATAGTTAAATCTTCTGATTACGTAGTAGATGCAACTTGTGGTAATGGTAATGATACTTTATTTTTATCTAAACTGGCTAAAAAAGTATTTGCATTTGATATCCAAGCACTTGCTATAGATAAAACAAGAAATTTACTAGATATAAATAATATTAAAAACGTACAATTAATAAATGATTCTCATGATAAGATAGATAAATATTTAAAAGAGTATGATAAAAAGTTAACACTTATTTTATTTAATCTAGGCTATTTGCCAGGAGGGAATAAAAGTATTACAACTAATCATAAAATAGTTATAAATGTGGTAAAAAAAGGACTTAATATGCTAAATAATAAAGGTATTATATTAGTAGTATGTTATCCACACAAGGAAGGTAAAAAAGAAAGTAAGACTTTATTGAAGTACTTAGATGATAATAAAATAACTTATAAAATATATAAAAATACTGATAATATAAATGCACCATTTCTAATAAAGATTAACTAATATATCTTATATAAGTAATCTTTATTTTTTAAATAACCTATAACATAATCTTTACTTGCTATTAATGTTAACTTATCAATCTTAAATCCACTAGCTATATATTTATTATAGAAAGTATCATCATTTGCATCATATATATAATTAATGCATTTATCCATAAAATTACAATTTAAATCAATTAATTTATTATTTACACTTATTTTTTTAACCAAATACTCATCCCTATACTCTTTAAATTCATTTGATAAAGTTTTACTATTAACACCATTTTCAAAATATATATCTACAAATACAAATGAGCTATTAGTATTATTTGTATCATAATTAATAACACTTTTTGTATTTTCTTTAACAAGTAAACATAAATATACTATAAACATAAAAAACAAAAAAAGATATTTCTTCATAATTATCACCATTTTTATTATGAATTAAATATCTTTTTTAATACAATTTTCTACAATTTTTTTATCTTGATCTTCCTCTTACAATTTCTTCTGCTTTAGCCATTTCAGCTGCTAATCTAGCTTTTTCATTATAGTCGGAAAGTTCTTCATCACTCATAGTTGCAAAAGCACTTTCATTTGCCCAATCGTTTCTTTGTCTTTGCTCCATATGAGTTACACCAGTTATATTATTCGCAAAATCATAAGCACTTAAACTAGGATTAACAGTAGCTTTTTCAATAACTTTATTAGCATCTTTACTATCCATTTCCTGAGTCATCTTATATAAGTCATCTAAAGTTGCATCTTTAACGTTTGGATCATATTTAGAATCACTATATATATCTTCATATTCTATAGGTGTTGTTTCTTTGTTAACACCTTCTTTTTTTTCTTGAATATTATTTTTATTTTTTAAATTAGATAAATACTCTGTTACTTTTTTATTAGTATTAATAATTGCACTTTTAACATTTTTTATACTATCTAAAGTATTATTAATTACTAGTTTAGCTAATTTTTTCTTTTTTATTGCAGAATTTTTTATTGTGGAAAAAACTTTTTGACTACAGCTTGCAATCTTATCTAAAGTAGTATCTTCTTTTTTTATAGTTAATATATTATCAACTAGGCTAAATTCAAACCCTTTAAACTTATTTATTTCAGAAATTCTTTTTAGCATCTTGTTAAACTTATTATTAGGTTTTGTAGAAATAATAGCACTATTAGCTGCTAACGTATTAACAAGTTCATTTGATATTATTATTTTATCTACTTTTAAAGATTCATCTCCAACAAAGTTAATTAAATTATCATTTTTAACTCCTAATGCATCAGCCGCCTTATCAAAAATATTATCTCTCTTCTCTTCAATTTGAGCATTATAAAAATCATCACTTATATTATTATTTTCTTTAGCTTTTAATAATTCTTGTCTATTTAAAGTAGAATCATCCATAATCTCCAAAGGAGCTTCAACTATTCTTTTTTCAGTACATACTTTTGATATCTTATTATATACATCTTGATATTTCTTGTCATTATTCATCAAAAACAAGTGATTTATACTATCTGAATAATCATATAATTTTTTTAATGTTTCATTATTAACGTTTTCTAAAACATTATCACATAATTCTTTATTGTTAACTAATAAATCAAAGTATGTTTTAATATGTTCTTCAGTATCAAAACATCTTTCATACGTTTGACCATAAAATGGTTTTAAATAACTGAACTCATTCATTTTAGTAAAATCATAATACATCAAAAACACAAGTAATCTGTCTTTAATACTAGTAAAATCATCTAATACTTCTTTAAATGCATTTTCTAAAAATTTTTGAGCTTCACTGACACTTTTAGGGTCACTTAAGTTAAATGCCTTTACTCTTTCAACATATTCTTGATGTTTTCTTAAATTATTTACTTTCATTTCATTATTCATTTTAATCACCTATTATTCAGCTAAATCTTGTATAGCGCTTTGAACTAAATCCCAATCTTCTTTTTCTGTAATAGAATCTAAAATATAGTTTCCATTAACTTCTTTTATAATTGACGCATATATATCTACATTTTCTGCCTTCTCATCAAAAGTGTATATTAAAAAACTTTTATTATCATTTGGTTTTTTTAAAGTAGTTATTACTTTAAGTTCTAATTCTTTCCCCTCTTGGTTTGCTACTTTTATAGTTTCTAAGTTTTCCATAATTGTTCCTCCTTATTCTATAAATAATTATATAGCATTTTAGTCATTATTGCAAGTTTCATATGGATTTTTTATACTATTCATCGGATAAATTATCAAAATATCCTTGTACAAATACAACAGGAGTACCTTTATCACCACTACCTGATGTTAAATCACATAAAGAGCCTATTAAATCTGTTATTCTTCTAGGTGTTGTACCTTGAGACATCATTTTACCCTTTAAATTAGTATCTTTCTTCTTTATTTCTTCTTTTATAGCATTTTTAAGTTCTTCCCCTTTAAGACTTGCAAACTTATTATCAGATACATATTTTAACTTTATCTCATTTGGTGTTCCATTTAATCCATCTGTATAAAATGGAGAAACGACTGGGTCAGCAAGTTCCCAAATCTTACCTACAGGATCTTTAAACGCTCCATCTCCATATACCATAACTTCTATATTTTTTCCTGTTATTTCTTTTAATTTATCTTTTATTTCATAAACTAACCTTTTACCATCTTTAGGAAATAATTTTAGTCTTTCTTCGGTAGACTTATTAGACCCTAAAAGACCATAATCAGGATTAAACCCACTACCGTTTACAGATTTATTTAAAATTTCAAAAAGACCATATACATTAGCATTCATCCCTTTAATCATTTCTTTAGTCTTATATCTTGTATGAATATCACAAGTTAAAACATCATTAGTATATTTAAGTATTTCTTTTGGATCATTTGCAAAAACAAATTTTACATTACAATTTTCACTTTCTATTAATTCTCTATAAAACTTAACCATATTAATACCAGTAAATGGATGTATAAAAGAACTAAAATATTTATCATAATCTTCTTCACTTATTACGCTAGATAAATTAAACTCACTCTTATCTAGTGCATCATCATCTAATATATTATTTCCAACTTCATCACTAGGAAAAGATAAAAGCATAGTAATATTATCCATGGCTCTAGCTATTCCTTTTAAAATCATTGAAAAACGATTACGGCTTAATATAGGAAAAACAACTCCTAAATTACCACTTGGAAACTTAGATTTAATATCAAATGCTATATCATCTACTGTGGCATAATTTCCCTCACTTATACCAACAACTGCTTCAGTTATTGCAACTACATCTTTATCTTTAAAACTAAATCCTTCTTCCTTACTAGCATTAACAAGTGATGAAACAACAATATTTGCTAAATCATCATTTTCTTTTATTATTGGAGTTCTAATACCCCTTACTGTTGTACCTACTAATCTCATAATTCCTCCCTATTATCAAAGTAATTATATCATAACAGAATATTAAATTATTACTTTTTACACATATATTTACATTTATTTACAAAAAAACGGAGCCATAAGGCTCCAAGGGGGTTTTGGTTGTACTCTCAGTATAATCGTAAGAGTACCTTGCGTGATATCTTCACGCTATTATAATAATATATATTTTTTTATTCTTTGTCAAGTTACTTTATTTTGTTATTTTTCATATTTTTAATAAAAGGACTACTTTCCATAGCATCATATACCTTTAATTTTTCACTTAATGGTTCTTCATCTAATAAGTCCTCTTTATAAGCATTTATTTCTAAATTTGTTAACTTTAACCTTTCTAAAAATATATATGGATTTTCATTATTTTTAACGTTTTTTCTAACTAAATCTAATATCATTCTACTTTCATAAATTAAATTAGGTGTTGCAATAAACTCTTGTATGTAAAGTTCTCCTTTATCTTCTTTTGATAAACTATTTTCATAAGATACATACTGCTCATATTTTTCTTTTCTTGTTAAATCTTTATTACTAATCACCTCAGCTACTTTAGAGAATTTACTTAATTCATTTTTATACATAAGAGATTTTTCATATCCACCTTCAAATCTATAGGTTTTATTAGAAATTGCAACTAATAATTTAACAAAATTAACTCCTAAAAATAATTCATCTATATCATTTAATATACTTTTTAATTTTTCTTCTAACTTTTTAGTATCATTACCATAAGTAATACAAATACTTCTTACTTCATCCATATTTTTAGGTAAAGTACTAAGACTCTTTTTTATTTGTTTCATTAGAAAAAATATGTATCTTGCAGCCTTCATATTGTCTATATCATAATTTTCTTCTTTTAATATATAATCATTTAACAAATAAAGACTATTATATTTTTCTTCTAATTCATTTAAAAGTTTCTGTATATCTATCCAGTTCATAAGAAACACCTTTCTTTTTATAATTATAACATTTATGTTAATTATTTTATTAAATACTATTTTAGTATGTAAAATAAAGTGTTAATTATTATCTACATCTTTCTTAACTTTTAAGAATAAATCTAAATCTTTTTTAATATTAGAAAGTTTAAACTGTAACGCACCACTTTGTCTATTACCAAATAAGTCTCCTTCACCCCTTAGCTTAAAGTCTGCTTCACTTATCTTAAACCCATCATTTTCATAAGTCATAATATTAAGTCTTTCTTTATCTTTATCACTTATTAAATAACAATAGGACTGAACATTATTTCTTCCCACTCTACCACGAAGTTGGTGAAGCGTAGATAATCCAAATCTATCTGCATCAAAAATAACTATAACAGTTGCATTTTTAACATCTATACCAACTTCTATAACAGTTGTAGATATTAATATGTCTATTAAACCATTTTTATAATCATCCATTATTTTTTCTTTTTCTTCATTTTTCATCTTTCCATGTAATACTTTTACAGTATAATTTTTAAATGCTAGTTTAAATTTGTGTTCAAGATCATATACGTTTGTATAATCTGTATCACAATTTTCTTCTATCATAGGTGATATAACATATACTTGCCTTTTGTTTTTAAGTTCTTTATAAATACCATCTAATACATCTTTTAATTCATCTGTCTTTTTTAATATTGTTTTAACAGGCATTCTTCCATTTGGCATAGTTTTAATACTTGATATGTCAGTATCTCCATAAAGCATTAAAGCATACGTTCTAGGTATTGGAGTTGCACTCATCAAAAGCACATCTGGATAACCATGTTTATTTTTTAATTTTAGTCTTTGATTAACTCCAAAACGATGCTGTTCATCAGTTATAATAAGTCCTAAATTATTCAATTTAACATTATCATTAATTAATGAATGTGTACCTATTAAAAAATCTATATTACCATTTTCTAAATCTTCATATATTTTCTTTTTATCTTTTAAAGTTGTACTACCAGTTAAAAGTGCTATGTTAAAGTCTTCATTATTAAAAAGCTTAATAGCATTATTATAGTGCTGACTAGCAAGTGCCTCAGTAGGTGCCATAAGTGCAGACTGATAACCACAATTTTTAACAGCATATGCTAAAATAAACGCAACTATTGTTTTACCTGAACCAACATCTCCTTGAAGAAGTCTATTCATTCTTTTATCACTTTTTAAGTCAAGTATCATCTCATTTATTACTTTATTTTGATCAATAGTTAATTTAAAAGGAAGCTTGTTAATAAACTCATATACTTTATTAGTATCTATATCTTTTATAAATGATGTAGAGTGCTTTTCATTTTTTTCCTTTAATAGTTTTATCTTTTTTAAATATGTATATATTTCTTCATACTTAAGTGTTTTAAGTGCTATTTTTAAATTCAAAGTATTATCTGGATTATGTATACATTTAATAGCTGTTTCTTCATCCATAAAATTATAATTATCAATAATTGTTTTTGGTATATTATTATTTATTTTTTCCATATCTAATGCTTTATTAATATATTCATTTATTTTTTTAGATGAAAGACCTTTTGTCATATGATAAACAGGAACTATTTTTACATAATTAGGTAATTTACCAAAAGTTATATTAGTTGCAATTAAAGATAAAGTCTTTGGATTATACTTCCCATATACTGTTACGTATGATGCTACCTTTATATTATTTTTAATAAAAGCTCTATTAAATAAAGTAACTTTAACTATTCTATTTTGACATCTTATATTAAATGAAATTTTATTTTTTCCTTTAAAATAACTAACTATAGGATTACTTTCAACAATACCATCTACTATCATATTATCAAATGATTTTTCATCATCTAAACTTTTTCTTGATATAATATCAAATCTATAAGGATAATATCTAACTAAATCACTTATAGTATATATACCAATATTATTTAATATTTCTTTAGTTTTAGTACCTAATCCTTTTATATTAACTATCTCCATTTTATACCTTCTTATCTATTACAAATTAATTATAACAAACGATTGTTTGTAAATCAATTGTGATTTATAAACTTAACTAATTTTTTTTTAAAAATATCAAAAAAAAGGTTGACTTTTAGTCCCCTTTCGATTAGTATAAATATCGCCAGTTGAGGAAAAATCTAATTTCCTTAATTGGTACGCTAGTATCACAACTAGCCAACCCCTTTTTATTCTTTTTGAGATTGCATGGGAATCCATGTAATCTCCTTTTTTTTGCATTATTTTATTCTTTTTAGACCATAATATTTTTAAAAGAGGGATATTATGGAAATAAATAAAAATAGATTAAAAAACATAGAATATATAAAAAATAAAACTGGTAATGCAAGTGATATAACATATAAAGATATACTTCTTAATAATAAAACTATTACTATTATATACATAAATAGTATATGTGATTCAAATATGATAAATGATTTTATTTTAAAAGCTATTGATGATAATAAAAATGATATTAATAAAGATATATATAATTATTTTAAAAACTATATTCCTAGCAACAACATGAAAGAAGCTTCTAATATTTATGATGCACTAACTTTTTTACTTAATGGATTTACTATTATATTATTTGATGAAGTTAAAAATATTATAGCCTTTGAAAATAAAGCTAAATTAAATAGTAATATTATAAGAAGTGAAAATGAAAAAAGTCTTTATGGACCAAGTGATTCTTTTTGTGAAAATTATGAGACTAATATAGGTCTTATTAGAAGAAGAATTAGAAGTGAAAACTTACAATTTAAAGAATGTACTGTTGGAAGTGAAAGTAATAGTAAAGTAAGTATATTTTATATGAATAAAACTTGTTCTGAAAAACTAGTTAACGATATATATAATAAAATTAAAAAAATTAATATTAAATACGTTGGTAATACCAATTATATTTTAGATGCTATAAGTAATACTAATAGAATGATTTTTCCAAGTTCTCTAAAAACAGAAAGAGTTGATCTTGCATGTCAAAAATTAATTGAAGGAAGAATTGTTTTAATGTGTGAAAATACAAATGAAGTTATTATACTTCCCTGTATGTTTAGTGATTTTCTAAAAAATCCAGATGATTATTATGAAAAGAATTTAAATACTATATTTAATAGAATAATTAGAGTATTTGCACTACTTTTAGCACTTTTAACACCAGCTATATATATTTCTCTTATGGCATATAACATAGAAGCTATACCAAGTGGATTGCTAATTAATTTTTCAATTCAAAGAGATGGTGTTCCATTTCCTACCGTTTTAGAAATACTTGCTATGGGCCTTATGTTTCAAATACTAAGGGAAAGTGATTTAAGATTTCCTGGTAAGGGAGGAAGTTCTATTTCTATAGTAGGAGCTTTAGTACTTGGTCAAGCTGCTGTTGAAGCTGGTATTGTATCTCCTATTACCATTATAATAGTTGGAATATCTAGCGTTGCATCCCTAGCCTTTTCTTCTATCGAATTAATTAATTCCCTTAGATGGTGGCAACTTATATTAATTTTGTTAGCAACCCTTTTTGGCTTTATTGGAGTAATGTTTGGCTTTATAATATTAGTTGCACTATTAGTTAGCAACTACTCATGTAATAAACCTTACTTTTTTCCATTTGAACCATTTAGTAAAAAAGGAAATAAAGATGCAATATTAATAAAAAATAATTATAAATTTAATCCACTTAAAGTATTTAAAAGGGAGGATAATAATGAAAAAGATAACTAGATTTTTATTAATAGTAATTTGCATATTTTGCCTAAGTGGATGTTTTGATTATAAAGAAATAAATGAATATGCAATAGTATCTGGAATATCAATAGATAAATGCGAAAAAGAAAACTGTAAATATACTATTGGAGTACAGATAATGAATGCTAAAAAAGATGAAGAATCAGATAATAGCTTAATAGCATTTTATAAAGCAGATAGTAATACTATTTATGAAGCTTTAGAAAAAATAATGTTAGATTCTCCTAAAGAATTATACTTAGGTCATAATGAAGTTACTGTAATAAGTGATAAATTATTAAAAGAAAAAGATCCTCTTAATTATTTCGATTATTTTATGAGGGATATGGAAATGGAAAAAAATTCGCTTGTAATAGCATCTAAAAATGATAAAGCATATAATGTTTTAAAGATAATTACTCCTCTTGAAACAATACCATCTAAAAACTTAAGATCTACTCTTAATATAGCTGATAAATTTAGTGGTACTCTAACTGTTATAACTGCAGATGAATTTACTTCTAAATTATTAAATACAGGTAAAGAACCAGTTCTTCCTTCTGTAAAAATAATAGGGAGTCCAAAAAAGGGTAAAAAAATGGATAATATAGGTCAAAGTGATCCAGATACAAAACTAAAATTTTCATCACTTGGTTTCTTTGAAAAAAATAAATTAAAAGGATATTTAACAGATAAAGAAGCTGTTGGATATAATATTTTAGCAGGAACTCAAAAAAACACTTACATACAAGTTAAATGTGATAGTGATAATTATGCAATAGTTAGGATAAATAGTGCTAAAAAAGATGAAAAACTGTATTTTAAAGATGATAAACCTAAAATAGATTTTAATACAAATGTAAATGCTGACTTAATAGAATATAATTGCAAAGCAGACTTTATAAAAAATGAGAAAAAAATAAAAGACTTAGAGATAAAAGTAAATAAAGAAATAGAAAAAATTATGAAAAAAACAATCAATAGATTATATAATGAAAATAAGTCTGATACACTTGAATACGGTAGTAAGTTTAATCAAAGATATAATAGAAAAATGAAAAAATTAGGTTATAATCCAAATAATATTATAAATAATATTTCATTTAAATTAAAAGCTAATACTAAAATAAATTCTACTAACTTATCAATTAAGTCAGTAAAGGAGGGTAGCAAATATGAATAATAAAGTTTCAAGGTATCAAGTTGGAATGCTTTTATTCTTATTATATTGTAGTTTATATATAGGTCTTGGAGGTATTATACTACTTAGAAAATCAGGAGATGAAATATTAATATCTATGATACTAGGTGTAATAATTGGTTACATACCTCTTGGTATGTACTTAAAAGTTAATTCTAGTTTACCTAAATGTAATATATATGAGAAAAACACAAGATTATTTGGTAATTTTTTAGGTAAAATACTAAATACATTAATACTTATAATATATATATGTTTCTATATAATTGCAATAAGAGAAATAATTATATTTTCAGCTAGTAAATACCTTCAAAATACTCCGTATTTCATTTTAGGATTACTAGTTATTATAACTTCATTAATAATTTGTTTTAAAGGCTTAGAATGTATTTTTAGAATATCTAGATTATCATTTATAGCAACTATTATATTTATTATAATAATAGAAGTATCTGTATTAAAATACGTAGAAATAGGTAATATATTTCCAATGTTAACAGGAAATAATTATATAAAAGATATATTATCAGGAGCTATTTTTGAAGCTTCTTCCTGCTCTATTTTAACAGTACTTTTATTTACTATAAGAAAAGATGATATTATAGAAAATGAAAAATATAATAAAACTGCTATTATATTTTATACTATAAGTGGTATATCTCTTATTATTGTTATGTTCTTATTACTTACATGTTTTGATCATAAATTATCTACTTTGTTTAGGTATCCAGAATATATTGGTCTAAAAAAGATAGGATTTTCATCATCTGAGTTACATTTAGAAAACTTACTAGCATTTAGATGGATATTTTATATGTTATCTTTAAGCTTAATATCATTATATGGAATAAAGTGTGGAATAGAAAACTTTGTAAAAGATGAAAAGAAAGTTAAATGGATAGTAATAATCATTTCTGTTATAGCTGTAATATTATCTGAGTTTATACTAGGTAATATAAATCATTCTATAATAATAATTAAAAATTATTATACTTTGTTTCTTGCACTTCCACTTTTTATAATACTTACTTTTATATTTATTAGGTGTTTAATTATAAAAAATAAGTCTTAAAATTTTATTTATTAAGACTTTTTTTCTTTATTTCTTTTATCTTGAATTATATCTATTTCTTTTTCTGTTATTAAACTAACATTATTTTCTTTAGCCCATGATACGCATCCTCTTAATACGGTATTTAAAAATATTCTTGGAACTTTAACTAATCTTTTACAAGCTTCATCAGTAAATTTTATCTTATCATCTATTCTAGATGCAGCATATTTAACAGTATCTAAGCTTATAACTTTAGATTTAGATATAGACTCTTTTTTTGCTCTTTTTTTGTTTTGTATATCAAAAATTTTTATTATCACGATAACCATAATCAACAGGAATAGATGGAAAAGCACTACTTTTTACACCATTAATAATTGCATCATAATGTTTTGGTTTTATTAATATATTATCTATTTTTAAAATAAAATGAGCACCATTTTTACTAGTTATACCATTAAAATTATGAAATGGTTCAAAGTATTCATCTAAAACTTTGTCATTTTCTGCCCCATCTAAACTATCTACCCATGTACATTCAAAAACTCGGTAAGCTTCTTTTATAATAAGTGGATATTTATCCTTACTTTCTAATGATCTTTTTCCATTAACTAATGTAAAAATACAATCTTTCATCTTTTCTTCTGTAGTTTCACCTGGATATCCTAATCTAACTGCTTCTTTAAAATATTTTTTACATTCTTCAGCAATTTCTACATCTTAAAAATTTTGTAGTATCTCCTTTAAATATAGTCTTTTCTCTTCTTTAAGTCAAAAATCAGAAAATGGGTTAGCAATAATTTTTTTTTGCATTAGCTTTACTTGCTAAAATACTAGCATCATAAGCAGTTATATGAGTTATACTATTAGCATTATGTTTTTGTAAGAAAAAAATTTTACAATTACTAAATTTATGATATAATATTTAATATAATCTATTTCTTTTAAAAGAAAAGGAAATGTTTATTATGCATTTAATGTATTTAAAATATATTGATAAGAATTTAAATATAATTATGGAACCCCCAGATAGTATTACGCATATAAAACCATATGACGTAGGAAATAAAAGATCATTATTTGCAGTAGCAAAAAAGAACAAGGTGTTTATGAATACTATAGTCAAAACGATAATACCTTCATAATACCAGAACTACAACAAAATGTAGAGGAACAACCCAAAATAAAAAATTAAATATACAGGTGATACAAATGTTAGATGAAAAAATTTACAATTACAAAATAATACATAATTTAGAACAATTAACAGATGAAGAAAAAATAAAAGCATTTTTATTGGGTTATGAACGTTGCCCTAGATTTTATATTTGTGACTGTAGTTGTTCAACTTACTTTTCAAATGAAAAAGATTTTGAACCAATTTTTAAATTAATGAATGAATATAACTTATCAACAAAAGATGTGATGGGTTTGTACATCGCATATATAAAAAAAGAAATTCATCAATATACAAAATTACATAAAAAAACTGATTTTGTAAATATGTTAGAATCTGCATTTTCAAAATTCATTTGGGAAGAACTTGATGATTCTCCACGATTTTATCCAGGTAAATTTACAGAAAATGATAAAATTGGTGAACATGAACTTGCTAAATTAATTAAATCCACTAAATGTAAAAGTGTAGATGAATTTTGTCAGAAATATAATTTAAGTAGATTTGATTTTATTACCTTATCAAAAACAGAATTTCATCAAGCATTTTGGTATAATAAACATTTCGGAAAATCTGATAATTTGATTCCAGACTTAAGACAAACATTAAATAATTGTTTAGGTGAAGATGAAGTAAAAGCATTACAAAAGAAAACCCAGAAAAAATAAAAGCCATGACACATTTTACTCACTTACGAGTGAAAGTGGTTATAGGCTTTTTCTTTTGTTTTGATTATGAAACTTTTAAAATAAAAACTTACGAACGATTAAGTCCGCAAGTTGATTTCAAATGGAGCGATAGATAAGATAATTTGAAACTATCACTATATAAGTTAATACAACTAACTTCTATATACATAATACCATATAATTATAATAATTCCAATACAATTATTAAAAGTTTTAAAAACATGTTATAATTATAATAGAATTGAAATAAAACTCATTTTAGAATAGGACGTGGAATATGTTAGATAAGTTGAAAGAATTGTTAAAAAGAAATCAAATAGATTTTGATATGTATAATAATTCTAATAATGATGATTGTAAATCTAAATATAATAATTTAATATACTTTATTGCGGAATTTATTACTGAATTGAAACATGGTAATTGTTCAAGAAAAGAAAAAAAGTATTATTTAGAAATTTTGAAATATAATAAAGAAACTATATTAATGTATTTAAATCTTGTAAATGATATTTTAAGCAACCAAGTTATTGATGAAAATTTATTACTTAATGAAAATATGAATTATGTTAAAGATTTAAATGGAAATTTAGATTTAAATACATTAGATGGAAAAAAATTATTTTTAAATCAAATTAGAAATGCTTTTGCCCACAAAAGTGGTAAAATTAATTTTTATGTAGAAAATAATGTTAAAAAAGTAAGAATAGATAATAAAGGCTGGTTTAGCATTGAAACAAATTTAACTGATTTAAACAATTTGTTAAATAGAATTGTTATTAATAATCCTCAAAATGATATCCAACAAAATATGTTATATATGATTAACAATGTTCAAAACGATAATTATCAAAACATTTTTGATGATGCTGTTATTATTATGTTAATGAATTTGTTAATGTGTTATAATAAAGAAAGCCTTTTTGATAAATTTATGCTAACACAATCATCATTTATAGATGCCTCAAACTTTTCAATAAATTCAACGAGTAATTGGAATTATTCAGAATCAAAATTAAGGCAAAGATTTTTTGATAAATTTAATATATTATTTCATTCAAGTAATGATCAAAATTCATATAACAATGAGTGGAAAAGTATAGTAGATATCAGCAATTCTACTAACACAGCAGATGCAACTTATATATATGACATAACAAAAATGCCATTTGATAATTATACTAAAAGGCATATTCCAATACCGATTTTTATGAATTTTCTTAGAAATGCTAATTCACATGGTCGAATAAAAATTGAAGGAGATTCTTTTATATTTTATGACCAAGAAAATTCTGCAAACTCACAACCATATTTCTATATGAAAATTAATAAAGAAAATTTATTAAAATTTATATTTAATGATTATTTTGTTGAAAGTATTACAACAACTATTGATGCTCATCAAAATAAATATTCATTTAATCTTTATCTTTTAGAACAAGCAGAATCAGTTAATAATTTTTCTAATTATATTGATATTTATAGAAATAGAATATCTCATTTATCCGAAATTGAAGTTATAAAATATATGTATAAAAATAATAAATTTTCCTCGTATTTAATGGAATACCCTGAGCAAATTAATTCTTTTTTAGAATATAGATTAAAAAATGGGAAAAAATTAATAACACTGCTATGTCAATTAAGTAACACTTCAGAAAACATATTTAATAATATCAATATAAACAGCAAAAAAAATAATAGACTAAAAATATCCTTTGATAAAATTGGATTAGAGTTATATTCACAATTTTTGAATGATACTATAGAAAGCATAAAAAATAATGATGTCCTAAAAAACAAAGATTACGATTTTTTTAAACTATACTATTTATTTGCAAGAAATTTAAAAAATATAAATCCAAATATTGGTTATAATAGTATTTCTCAACTAGATGTAGAAACAAAGAAAAAAATTGAATTTGGAATAAAAGAATTACAATATGAGTTTATAGATAATGATGTTTTCTTGGATGATTCAGAATCTAGTAAACAAATATTAACTGAAATAGGAATGCAAAAAAGTAATTTAAAAGAAATTGATAAAATAGTATTTGCAATTGCTTTTGGACAGCAAAAAAGAACTATCAAAACAGATAATAAAAAAGAAACTAGACACACAATAAAAAGTATAGAAAAACATAGTTCTCTTTCCCATGTTTATGAAGAATCTGCATCTAAAAATTATAAATTAGCTTTAGAAGATAAAAAAAGGATTGCAAAAGTTTTAGCTTTAAATTTAGGTGTTCGACTTTTTAATGCCGGTTATATGATGTGGAGAAGTAAAACCGGAATGTTCCCTTTAGAAGCGAATATTGCTTTGTTTACATACCCAATGAGCATTTTTATTTGCAATTTAGCAATTTATAAAACTTGGTTTGATTTAAGCTATAAATTAAAACAAATATTTAATTACAAAAAAAGAAAAGAAAAATATTTTGATAACTATAATGGAGGTGTCGAAAATGAAGATAGAATTGATGGATCACATAACATTAGAAGATAATAAAACTTTTATTGTTTCTAATATTACTAATTATCATAATAAAGAGTATTATTTATTATTAAATTTTGATGACGATACTGACATAATGATTGCATATTTAGATAATTCAGATTTAGTTTCTATTGATGATACTGATGAATATATTAAAATATTAGGACAATTTGATACCAATAAAATTTTAAAAAATTTTAGCTTTGATGAAATAATTAATTTAAAGGAAAAGTATGATAAAGACGATGACTTATAATGATAAGTCATCGTCTTTTTCTTTGTCTTTTTTTTGTTTTATAAAATTCTTCAGCTGCTTCATCCATTTTGTTATTAATATTTCTAGTTGCCTTTTCAATTTCTTTTTTATTAAATAGATTAAATCCTTTAAATTTACTTTTAACCTTAGAATCATATTGTTGCTTAAAATATTTTAAATCCAAGCCACTATAATTAAATAATCTTTCAACAATATTTTGAATAAATTCAGGTAATTTTTTTAATACCTTATTTAAATGATATATAAGATAATCAGTTTTTTCCTTTGAATCGTTGTATCTATACTCATATTAATAATTTAATCTTTTTAAATCTTCATTTTCTTCTTTTAGTTTTTCGTTTTCATCCCAAAGTTGATTTTTAGAGTAGTATTAGAAAACTCACATATTAGTTCTAACTTCTTTTTTAATGATTCTTCAATAACAACTTCTTGCTTAATAATATTTACCATAAATATCATCCTTTCTTTGTAGGATAGTCTTTGTATGACTTCCAAGCCTGACACGTGTGAGACCGATACACAAAAAAACTAACCCAAACCTGAGTTAGTTGTATTAAAAAAGCTCGAAAAATCCGAGCGTATTTCCTTATGGAGCGATAGCAAAGGTTATTCGAAACTCCTAATAGTAAAGTTGATAAACAACTAATCACTGAAATAATTATAACATCTTTTGGACTTTTTAGATACTATTTTTTGTACGAATATATTAAATATCCAAATAATAGAATCATTGAAATGCTAAATGAAGCTATTGTATAAATAAAAATTATGTTTTTATAATCTATTAAATACTCTTTAAATGCTATTATAAAGAATGGAATAATTACACTTATTATAGATACAATTATCGAAATAATAATACCATTTCTAATTGTAACTGATTTTTTAATCCCTTTTAATCTTGATTTATAATTATCTATTTCAGTTTCTTTTAATTTAATAGAATAGTTTAATTCATCTATTTGGCTATAAAGATTATTTTTTTGTAGATTATCAATTGCACTAGTTATATTTTTAAATTTCATATTGCTTATATCTGGTATTTTAGGTATGTTTGGTATTATTGATCCTAACTCTAGTTTTGGAAGTTCAAATTTTGGAAAATTAATTGCCATTAAAATCACCCCAATCATATAATTCATCAATTGCATATTCTTCTATAGAATCTTTTTTAATGTTGTTCGTTTTTTTATAGTCATCTAACATAACTTTATCATCTTTGAATGAATGATATGCTTTTTTTATCACTTCTTCAATTATGTAATTACAGAATTTTTCTTTGTATTCATTTTCAACGAAAGGTGTTTTATCAGAATAATAATCATATTTTTCTCCTTTTGAAAAAATAGAATACATTATTTCATCAATTGTTTCTTTTTTATAATACTCGTAATTTTCTTCTTTTGTTTTTTGAAGTTGTTTTTTCATAACTTTTAATTCTTTTTCCCCATCACTTATTTTAATTTTTAAATCATCTTGTTCAGCTTTTATTGATAGTATTTTTGATACAACAAGACCTATGATAATTGCTGCAAATATCCCAATTATTTGTATGCTGTTACTTAGTAATTCAATTATATCTTTATAACACATATATATTCCTCCCAACAAAAAAGTATCATTCTATTGAATGATACGAAATCTATTATAATTATAGCATATTTAGACAATAAATCCTATTATAATTAAGCAAATTTATATTTTTTTGTAAAAATAATAGAAATGTGTGCTATAATATTACACAATTACTTATTTGTGAGGGGATAAAATGGAAAAATTAGATGAAATAAGAAAATCTTTAAACTTTTATGTTTGTTCAAATGAATTAAAGAATAAGATTATTGATGAACCAAATAATTATAGTATAGCTGATCACTTATTTGGTAGTATGATACTAGCAACTGCTATTGATTCTGAGTTTAAAGAAACAAAGAACTTATCAAAAATATATAGAATGTTGCTTCTTTCTGAATTTAGTATTTCGTATCCTAATTATTATTTCGAAAATTTAAAATTAGGAAATCAATATTCTAAAGAGATATTAGAAGCAAGAGATATGAATACTGAAAATGGTAAATTAGTATTCAAATATAAAATGTTAGATCTTTTATTAACTAAATTAATTAGAGAAAAAGAAAGTAATATTACACCATCAGAATTAATTAAAGAAGGAAGTACTATTATATCTTCATTATGCGGTAAGCAACCTTATGAATGTGAAGAAATATTTAAATTCTATTATTTAAACTTTAGATTAAAAAATAAAGTAAGAACTGGATGGGATAGTAAACATTGGAATGTTAAATCAGACAGAATTGAAACTATATCTGAACACGTTGTTGGAACTATAGGTTTAGCAATGGTATTAAACTCTGAATTTGAATATAATTTCGATACTGATAAAGAACTAAAAATGTTAGTTATACATGAAACAGGTGAAACATTAATTGGTGATATTACACCATTTGATGGAATAACACCAGAGAAGAAAAAAGAAATTGAACATCAAGCTATGAGAGATGCATTAGGTAATCTAAAAGAGAAAGATAGTTTATTAAATTTATTATTTGAATTTGATGAACAAGAAACTCCAGAAGCTAAATGTTCACATTATTGTGATAAAATTGAAGCTGATTTACAAGCAAAGATTTATCAAGATAAAGGAATGCATCACTCATTAGATGATCAAAAAAATAATGTTGTTTTCAATAGTTCAAAGGTTCAACAAATGGTAAAAGATGGAGCAAAAGATGCATTTGATATATGGTATGAATGGGATAAAACTATATATGCAGGTGATAATCAATTCCCAGAATTTGCTAATATATTAAAAATTGCTAGAGCAAATAATTTATTATATTTAGACAAAGTGGTAAGAGAAAGAATAAATCTTACAGATGAAGAGCATTCATTTTTATCACAAGAATTAACTGATACTATTAAAGGATTATATAAAGATGATAATATAGATTCTGTTTATTTAACAAATTATCAAGATTCAAAACATAGTAAGGGAACATTAAATATAGTTGTTTTATTAGAATCAGGAGCAGATTATTATACTTATGACAGATTAATGGAAAAATTAAATTCTAAAATAGCCGAAGGTAATAAGACAGGTGTCAATGTTGCATTTGATTATGACTATGAAAATAGATATTCAACAACTGCTATGAATCCTAGTGAAGTTCACAGAGTTGAGCAACTTGTAGAATCTAAAATATTGTTTGATAAAACTGGAAAACTAAGTAGAGTTCAAGAAGTAATGAAAAAATATGGTCATTTATATGGATTTTATTTAGTTGATTATGTTCCACCAGTTGACGAAACGGTTTCACATAAATTGGTTAAAATAAGCAAATAAAAGATGGCAATGAGGTTATCTCTCAAAGTCATCTTTTTCTTTACTTAAATCTAATTCTTCGATGTCATCATCTTCTAAAACATTATCTTCATACATATCATTAACAACATCTATATATTTATCATCTTTATCATACCAACTATGAAGTTTGCTATGTAGAAATGATATTAGTTTTTTAAACTTGTCTTTCCAGTAATTAAGAGTATTTTGTATATCTTGTATTTTAGATTTTAAAAATGATATTTCATTATCTTTTTCTTTAATGGTATCGTTTAAAGCCTTAACTCTTAAATTAAGTGCCTCATTATTTTCAGTTAGAGTTTTAATCTTATTGTTCTTATCTTTTAATTGATAGTGAGCATTAACTAGTGTATTAGATAGAGTTTGTATTTTATCATATTCTTTATTAGTGTTATCAACTTGTTCGATAAAGTCGATAAAATAATCTTTATCTTCTTTTGATAAAATATAATTATCTTTATTAAGTTTAGATGTTTTTAATTTATCAATTTTGTCTTTTATATCTTTAGAGTTTTGTTTTAACTCTGAAGATTTTTTGTTTGCTTGTTTTAAGTTTTCAGTATTCTTTTCAATTTGCTTTTTCATTTCAATATAGTTGTTCATATCAGATACATGAATATCTCTATTTCTACCTTTTTGTTTTTGTTTTAAAGTAGAATCTAAACTATATACTTGATTAAATTCTTCAATACATAAAGTTCTCATTTTATCTTGTAATCTTATTAGAGATTCTTTGGTAAATACATCAGATTTACCAACTTGTTTTTCCATACCATTTTTATTTTTATATTTTATTGGAACTCCGACAATATGTAAATGTGGGCTTGTTTCATCGTAATGAATAATAGCACTAGCTACTTTAAAGTTGGGAACCAATAATTCTAAATCATCAACCTGTCTTTTATAAACTTCTGACATTTTCTTTTTAAAGTTTTCATCTTTCGTATCCCAATATTCTTTATCTCCAAGTTCTAAAATAATTTCACAGGCGAGATCCTTTTTCTCATTATTAGATACATTATCAAAATAGTTATCTATCATACGACTAGGTCTAGATTGTTTTGAATTATATTCTAATCTTACTTCTTCAAACTCACTTAAATATAGTTCTTTTACATCATCAAGTGGAGAAGAAGTTCCTCTAACTATTTCTATTAGTTCTTGCTCATTATCATATTTTCTATAATTATGTTTATCTACTTTTGATAATTGTCTTACATTTTGAATAGCATTATTTGGTAAAGAAGTTGTTCCACTTAAATTATTTTTACCATTTTGTTTAGATATATTTTTTCTATTTTTATCACTACCTAAATGTAATGAATAAGCAAGTTCTGACATAGTTTTCCTCCTTTCCAGAAGTGACCACTCAAGTGGCCATTTTGGTCATCCAAAATTTCTAACCCCCTAGGAATTTTGTACGTTCCATACAAAATATCCAGTGGGCTAAGGTTTAACACCTTAGAATCCGTTTTTTATTCCGTAATAACCAAAACTTCGTAATGGTTAAAACTACATAAAGTATTAATTTTTAAATTGTTATCGCCACTTTCATTTACTTCGTAAACAAAACGTGCCACGCATTTTAAAAATATTCTTCGGTAACATTATCGGGTATTGTTTCAAATACATCTCTAATGTTTACCTTTATATCATTCGGATTATTCTTTGTAGCAAGCATTCCCATTGATAACCAATTCTTATCTCCATTATTATCATTTTGTAATGGGAACACTCTAATAGTAACTTCATTTCTTTGAAGCGGTCCTATATCTAATTTTTCAGTTTCTTTATAATAAGTTCCTTTATATAAATTAACTTCATAATATTCGTTTAATCTGTACAAGTGTTGCATTACATCTTTAATTGGTAAGTATTCGCTATATCTTATATTTGTATCGACACATACACCATTAAAATCGTATGTAAGAGGTCTTTTCTTATCAATATAACCTTTCTTATATAATTCTTCAAAATCATTATAGAAGGTACTTCTAAAGTTAATTTGCTTAACTTCATATTTGTTTCCTTTAAGTTCAAGTTCTATATCATCAATATATCTCATAACTATATCAGCTCTAGTATCTCGATCGAGTAAATCCCAGTTATCATTAAAAGCATAATAAGATATTGGTAGTTTAACTTTATTGATAAAGTCCATATCTCTTTTTAAAAGTATATCTTCAGTAGTAAAGTTTAATTGTTCGGCTTGTGAGTTTTCTAATAATTTAGAATTAATTATTTCAATTTGATTTTCAATTAATTTAGTTTCTTGTTTAAACTCATCTTCAGTAAATAATTCATCAATATATGCTTTTCTAATTCTATTTCTTTTATTATCTAAATTTTTTAATTCTTTTTCTAATTGTTCTTTTGGATTATCTAATTTAGATTTTAATACTGGTAAGAAAAATTCATTAACAACATTATCATATTCTAATATATCAGCAAGTAAAACTTTAATTTTATTTTCTATTTTATCTTCATGAATATTATTCTTACAATTTTCACACCTATAATAGAAATACCATTTATCAGCTTTTATCTTATGTGAAGCACCACCAGCAAGTATTCTTCCACATTTAGGACATCTTAATTTTTGTAAGAAGATATAGGTTTGAGTTCTCATATAGTTTTTTTGATTTTTCTTCTTTTGTACTTGGCAACTTGCCCACATTTCTTTACTTATTATTGGTTCAACAACATCCTTATAATAAGTTGGATTCTTTGTTCTTTTACCATGTACATAATCGCCTTTATAAACCTCATTAGCAATTATTCTAAGTATTCCTGTATCTTTCCAATTAGTTCTTCCTAAAACTTGTTCTTCATTAAATATAGTAGCAATATTGTAATAAGATTTACCTTCAAAATATAAGTTATAGATTCTTATAACAATATCTTTAGTAAGTGGATCAGGAACTAATTTTTTATTTTCATGTTTATAACCAAGTGGAGCACGAGCAGGAATATTACCAGCTTTTATTGCACCAGCTAAACCAACTTTAGTTCTTTCACTTGTTCTTTCAATTTCGTTTTGTGAAACACAAGTAAGTATTCTAGAAATCATTTTACCATTTGCATTAGTTGTATTTATATCATCATTAGCACAATCTAAATAAGCATTGTTTTCTTCTAAAAATCTTATAATCTTTTCCCAATCAAATACACTTCTTGTAAGTCTATCCAACTTTAATACAACAATAGTATTACATTTTTTATCTCTTATATCTTGTAATAGTTCTTCAAAAGCAGGTCTTGTATTACCAGTTTTAGCCGATATACCAGCATCTTTATAAATTTTATATATCTCATAACCTTTATATTCACACATAGCCCTTAATCGTTTTTCTTGTTCTGGTAAACTAAATCCTTCTCGAGCTTGATCTTCGGTAGATACACGAATATAAATACCAGCAATTTTCTTATCATTATTCATAAATCTCAACTCCTTTTACTAAAAAAGAGGAGACAATAGTATCTAGTAAAGTCTAAATACTACTGACTCCTCATCAAATTCAATATTATAAAATTTCGATATCTTGTGTTTTATTTTCATAGATGTACCTCCATTTCTAGAGCATACCTCTTTCATTGGTTATTTATAATATCACTTTTTTATGATTTGTCAATTCCCTGTTTAGAGAATAGTAGCATTTAGATAGTTTTTAAATAATCTTCTAGTTCTGATAATTTTATCTTATTAGATAAATTCTCAATAAATATTTCATTAGAATAGTTGAAAGCAAGAAATGTAGTATTATTAATAATTATTCTATGTGGTTCTATATAAGTTAAATTAGTCTTATCAATTTTTCTAATACTACCATTTATAATAGTAGGTTTATTATTAGTAAAATCACAAATAAACTCAATTTTCTTTATTAATGATTCTTCTAATGATAGTTCTTCTTTAATAATATTTACCATAGTTCCATCCTTTCCTTATAAAGTAGGATAGTCTTTGTATAACTTTCAAGCCTGACACGTGGAGTTCGAAACACAAAAAAACTAATCCATTTCTGGATTAGTCATTTATCAAAACTCGAAAAGTTCGAGCAGATTTCACTATGGAGCCATAAAGGTTGAAGTCGGACAACCTCTAATTATCTAAATTATAGGTAGTAATAAACTACTAACTAATAT
>CAKPCU010000013.1 GCA_934148015.1 uncultured Bacilli bacterium
CTGAAGGCATCTAAGTGGGAAGCCAACTTCAAGATGAATTTTCCTGTTTTTTAAAAACTAAGATCCCAGAAAGACTAACTGGTTGATAGGCTAGATGTGGAAGCGTAGTGATACGTTGAGCTGACTAGTACTAATAGATCGAGAGTTTAACCCTATTAATTTGTTGACCATATTATCATGTTTTCAGAGAATTATTTCTCTAATTTAATTGGTGACGATAGCAAAGTGGATACACCTGTTCCCATCCCGAACACAGAAGTTAAGCACTTTAACGCCGACGATAGTGTAAGCGAAAATAGGTAGTTGCCAATTTTTTTTATGTAATTTAAAACAACATATATAAAGTATGTTGTTTTTTTAATATGCTATACACCACTAAAATTATATAAAAATAAACAAATAATCATTTAATTATTTAAAAACAGTGTTTATTTTTTTTCTAAACACTGCTCAATCATAGAAATTATTACGTTATTAAATGAAGTATTATTATCTTTAGCTATTTTTTCGATTTCTTTTATTAATTTATCTTTAATGTATAGTGATTTATAGCTAGCTGGCTCCTTTTCTTTCGTTTTTTTTGGTATAAAAGCCATAATATCACCCCTTATATAAATTTTAATATATTAATCTCATACATGATATATGAGAAATTTCTGATATTATTTTTAGTATTGGTTTATTTTATAATTTTATGTGTAAAAGGAGTTTCTTATGTTATTTAATTTGAGTAAATATTATTGTAAATATGTAATTAATATTATTAATGAGAATGTTATTTTAGGAATTAAGAGTAAAATTGACTCTAAAGAGCTTGATGATAAACTTTATGAATCATATTTGAAATTAGAAGAACTTTTAAATAGTGAAATTTCAAATATGTAAATATTATATATATAAATTTTACGTTTTTTGTAACATTTTGAAAAAATGTTATTTTATATTGTAATATGTCTTTTTTTTTTGCTATAATAAATATGGTGATATGAATATGGAATATAAAACTACAACAAATTCGGAAGAAGATACTATTGTTTTAGCTCAAAATTTTGAATCTGAAAAATTTAATAATATGGTTATCTGCTTAATAGGAGAACTAGGTAGTGGCAAGACTGTTTTTACTAAAGGTTTTGCAAGTGCTCTAGGAATTGATGAAAATATTACATCTCCTACATTTAACATAATAAAAGAATATACATCTGGTGAAATGAATTTGTATCACATGGATGTATATAGATTGGAAGGAGATACTACTGATCTTGGATTAGATGAATATCTAAAAAAAGATGGTGTTATTATAATTGAATGGGCTGATATGATTAAATCTGAACTTCCTGAAGAAAGATTAGAAATTAAATTTAAGATTGTTGGAGAAGAGAAAAGATTGCTTACAATTACTCCTTATGGTAGTAAATATGAAGATTTATGCGAGGATGTACTTTGAAAACTTTATTTATAGATTCATCTAGAAAAAGCTTATCAGTTGCGCTTGCTAATGAAGATAAGCTTGTTTTTGTATCAAATGTTAATTCATATAGTAAGCATTCAAATTTTCTTGTGAACGAAATAAGTAAAATTTTAAATAAATTTAATTTAAAACCAGAAGACATAGATAATTACGTTATATTAAATGGCCCAGGTAGTTTTACTGGAATTAGAGTAGGTGTTACAGTATCTAAAACACTTGCGTGGACTTTATCTAAAAAAATATATACTATAAATAATTTAGAAGCTTTAAAAGTAGGAATAAAAGATGATATTATAATATCTGTAATACCAGATAAGAATGATTTTTCATATGTTGGTATATATGGTGATAAAACAGAAGAAAAATATTTATCCATAGATGATGATTTACTAAATATTCATAATAAAAGTATTACTATAGTTAGCATGGAAAGTAGTACATATTTAAATAACCTTATAGAGAAACTAAGTAAGTCTAATGATGTTAAGACAAAGATAATTGATGATTATAACTATATTAATGTTATTAATTATGCCCTATCAAAGGAAAGTATCAATCCGCATTTAGTAAAACCACTATATTTAAAAAAGATTGATGCTGAAAAGAAGAAAAATGATAATTAAAAATTTTGATGCAAATGACTTAGATAGAATAAACTATTTAGGTAGTTTGTTACATGAAAACTATGTATTTGATTTAGATGTTTTTTCTAGATGTCTTGTAATGCAAATAGACAGTGTTATAATTGGGTATGTAGTTTATAGTATTATTTATGAAAGAGCAGAAATAATTGATATTATAATAGATCCTTTATACAGAAATAAAAGTTATGGATATAAATTACTTTTAAGTTGTATTGAAGATATACGCTTAAATAATTGTAAAAATATTACGTTGGAAGTTAATAGTAATAATACGGCTGCTATTTGCTTATACAAGAAATTAGGATTTAAAATAGAAGCTGTAAGAGAAAAATATTATGGCATAAATGATGGATATTTAATGAAAAAAGATTTGAGGTGAGAAACTTGAAAGATATATATATTTTTGCTATTGAAACTAGCTGCGATGAAACTAGTTGCAGTATAATAAAAAATGGTAACACTGAAATAGCAACAGTTGTTTTATCACAAATTGATATACATAAAAATTATGGTGGTGTAGTACCTGAAATAGCAAGTCGTAATCATACTGACATGATTACAGTTGTATTTGAAGAGTGTCTAAGAAAAGCTAACATGACATTTAATGATATAGATGCTATAGCAGTAACTTATGGGCCAGGACTTAATGGTTCACTTTTAGTTGGTATTGAAGCTGCTAAAGCTCTTAGTCTAGCTACTAATAAACCATTGGTACCAGTTAATCATATGAAGGGACATATATATGCAAATAAATTTGTTGGTAAATTTAAATTTCCTTTATTATGTTTAGTAGTGTCTGGTGGACATACTGAAATAGTTTATATGGATAAAGAATATTCATTTAAAAAAATAGGTAGTACATTAGATGACTCTATTGGGGAAGCTTATGATAAGGTAGCTAGAGTAGTTGGAATACCTTATCCTGGAGGACCTTTAATGGATAAGATGGCACAAAAGGGAACTCATTCTTATGATTTGCCAACACCGAAAGATGATGATACATATGATTTTAGTTTTAGTGGAATAAAAAGTGCTGTAATTAATTTAGTTCATAATGAAAAACAAAGAGGAAACGAAATAAATAAAGAAGATTTAGCTACCTCCTTTCAAGAGACTGTTATCAATATATTAGTTAAAAAAACAGTTAGAGCTATAAAAGAATATGGAGTTAAACAATTATTAATAGCTGGAGGTGTTTCTGCTAATAGTGGTCTTAGAAGTGCTTTAGAAAAGGAATGCAAAAAGTTAAATGTTGAGCTTCTTAAACCTGAAATAAAGTATTGTACTGATAATGCTGCTATGATTGGAGCTGCAGGATATTATGCTTATATAAGAGGGGATAGAGCTGATTTTTCACTTAATCCTAATCCAGGACTTGATTTAATAGATAAGGAGGATTTTAATGAGAAAGAATAAAGGTTTTACATTAATTGAATTACTTGCAATTATAGTTATATTGGGTTTAATTGCTTTAGCAGCTATACCTAATATATCAAAACAGGTTAAGGAAAGTGAAAAGCAAGAACAAACAGTACTTGATAAAAAAATAGAAAATGCATCTAAATTATATGCTGCAAAGTATTATGCTGATAAGATAGTAGACTGTACTACTACTAATTGTGATATTGGATTTACTCTAAACGATTTAGAAAATGATGGATTATTAAGTTTAAATGATGATCAGTGTACTACAAAAAAAACAGATACAGATAAAATAAAAGTGTATAGCCAAGGTGGAAAAATTAAATTTGATTATGACCAAGTTAATGATAATACAAATAATGATTGTTACAGTAAGGAATAAAAACATATGCAAGATAAAAAGAACGGTATAATCTTAATTTTTACCATTCTTTTTTAATGCTTTTTCTATAAATAATATTACGAAGTATAAAATGCTAGTTAGAAGTGCAAGTAGTATTATTCCTGCCATTACTAAGTTTATATTAAATACTTGGGAACCATAGTTTATTAAGTAACCTAAGCCTTGTTTAGATACTAATAATTCTCCCATTATTACACCAACAAAGGTCATTGATAGGTTAATTTTAAGTGAACTTATAATTGTATTTATATTAGCTTTAAAAACAACATTTGTAAATATTTGAAAATTATTGGCATTAAAGCTTTTAAGAAGTTTAATGCTATTTTTATTTGTTTGTTTAAAACCAGAATAGACTGATATAATAGTTGATATAACTGATATTAAAAGTGCCATTATTATAACGGAATTTTGATTAGCTCCAGCCCAAATAATTATTATAGGACCAAGTGATACTTTAGGCAAACTATTAAGTATAGTTAAATATGGATCTAATACTTTTGATAAAAACGGACTAAGCCATAGTATAGCTGCAAATAATATGCCTATTATTGTACCTATTACAAAGCTAATTAATATTTCTTTTAATGTTACTAGAATATGAATAAATAATTCATTTTTAGTAGCTAGATTGATTATGGTTTGAACTATTTTAGTAGGACTTGAAAATAGAAATGTGCTTATTATCTTTTTATCTGCAAGTACTTGCCATGTTATTATAAACAGTAAAAATATTGATATTTGACAAAATAAAACTCTAATTTTTGATATTCTTAATTTTTTTAGGTAAGTCTTGTATTCATTTTTAGCTTTCATGATAATCAAAGTCCTTCCAAATTAAGTCATAATAGTAGTCAAATTTTTTATTTTTTCTATTTATATTAGGTAAACCTTTATTTTCCATTTCTATTGTATAACTATTTTTAACTACAGCTGGTCTTTTACTTAATACTATAACTTTATCAGCCATAGCGATTGCTTCAGATATATCATGTGTAACCATTATTGCTGTTTTTTTCTCTTCTTTTATAATTTTATATACATCATCAGATACATTTATCCTAGTTTGATAATCTAATGCTGAAAACGGTTCATCTAAAAGAAGTATATCTGGTTTAATAGCTAGTGTCCTAATTAAGGCAACTCTTTGAATGTATTAAAGACACTTTTTATAAGTGTTACTGGATATTTTTTTAATTATTATTTATTTTTCAAGAAGTTCATTACTAAATCAATTAGTATATCTTTTTCTTTCGGATTATACTCTGCTATAAGTAGTGTAATAGCAACAAGAGAATTATTACCATCAATGAAAGTATGGTTTTTAGTTATTAAATATAAGAAATTGGCTGCTTTTTCTTGAATGCTAGGATATAAGTCTTTACCATCTTTTGCAGTTGTCGCAAATTTTGCGACAACTGAATTATCTAGTTCTTCATTTAAAGCATTATTAATATGTTTGCCTATTGTTTTAATATCTCTATCAAAAAGCATAGCTAATTGCTCACGATTTAGCCAAACGCTTTCATCTTTCATATTAACTTCTAATTTTACGTTTTGATTTTCAAATAATTTAATCTCGTTTTTTATTAGTTTTCATTTCCTTTTAATTAGCATTTAAAAAAGATTATATAAAAATATAACCTTTCACTTATATTGTTCTACAAAACTTTTATCTTTCCCTCTAACATATTAAAATTCCACTTTATTTTAATATCTCTTACTTTAACTTCTTTATTTATTTTTCCTATATATATTTTATCTATAAATTCTTGGATAATAATTCTATTTAATTTGCTAAATTCTTGATATTTACATAAAATCTTTTCATCGTTATCATTATTCTTTTCTTTTTCTTTATAATATATAATTTCATTATTAATAAATTTAATCTTTTCTTTATAATTATCTCTATCATTATTATAAATTGTAATTAAACTTTCGAATTGCTCTTTAGTAATAATATTATTAACTTTATCTTCATAAAGATTTTGTAAGTAGTTGTTTGTTTTAGATAAGTTTAAGAGTAATTCTTTTTTTTGATTTTCTAATAATGAAAGTTTTTTTTGGGATATAGTTTTTTTCTTTTTTAATATTTCTTTTTTTAATAGTTGCCCATCATAATAACTTTTGATTTTTTTATTTATTTCACTTAAAATAATATTTTCTAATACTTCATAACGCACAGATGACTTGTTTTTGCAACAACTATCTTGATTATTAGAACAAACTAAATACTCATGCTTGCTAGAATTTTTTTTTCTCATGTAACTATCGCATTCTAAGCAAAAGACCTTTCCAGAAAAATTATGAATTTTGCCTGTATTTTTAGTTACCTTTGTTCTTTCTTTCATAGCTTTTTGTACTTTCATAAAAGTTTCTTCATCTATTATAGCTTCATGTGTATTTTTAATTTTTATCCATTCTTTTTTAGGTTTATTTATTATTTTATGATTTTTATAGCTAACGGTAGTTCTTTTACCTTGGATTAAATGACCTAAATAAAGTTCATTTGATAAAATACTTTTAATAGCAGATGAATTCCATTTAATTTTATTCCTTGGTTTATTACTAATTACATTTAATTTGATTCCTTTTTTATACTTGTATAGTGAAGGTGAGGAAATAGCTTTATCATTTAAGTATTTAGCTATCCTCATGTATCCAAACCCCATTAAATATAAATTGAATATTATCTTTACAATTAAAGCAGCCTCTTTATCAATCACTAATTTATTGTTATTTTCTTTTGAAACTTCATATCCATAAGAAGCAAAGGGTGAAATAAATTCTCCTTGTTTCATTTTAGAAAAAAAAGCACTTCTAATATTATTAGATACATCTTCTAAGTACCACTCATTAACTAATCCATTTATTTGCCTTGACTTTTTATTTCCTAAAATTAAAGTATCAGCATTATCTACTAAGCTAATAAATCTAATATTCCATTCTTTAAATTTGTTATTTATATATCTTTCAACGATTTCCATATCCCTTGAAAATCTAGACTGACTTTTACATAATACTATATCTAATTTTCTGTTTTTACAGTCCTTAATTAATCTTTCAAACTCTGGTCTATATGTCCCAGCACCTGATAAATCTTCATCAGAATATTCATCTATAAGTATAAATTCGGGGTGTTTATTAATATACTCAATAAGCATGTTTCTTTGGTTCTTAATTGATTCACTTACATCATTTTTATAAGCCTTATCTTTATCTTCATTAGATAATCTTAAATAAATGCCAACTCTTAACGTTCTGTTTAAATTATTCAATATAATTACCATCCATATCCGGGCATAAATTAAATTCTAACTTTTCTATGATATTATATATTTTTTGATTAATTATTATTTTTAAAATATCATAAGTTAAATTTTCATCATAAATTTCATCTACATTGTATTTCAAAATAAACACCTCTAATTTAAATATATTAAATTAAAGATAAAATATTAAAGACATAGATTAACTCTATGTCTCTTCTTTTACCAAAGGACTAAAATTTTCTATTGCATTAACTAATTTAGGGTGTCTAATTACAAAATGTATTATTGGATTATCACTTTTAGATAATATCACGTAATTATCTTTTAAAATGGTTATAGATATGTTTTTAAATGTTTTATCTTTTGCTTTTATTATTTTATAATTTTGATGTTTTTTAGAGTAGTTTTTACTTGATGCTAAATGTTTTTTATACATATCATAATTATATTTTATCTTTTTATCATAAAACATATTTTCTAATGATAAATAAAATTCTTCGTTTGCAAATTCATCTTTTTTAACTTCATATATAACGTTTTCTATAATACTATCTTTTAATATTTTGTTAATATTTTCCTCTTCTTCCATTTTATATTTTAAAATTAGTTTTTCATCTTTTTTACTAACATTATTATATTTTAATATTTCTTCTAATAAATTATTATCTATAGTTTCAATAGGAAGAGTAGATATTATTCTTTTTCTGTTAACTTTTAATTTGGAATCGTTTAACATAAACACCTTAAAATCATTTTTATTTTCTTCCTTATATATGTCCATTAAACTATTAGCTTTCTTAAGTAATAAATTAGCTTTTTCTTTATAATATTCTATTTCTTTTTTGTTATTTGTTAAATAATATTTACCTTTATCATGATATCCTTTAATACATTCGCCGCATAAAGCAGCACTACCACATACATAATTTAAATGATTGTATACACTATTTTTAACTTCTTTTAAATAGTATGGTGATACTTGACCTGTCATATATATAGGAATCCAACTTTCAAGCCCTAACATCATTTCATTAAATGGTCTATCTAGATTATGTATTATATTTAAATTAAGTCCCTTTTTAAGACTTAGAGCTATCCCAAACATCCACTTTTTTCCAAACAAAACATCTTTTGCCATATCTTCCATAGGCATATTGCTATGCATAAATATATCTTCTTTATTCTTGGATAAAACTGCTATTTTAAAAAAGTCTAATTCTGCTTTTTTCATTTCTTCTAATCCGTAGTAATTTTTAGTTCTTCCTCTGTAAAAAGGTATATTAGGTACCTTTAATTCATCAAACTTAATAGCTTTTATATAATCATTTAAATTAAAATCATTTAAATGATTTAGAAAGTTTTCTATGTTATTTTTACAATTATTACAATTATTACTTATTAACCAATTATAAAGTGTATTAAATAAATCTTTTTCTATTTTTTCTTTTTTACAACCCATTAGTGTAGATAATATATTTAAACTATCACTATCATTATATTTTGATGTAACATAATTACAAATTTTAGTACTAAACTCTTTAGGATCTGATGGTTTTGATTTTGCATATCTTATTCTAGAAATATGTGATGCATCAAATACGATGTATTTTGACATATCATTTGTGTTAATATTAAGAGCAGATATTAATTTATTAAAATTTAAACTAAAGGTATCATAGTTAAAGTCATCTTCTTTAGTAGCGTCCTTTAATTTTTTTAAGATATCTTCTTTTTTATAATTTAATTTATTATTTTCTAATGAAATAGTGTATATAGCATCAGATAGTTTTAATAAAACTTCATTTTTATTAGGTGTTCTATCTCCACTTCTATATCTACTTATAACTGATTCAGAGATGCCAGATACATCAGATAATTTTTTTGATGAAGAATTTATTTCTTTTAAATATGAGTTAAGTGCGTCTTTAAATGTCAAATTTATCACCTCGTATGTTTATTATACTATATAAATTGAAAAAAGATAAAAAAAGTTGCCATTAAAAACAATGAATTAAATGGCAAGTTAATTGTTAATATAAATAATTTAAACTATAATTAAATAGGTATAAAAGGTAAGGTGTTTAATTAATGGAATTTATTAAAAAAAATAAAAACTTATTATTGGTAGCTATAGTAATAGTAGTAGCTCTAATATTTTTGATTAATCCTAATAAAAAAAGTAGGAATAAAGATAGAAAAATTGTAACTAAAAACGAAGCTAAGTTAAAAATTAGAAAAAGTGAGGTATCTACTTTAACATTAGAGGATTATGAAAGTTCAGTATTTACTATGAAAAAACCTAAAGGTTGGACAGTTAGTGGTGCTGGAGTTGGAATGTATTATGCAATAAAAGTAACAGATCCTAATAATACTAATAATTCTATATTTTTAATGCTTAAAATTCAGCCACTACTTAAAAGTGAAGCATCCAAAAACTTTTGGAAGGATTATTCTAACTTGTCTAAAGGACAGTACAAATTATTTGCTGATGCTGTTGTTTTGGATAATCCAACTGTTCAAGGGTTCTATGAAAAGTTTGGTGATATAGCAAATTATATAAAAAATGCAGAGTCTACTTTATCAAGCTTTGACTTTCCTACATATTCTAATTTTACAAAAATAGAAGAACAAGAAGGTAATGCTTCAATGAAAAGTGTAGCATTAGATAGTAAAGTATTAAGAGGTACATTTACTGGTTCTAATAATAAAAAAGGTGAAGGATTATTTTTAGCTTCTATTGTTAACTTTGGTGATAATTATATTAATGGAATAGATACATTATATTATATGGTATACGATATAATGGCAATAACTGCAGATGAAAATGAATTTGTAAATTATAAAGATATATTATTAAATTCTATTAATTCTATTTCTTTTACAGATAGTTATGTTAAACAAACAATTGATGATGGAAATGCACAAACTAAAAAAGCTTTAGAACTTAGTGCTTCAATACAAAGAGCTTTTGATTCATATATGAGTGCATGGGAAAATAGAAATAAGACTTATGATATTATGAGTCAAAAACAAAGTGATGCAACACTTGGCTATGAAAGGGTATATGATACTGAAACTAATGAAATTTATAAAGCTTACAATGGTTTTAATGATGATTATGATGGTCAAAGATATAAGTCTGTAACAGATGAGATGTACACACAAAAAACAAGTGGTTATATTGATAAATAAAGGAGGATGTAAATATGGCTTTAATTAAGTGCCCAGAATGTAATAATAAGATTAGTGATAAGGCAGATGTTTGTCCAAAGTGTGGTTATGAGTTAAATAAGAATGCAAATAACTTAGGTAATAATAACAATAACACAAATAATGATGGAAGTAGATTTACTGGTAAATTTAAAAAAGATAGTTATAGATATTTATTTATATTTGCAGTAGTAATTATTTTATTTCTAATATACACACAAAATAAGGGTACTACAAACAATAATAAAACTAATAATCCAGATACACAAGGTACAACAGAGCCTGCTAAAACAAGTGGATATATGACTTATACTGATTCGAAATTAGGTATATCTTTTGAATATCCTAGTTCATACAAAGTTGCAACTGATAAGGATGGTTTTATTTACGTAGCTAAAAATATTGATAATGAGGGAGCTTTAATACCATATATAATTGTTGGTAGATATACAGGTTACACAAATGAAGTACAGTTTTTAAATGCATTTACTGATTACATGAGAAAAGAGTATAGTGATCTTACAATAACAATAGATTTAGTATCTGGTCAAATAGGTGGTAAAACAGTTTATGGATTAGCATATAACTATACATCTAGTGGGCATTTAGTAGTAGATAATAGATATGCTACTATTATGAATAACAATGTTTATATGATAGCTTCTAAGGAAGAAAATACTAATTCTTCTGAAATTAATAGTGTAGTAGAACATATAATTAGTACATTATCACAAGGGAGGTAGAGAACATGGCGTTAATTAAATGTAGTGAATGCAAAAAAGAAATATCATCTAGTGCAAAGGTATGTCCACATTGTGGTATTAAGCAATCAAATGAGGTTTGTCCAGAGTGTGGTAAAAAAATAAATGGTGATGAACAAAATTGCCCTGAATGTGGTTTTCCTTTAGTTAAGAAGGTTCAAACAAATATAATAACAGAAAATCTAGATAAGATAACAGGTGCTAAATCAGAAAACTATGTTACGTTTAAAGATTTGTTTAAAAATACTTTTAAAAAACATGATGATAAAGAATTAGATGAAGTATTTATATGTGGTGATGAAAGAACTACACCTAAAGTTAGCGACATTGATCCTAAAAATGCAAGTGCATGGGTATATTTTAAGATACTGATATTTTTTATAATTGCATATATACCAACAAGAATGGGTTATATTACATATGGACAAGTAAATTTTTTACCTGCTATGATAATGCTTGGTGCATTTGCTATTCCAGTTACGGTATTAATGTTCTTTTATGAAATTAATTTGTTTAGAAATATTCCATTTTATAAAGTTGTTAAGTATTTCGTACTTGGAGGAGCTTTAAGTTTAATTTTTACGATATTACTTTCAACACTAGGATTTAATATGGATATATCAACATATACAGGTGCATTAACAGTTGGTTTTGTAGAAGAAGTTGCTAAGGCTATAGTAGTTGCATTATTCCTATTTAAAAGTAAAAAAAGTAATTATATTCTAGATGGATTACTTATAGGAGCAGCAGTTGGAGCTGGGTTTGCAGCATTTGAAACAGCTGGATATATTTTAAGATTTGGTTTAAATAGTGGAAATGCTGCTATGCTTAGTATAATTAAATTACGTGGATTTTTAGCTCCAGGAGGACATGTTGCTTGGGCAGCTATTGAAGGAGCAGCATTAATGTATGTTAAGGGATTTGAAAAATTAGATAGAAAACATTTAAATGATAAGAGATTTTTACTTATATGTTTAATTCCAGCTGTGTTACATGGTATTTGGGATATGCCAATTAATTCTCCATACTACCTAGTTCAAATAACTATGACAATATTAGCTTGGCTTGTAATAATATACTTTATTAATTTAGGATTAAAACAAGTTGATGATGCTAAAAAGTTAGAAAAAAATAAAACAAAAAAGAAAGAAATTGATTCATAAATTTGAGTCAATTTTTTAATGCCATAAGTGTCTTTATAACATTCAAGCAACTCTTTGCCTCATACCACCAGAAAGTTCTCTTGGAAAACTCTTTTCAAAAGCAGAAAGACCATATTTTTCTAATAATCCTTTAACATATGATATATTACTTTCATTTATTTCTTTTCTTATCTTAAGTCCTAATAGACAGTTATCTAAAACATTTAACCAAGGAAATAGTGTGTCCTCTTGAAACATATAACCTATTTTTACATTATTATTTTTAAATTTAATATTACCAGAACTTTTTTTCTCTAAATTTCCAATTATTGATAAAATAGTTGATTTGCCACATCCAGATGGTCCAACTAGTACTACAAACTCATTTTCATTAACTGTTAAATTAATATTCTTAAGAGCACATATGGCATTTTTCTTAGATAAGTAATTTTTTTCTAACTCTTCTATTTTTAAGAGTTCATTCATAACTTATCCTTCAAAAACTAATTTGTCATATGGTGCTTTTTTATCTAATTCTCCAGCACTAATAATTATATCTTGTAGATGTTCAAAGTCTTTTTTTGTTATATCTGATGAAGTAGGCCAAGCTTCATTTGTTTTATATCTTTCAATGATTGCGGTTAAATCATTTAATGATAATTCAGGGAAGAATTCATATATATCTTTTGCAACTATACTAGAATCTGTTTCATTTACATACTTTAACCCTTTATTAATAGCTTTTGTAAATCCATTAATTAAATCTTTATTATTTTCTATATAACTTTTTCTTGCATTATAAGCAGTATATGGAACTTCACCACCAAATTCACCAACATATGCAACAACGTATCCTAAACCTTGTTTTTCAACACTTAGTGCATTAGGTTCAAATAGTGTTACAAAGTCACCATTACCTCCTATAAATGCTCCTTCCATAGCTGAAAAGGCTATACTAGTATCAATGCTTAAATCTTTTTTAGGATCAATTCCATTTTGTTTTAATCCCCATTCAAATGTCATTTCAGGCATTCCACCTTTTCTTCCACCAATTACTTTTTTCCCTTTTAAGTCTTCTAGTTTAAAGTTATCATATTTTTTTCTTGATACTAAAAATGAACCATCTTTTTTAGTTAATCTTGCAAAGTTTACAAGATAATCTTCTTCATCACTATTATATACATATATAGTGGCTTCACTGCCACAAAATCCAATATCAACATCACCCGATAATACTGCTGCTGTAACTTTATCAGCACCTGCTGTTAGACTTAAATCTATTTTAATATTTTCATCTTTAAAATAGTCTTTACTTATAGCAGCATACATAGGTGCATAAAATATTGTGTGTGCAACTTCTGCCACTTTAACTTCTTTTAATTCATTATTATCTTTCTTTTTTAGTTTTTGCATCTTTATAATTAGTAAAGTTCCTACTAACAATACTAAAAGACTGCAAATTATTATAATAATTTTCTTTTTCACATTTATCCTCCTCACTTACAATAGTAGTATATTCTATAAATTATTAAGGGTTCTTATTTACTTTTAAAAGGTTTTAATTTATAATGATTTATATGATAGGGTGTTGATAGTATGGCAAATAGTGGTAGTAAAATAAATAATTTAGATGAAAATCAAAGAGTAAATTATGTTAAAAATTTACTTTTTAACCATGAGTTAAATGAAGCTCTTGATATACTTTTAAAAGATGAAAATAAAAATTTATTAGCGATTAAAACTATTCTTAATGTATTAAAAGATGAATTAATCATAGAAAGAATAAAATCTCAGTGTAATATTAAAAAAGATGAAAGAACCGTATCTTTTGTATATTCTAAAATTATTAGCATTCTTGCATTTTATAATAAATCACTTATTATGATTAAGTTTTTTAAACTGCTATCTGAAGAAGAAAAAAAGAATTTAGCATATTATGAATATCAAAACAAAACAAACGTATCGTTTAGTAATAAAACTTTTAATAGATATTTTTCTAAGTACAAAAATGAAGCTATAAAACAAGGAGAATTATCTGATGAGGAAGTGCTTTTATTGGATGATGAAATAAAAAAATATAATTCTATATCAAGTGGCAATAACGTAAAAAGAAATGTTTTTATATGCCTTGGTATTTTAATTATCATTTTACTAAGTGCAACTATTTATGAATTTACTCTAGTAAAAAAGTATAACGGTTTATTTTACCCAGGCATTTATTTTAATAATATTAATTTATCTGGTAAAAAGATAAGTAAGTTAGACGATATAATAAATAGTGAAAATGAAAAAATTACTGATGGCAAAATAACTATATCAAACGTTAATGGAGATTATGACTATACATATAAAGAACTTGGCATTACAACTAATAAAGATGATATTAAAAATAAGATAATAAATTATAATAAAAATTTATCTTTAATAGATAAATTAAAAATGATAAATTTAAAAAAGAAAAGAAAAGTATTTTACTTAAAAGGAACTTATGATAAAGAAAGTATTAATAAATTTGTTATATATTTAAAGACACGTTTAGATGCTCAAGAAAGAGAAGATGGTCTTGTTGTTGATGATAAACATAATGTTTCATATGCATCTTCCGTAAATGGATTTATTCTTGATGTAGATAAAACAGTTAAAGAACTAGAAAAAAGTTTAAAGAATTTAACTGATCAAACTAAAGTAGAAGCTTATGGCACTGTTATTAAAATTGAAGATAAAAATAAAGAATTAGCATCTATAAATACTAAAATTGCAAGCTATACAACTTCTTTTAAAAATGTTGGTAATAGAGGTCATAACATAGTTTTAGCAGCCTCTAAATTAAATGGTACCGTGCTAATGAAAGACGATGAGTTTTCATACTTAAAGGTAGTTGGTCCATATAGTGCTAAAAATGGTTATTTACCAGCTCCTGCATATGTTAATAAAGTTTTATCAACTGCTAATGGTGGAGGAGTTTGTCAATTAGCTACAACACTTTATAATGCACAGTTAAGGGCAAATTTAGAGACTATTTATAGAATAAATCATTCTTATGCCCCAGTTTATGTTCCAAAAGGACTAGATGCAACGGTATATTCTACAACTACGGATTATAAATTTAAGAATCAATATGACTATCCTGTATATATTACTTCATATGTTGTAGGAGGTAAACTAACAGTTGATATATGGTCTAGTGATAAAACATTAGGTAATAAGACATATGAGCCATATTCGTACTTTTCAAATGGAGGATATGTTAGTTACTTAAAAGAATTTGAAAATGGTAAGTATGTAAGTCAAAAGTATTTAAATACAAGTTATTACAAACAGTAAGAAAGAAAGATGTGATAAAATGCTACTTAAAAAAGAAAAAAATAAATTATTAAGTATTTTATTTATTATAATAATTATATTAGGTAGTTATTTAATAATAGATATGGGTCTATATTTATTTAATATAAATAGAAAAATAGAAGTATCTTATAACATTATTAATAAAATAAATACTGATATGAAAAAGTTAGATGATAATATAATATTAATTAATAATATGAAAAGTAGTAATTATGATAATAAAGACTTAGAAGAATTAAAAAAGGCATTTAATGAAATAAATAATGAATTAAATAAAGAAGTATTAAGAATAAAAGATAAAAAATATACATTAATAGAATATTATGATGTATTTTATAATAAAAATAAAACTGGTAGTGATGAATATAACTCTTTAATAAAAGCTAAAGAAAAGAAAATAAAAAGTATTTTAGGTAAATACTTAAAATATGATGATAATATGTATGATTTACTTAAAAATGATTCTTATATCAATCTATTAGAAGAAACCGTTAATAAAAAAAGTGCATATTATTCTATTGTTAAAGCAGATTATAATTATTTTAAAGAATCAAATAAATATATTTTAAGTATATATGAAACTACAATAAAAAAATACATTAATTTAACTGATATAGCATTAAAGATTGGAAGGTAATGGTATGAATAAGATTCTAAAAATATTGAATAATATATTATTTATAGTATTACCATCATTAGTCATATTAGTAGTTAACAATTATAAATATGACATAACAAAGATATATAATAATTTATCTTATATAATATTATTTATAATTTATATACTGTTTATAGTATTTGAAGTTAAAGGTTTGTTTAATAAAAAAAGTATAAGTTATAATAAAAAATACAATATAGTAATATTTATTTTTAATGTAACTACTATTTTAATTAGCACAATATATTTAAATTTATCTTCTATTTATTTTGCTACTTTTTATTTTCCTTTGTTTAAACAAGCTTTAATACTAGTAATTTGTCTTATGGTATTTATTATATTATATAAATCTTTAATTAATGATAAAGGTTTTGTATATAATAATTTATTTTTTATGTTATCATGGATATATTTTTTTAATAAAATAATTAATAATTTTAAATTTGGTTTATTTACTTTAATTATATTTCTTATTATATATTTAATTTTGCTTAAGAAAAAAGACGGTATATTATATTCTTTTGAGTATAATTCTTTAATAAAAAAGTATAACGTTATTTTTATTTTATATGTATTTATTTATAAAATATTAATAAGTTTGTTTTATAATGTAGAGGTTATCATAAATAAATTTTTTATGGTAATAAGTACTATATTTCTTTGTTTTATTGTGTTAGCTTTTATTAAAAACATCAAAAATAAATATCTAAGAAATATATTGTTCATTTTGTATTATTTAATTATAATTTTAACTATTATAACAGGAATATTCATGTATATAATTCTTTATGTACTTAGTTAAAAAATATGTGTATAATTTATTTAGTACATATATTTTTTCTTTGCAAGTAAAAAAACTATTTACAAACAATTGTATGTGTGATAACATATACTTACTTAATTAAATATATTTTTAAAATTAAATGAAAGATGGTGTATTATGAATATAGATTACTTAAATGACAAACAAAAAGAAGCTGTTTTAGCAGATGATGGACCAGTTCTTATATTAGCAGGTGCAGGTTCTGGTAAGACTAGTGTTTTAACAACTAAAATAGCTTATTTAATAGAAGAAAAGGGTGCAAATCCAAAGAATATACTTGCAATTACGTTTACTAATAAGGCAGCTCGCGAAATGAAAGAAAGAATAATTAAAATGGTAGGTAGTAAGGCTTATGATATGCAAATATCTACATTTCATTCTTTTGGTCTTAGAATAATAAAAGAAAATTATGAAAAATTAGGATATGAAAAAAACTTTACTATTATAGATAGTGATGATTCATTAACTTTAATAAAAAAGATAATGAAAGAATTAAATATAGATACTACAAGATGTAATCCTAAGTTTATTAAAAATAATATAAGTTCTTGTAAAAATGAGATGATGTCTCCTAGTCGTTATAAATCTTTAGCAGTAGATGATGTAAGTGAAATAACTTATAAAGTATATGAAAAATATCAAGAAGCTTTAAAAAGAAATAATTCACTTGATTTTGATGATTTACTTACTATGCCAGTAATGCTTTTTAATAAGTATAAAGATGTATTAGATAGTTATCAAGAATTATTTAAGTATGTATTTATAGATGAGTATCAAGATACTAACGAGGCACAATATACATTATCAAAAATGATAAGTGCAAAATATAAAAATATATGTGTAGTAGGTGATGAAGCTCAGTCTATATATTCTTGGAGAGGTGCAAATTATAAAAATATATTAAACTTTGAAAAAGATTATAAAGATGCTAAAGTAATACTTTTAGAGCAAAATTATCGTTCTACTAAGATGATTTTAAATGCAGCTAATAGTGTTATTAAAAATAATATTAATAAGAAAGATAAAAATCTTTGGACCTTAAATGAAGAAGGTGAAAAGATTAAGTATATTAAAGCAAATGATGAAAAAGATGAGGCTTCATATGTTACAAAGGAAATAAAAGAACTTAAAAATAAAGGTGTTAACCTAGATGATATAGCAGTATTATATCGAACTAATGCACAGTCAAGAACGATAGAAGAAGGTTTTTTAAATAGTAATATTCCATATAGAATAGTTGGTGCATTCGCATTCTATTCAAGAAAAGAAATTAAAGATTTATTAGCATATTTAAAGTTAATATATAATACTAAAGATGATATATCACTTCTTAGAATAATTAATTATCCAAAAAGAGGTATTGGTTCTAAAACAGTGGATAATTTAAGTATGGAAAGTGTTCTTAATGGAACTTCCATTTTTGATACTATAAAAAGTGGTAAGGAATTAGAATTTAAAAAGCAAATAGAAGAAATGATTGATTTAAGTAATAATTTAAGTCTTACTGAAACCATTGACATGGTTTTAAACAAATCTGGAATAAAAAAAGAATTAGAAAGTGAACGCACGCTAGAAGCTGATATTAGATTAGAAAACTTAAATGAATTTAAATCTATATCTAAGACATTTGAAGAAGAAAGTGGTATAGCATCACTTGAGGAATTTTTAAATGAGGTGAGTTTAGTAAGTGATGTTAACGAACAGAAAAATGATGATACTAGTAAAGTTACTTTAATGACTATTCATGCTGTTAAGGGACTAGAGTTTGATTATGTATTTGTAATAGGTATGGAAGAAAATATTTTTCCACATGTTAACTCATCTTTTGAAGAAGAGGGATTAGAAGAAGAAAGAAGACTATGTTATGTTGCTATAACACGTGCAAAGAAAAAACTATATCTATTAAATGCTTTAAGAAGAACTTTATTTGGTAAAACAAGTGTTAATATGCCAAGTAGATTTATAAGCGAAATTGATGATGAATATATAGATAAACCAAGTATTAAAAAAGAGTTTGTAAGTAAATTAGATAAAACAAAGATGTTTAATCTAGATAATGGCTTGAATGTTGGTGATAATGTAGTTCATGACTCTTATGGACCAGGTGTTGTCGTTATGGTAGATAAGTCTATTGCAACAATTGCGTTTAAAGGGGTAGGCATTAAAAAATTAATGAAAAATCACAAAAGTATAAAGAAGGTGTAATAATGGATAGAGTTCAAAAACTAATAGCAAATTCTGGATATTGTTCTAGAAGGAAGGCAGAAGAATTAATTTTAAAAAAGAAAGTTTTAGTAAATGGAAAGGTAGCTAATTTAGGAGATAAGGCTTCACTTTCTGATGAAATATTAGTAGAGGGAAACCCAATAGGGTATGAATCAAAGGAATATTTCTTATTTTATAAACCAAGAGGAGTTGTTTGTACAACAAAAGATGATAAAGGAAGAAAAACGGTATTAGATTATTTTGATGATATTCCTAAAAGAATTTATCCAATAGGTAGATTGGATTATGATACAACTGGAGTGCTTTTATTAACTAATGATGGTGATTTTGCTAATCTTTTAATGCATCCATCAAATAAAATAGATAAGTTTTATGTAGCTAAAGTAAAAGGAATAGTTACAGGAGATGAAATAAAAAAACTAAAGCAAGGTATTTTATTAGATGGAAGTAAAGTTTATCCATCTAGGGTAAAACTTAAAAAAATAGATAAGAAAAGTTTAACATCTATAGTAGAAATAACAATTCATGAAGGTAAGAATCATGAGGTTAAAAGAATATTTGAAAGTATAGATCACGAAGTTTTAAAATTAAAAAGAGAATCTTTTGCTTTCATCGGATTAGGTAACTTAAAAAGTGGTGAAAGAAGAATGTTAACTACCAAGGAAGTTAGACAACTAAAGAATTTAGCCAGATATAAGTAAAAAGAAGATTGAGTCTATAAAGATTAATCTTCTTTTTCTTCACTTATAGCGCTAGTAGGGCAACCTTCCATTGCACTAATAGCATCTTCTTTTACTTCAGGATCACTAACTAATACATCTTTTGCAGTAGCATAACCATCATCATTTATTTCAAATATTTCACCACATATAGCTTGACATGCACCGCATCCAATGCAAGAGTCCTTATCAACTTTGAATTTCATAAAATTCCTCCTATAGCACAATTATATAAAGAGCTGGAAAAAAAAGCAATAATACTTTTAAAAAAATGTAAAGTATGTTATTATTTATATAGTACGGAGGTATATCATGCAGTCTAGAATGGATAAGTATCAAATAGGTGAAAATAAAAAATTTGAAAGATCGAGAAAAAACACTAAATTATATGAAGATGTATACGATGATATATACCGTGATACTACATATAAAAATACAGAGGTTTTGGATTCAGCAAGAGAAATTAATTTAAATAAACTAAAAGATATGTTAGATAATAAATATGATACAAGACAATATAGGACTTTAAAAAATTATACTGGTTATGATGAAGAAAATACATCCAATCTATATAGAAGTGAAAGAAAAAGTTATGATATAAATGAAATAATAAATGATGCAAAAAAAAGAAGAACCTTTATGGAAGAGGCTAAGGAAAAGAAAAAATATATAGATTTTACAGAGCGAAATAAAAGATATGATAAAAGTATAGTCAATTTAGAAAAAGAGGAAAAAGAGTTAGAAGAACTTATTAACACTATGGCTTTAAAAAAAGAAGAAGTGAGTGATGAACTTGATATATTATCTGATTTAAGAGGTAGTGCAAATACAGTTGTTACAAAACCAGTTGAAACAGAATTCGGTAGTCAAGAAATAACAGGTATAAATTCTACTACTAATGAAATTACAAATGATATAGAAAAGACTTTGGTTAAAGCAGATAAAACTTTTTATACTGATTCAAATATGTTTACAAAAAATGATTTTGAAGATTTCAGCACTTTATCCAAGACTTTGGGAAAGAAAGGTAAACAAAAAAAACTTTTGATAGTAATTATTATATTAATAGTAATATTGTTATTGTTTTATTTTGGTGTTACTAAGTTTAATTTAGCAAAATATATAGATAAAATAATTGAATTATTTAAGAAGAAATAATACTCTTCTTTTTTTCATATATTATTATGTGATAATATGATAAAAAAACTTAAAAGAAAATATATATTATTATTTATATCTATAATTATAACAACTATTATATTTCTTAATATATTAAGTAAAAAAGCCATTCCAGTTTTAGCTAGTTATATGGAAGTACAAACCAAAAGAATGGGAATTGAAGTTTTAAGAAATACAGGAATTGAAGAACTAAATAAACTTTTAAAAAATAATAAATATTATGAAATTGTAAAAAATAATGATGGAGAAATAGAAAGCATAGATTTTGATACCACTGTTTTAAATGAAGCTTTGATTATTACCTCAAAAAACGTTAGAAAAAGACTTAAAGAAATAGAGCAAGGGAAGAATTTACCTTCTGAAATGTTTTTTGGCAATTTAGATAAAAAGAATAAAAATAAAATGGTTTATATGGTACCTATGGGAATGATTTTTAATAATGTTTTTTTATATAATTTAGGACCTAAAATACCTGTAAAAATAGAGTATTCTGGTAATGTAGGTTTGGATGTTAAAACATCAGTTAAAGAGTATGGTATAAATAGTGCTTTAATAGAAGTATATGTTTATGTTGAAGTTACTCAAAGAACTATCTTACCCTTTACATCTAAAGATACTAAGTTAATATCTAAAATTCCAATTGTTTTAAGAGTAGTAAAGGGAAGTGTATCTAATTATATATCAAATAATAATCCGTCATATAGTTTGCCATTAGATTAAATTTTTGTTATAATTCTACTTGGAGGCTATTTTATGGAAATGGTTATAATTAATGATAATGACTATGATATAATTAAAAATTATAAAAATGGATACAATAAAGATGAATTTATTAGTAAGTGTACTGACTATTTTAAAGAGTTTGATTATGTAGTTGGTGACTGGGCTTATGGTAAATTGAGATTAAAGGGTTTTTATGATCATAAAAATCCTAATTGTAAAGAGTTTAATGATATTGATAATCTAGATAAGTATATAAAAGAAAATTGTGCTTTTGATTGTGCTTATTTTGTTGCAAAAAGAAAATAAGTGTGTTAAAATAAAATATATAAGAATAAAAGAGGTGTTTTTATGGTAACATTAAGTAGCATAGGAAGTGGAAAAAAAGTCAATGTTGGACAAAGTTTTGCTAATGGAATGTCTGCACTACAAACTAATGAGAGAGAAAAATTTGTAATAGTAGATGATGGTGGCACAAAAAAGGATGCAGAACGTTTATCTATTTTTAGGTTAAAAGACAGTGATAAGAAATACATCGTTTATACTTTTAATGAAGTTGATGAAAATGATATGATAAAATTATATGTTGCTATATTAAATGATAAGGATGGAGTCTATTCACTTGAAAATATAACTGATAGTGAAGAGTGGACTAAAATTAAGGATGCTATGCGAAAAATTGCTAAAGATGGACAGCAAGTTTTAAATAGTGAAAATGAATAGTATATTAGGAGGAATTTCTTATGAGTGAAAAAAAGAGTAATATTAAAAGTGGACTAAATATTGATGTAGACAATGGAAATGTTATCGTTTTAAATGATGTATCTGTTGCTGAAAAAGAAGAAAAAGTTCAAGAAAATAAAGTCCAAGAAAATACTGTAAAAGAAGAACCAATAGTTCCAGATGTAAAAATAACTCCTGAGGTTAAAGAACCTGATATAAATAATATACCATTACCTGAAGTTCCATCAATAAATCAAACACCTGATTTTATAGTACCTACTGTTAATACACCAAACCCTGCACCTGTAATAGAACCAGTTACACCAACTCCTATAATGCAAACTACTCCAGAAATAAAACCAGAACCTGTTCAGTATTCAAATAATAATTTTAATTCAGCATCGAACAATGATTTATATGGTCAAAGTTTTAATAAATTACCAGATAATGAAAATAGAATATTTAAATCTAAAGGCGATGTTGAAAAATTAAGTGAAGAAGTTGCAAATGAAATAAAAAATACTTTAAATGCACATGTTGTTTATCCTATGAAAGCAACAACAGATCTTTTGCATGAAATATATGACTGGGGAAGAGCTGTTACGGATAATGGATTAAATAGACAGTTATTAGAAGATTATGATGCTCTTAAGAAAAAGTATTCTGATTTAGAATCTGTTTGTAATGGTGAAAAATCATTATCGGATATAAAACAAAATAATAATTTTAATAATTTTAGTAATAACTTTAATGATACTTTTAATAATAAATCAAATGATGATTATAATGATTTTGGTGGCTTTGGAGGATTTGGTAGAGCTGCATAAAAAACTTGATATAGTTAATAATAAAGATATACTTATGTATACCTTTATTTTTTTAAAATAAAAAAAATTTACAATAATTACCATGTGAATTTTTGTATGAAATTTTTAGTTTTTCACATTCTATTAGTGTACAGGAGGTGAAAACACATGAAATCAAGTAACAGCAACAGATTAGTAGCTCCACAAGCTAAACAAGCTATTGAACAAATGAAATACGAAATAGCTAATGAATTTGGTGTTAACTTAGGTCCAGATGCTACTTCAAGAGCAAATGGTACAGTTGGTGGTGAAATCACAAAACGTTTAGTTAAAATGGGTGAATCACAATTAGGTGGATCATATAACGTTTCTAAGTAGTTTATATATATAAAAGGTAGCATGAGTTTTTGCTGCCTTTTTTCTTTTAATTCTTTAAAAATTATGGTACAATCATTTCTAGGAGTGTGATTATATGAAAATTTTATCAGTAAATGCTGGTTCTTCATCTCTTAAGTTCCAGTTATATGAAATGCCAGAAGAAAAGGTATTAATTTCTGGATTGATGGAAAGAATAGGAGATGAAAAAAGTTTTTACACAATAAAGTTAAATGGTGAGAAAATAAAGAGAGAAACTTTTTTAGAAAATCATGAAAAAGCTTTTGAAGCTTTAGTAAAAGAATTAGAAGAAAATGATGTAGTTGAATCGTTAGATGAAATTAAGGGAATTGGACATAGAATAGTTCAAGGTGGAGATTACTTTGATAAGACTGTTATAGTTGATGAAGAAGTTTTATCTAAAATAGAAGAGTTATCATCACTTGCACCACTTCATAATCCAGCTGCAGCAAAAGGTATTAAAGCTGCTATGGAAGTATTTCCTGGTGCTGTTCAAACAGCTGTTTTTGATACAGCTTTTCACCAAACTATGCCTAAAGAAAATTATTTATATGCTCTTCCATATAACTTATATACAGATTATAAAGTAAGACGTTATGGAGCTCATGGTACATCTCATAAGTATGTTTCTATGAGGCTTAATGATTTACTTGGTAAGAAAGATACTAAACTAATTACTTGCCATATTGGTAATGGTGCATCTATTAGTGCAATAGTAAATGGAAAATGTTTAAATACATCTATGGGACTTACTCCTAATGCTGGTTTAATTATGGGTACTAGATGTGGAGATATAGATGCTAGTATTATTCCTTATATAATGGAAAAAACTAATATGAGTCCTAAAGAAATAGATACTATGATTAATAAAGAAAGTGGACTTTTAGCATTAAGTAAAAAAAGTGCTGATTCTAGAGATATAGAAGATGGTATAGCATCTGGTGATGAAAATTGTATTTTAGCACAAAAAATGTATGTTAGAAGAATAATAGATTACATAGCTAAATATTATGTTGAAATGAATGGTTGCGATGCTATATGCTTCACTGCTGGTGTTGGAGAAAATTCTAAAGATACAAGACGTGATATAATAAATGGTTTATCTTCTCTTGGTGTTAAATTAGATAGTGAAGCTAATAATGTAAGAGGAGAAGAAAGATTAATTTCTACTGAAGATTCATCTATAAAATGTTATATAATTCCAACAGACGAAGAACTTATGATAGCTAAAGATACTTATGAATTAGTATAAGGAATAGTATAATGCAAAATAAATTATTAGATTTAATAAAAAAGTACGATAACATAGTAATTGCAAGACATATTGGAGGAGATCCAGATGCACTTGGTTCTACGTTTGCATTAAAAGAAATAATAGAAAGTAATTTTGAAGGTAAAAATGTAAAAGTTGTAGGATCTCCTATTTCTAAATTTAAGTTTTTTGGTCATCATGATAAAGTTACAGATGAAGAGAGCTCATCTTCACTTTTAATAGCACTTGATATACCAGATATTAAAAGAATTGATTCAGCTAACTTTTATAAGTTTAAAGAGAAAATAAAAATAGATCATCATCCAAAGATAGATGAATTTTCTAAATATGATATAGTAAATGAAAATGCATCTAGTACTTGTGAAATAATAGCATCACTAGCATATGAATTTAATTTAAAAATTCCAAAACATGCTAGTCAGTGTTTATTTTTAGGAATTATTGCTGATACAAATAGATTCTTATTTGGAGTTACATCACCAAATACATATAAAATAGTATCTAGATTAGTTGGAGAAAATAATATAGATACTAGCAGTTTATATAGTAAATTATATAGAAGAGATATTAGTGAAGTTAGGTTAGAAGGCTTTATATCTCTTAATATGAATATTACAAAAGATGGTGTTGGAAGCATAAAAATTACTAAAGATGATTTAAAAAAATATAAAGTTGATTCAGCTAGTATTGGTGGAATAATGAATAATTATAATTATATTAATAATTTAATTGTTTGGACTGTATTTGTTGAAGATGTTAAAAATAATGTAATTAGAGCATATGCGAGATCAAGAGGACCTGTTATTAATAAGTTATTTGAACAATATAATGGTGGAGGTCATATGTATGCTTGTGGTGCTAAGTTAAATTCATTTAGTGAAGCTGATGAAATAATAGAAAAATTAAATAATATGTGTAAAACATATAATATTGAAGAAAATAATTAGGATACAAAAGTGTCCTTTTTTTGATAATTATGTTATGATATAAAAAATGAATCGTTAAATTTGTATAATAATGAAAGGATAAATATTTTTATGGATAAAAATGAAGAAAAGTTTTTTTTAAAAAGTAGATATGAGGCAGATTTAAATCTTGTAAGAAGTATAAATGAAAGAAAAACTCCTAGGGCAATTTATGAACTTAATCTTGAAATGGCAGATGAATATTACAGTGGATTATTTTATACATTCACACAAAAAGTAAAAAAATTTAATTACAATATTATCCCAATTGATAAGGAAATGAGAACAAAAACTGATACATATATAAATAAATATAAAAACACTAGTTATGGACGTGAACTTATACTTTATATGTTGATGCTTAAATTAGCAATTGAAACTGTACTAATTTATTATAATTATGATGGCACTAAAAAAAGTGATGAAAAAATAATACATTATATAGTAAGTTAAGATGAAAATATGCAAAAGAAAATAATTAGGATACAAAAGTGTCCTTTTTTTGATAATTATGTTATGATATAAAAGGTGATTTAGTTGATAGTTAATAATAAAAATCTAGATATAGAAAAATTAGTTAAAGATGTATATGAAGATAAATCCTTTATTAAAAATAGAGGTAATGGTATATATTTAAGTGATAATGATATAGAAGTATTAAAAAGATATGATATAGATTATAGTAAATATAGCTCTTTAAATAATTTAATATTTGATATAGAAGAAATATTAAATTATGAAGTAGATATTGATGATTTAGATGAAGTGTCAAGAAAATTATCAGAATTAAATTATTATAATAATACAAATAAATAGGTGATAAGTATGAAGAAAGTGTTAAAAAATATATATAATGAAGAAGTTGTAATAGAATTAGTAGAAAATAAAGAAGATGCATCATTTATTACACATAGTGGTACGTTTCATGCTGATGAGGTTATGGCTAGTGTAATACTATTAAATAAATTTGGTAGTATTAAATTATATAGAACTAATAAAGTAGATGATAGTATGAAAGATAAATTTATTTATGATATTGGTTTTGGTAAATATGATCATCATGGTAATGATTTTGATAAACATCGTGATAATGGTATAAAATATGCTTCATGTGGTCTTATATGGAATGAGTTTGGTTATGATGTTGTAAAAAAACTAGAGGTAGATAACATAGATGCATTTAAAAATTCAGTAGATAAGAATTTAATCATGGATATAGATAGAGATGATAATGGACAAAGTTTAAATGTTAATATACCAGTAAAATATCAAAGTATACCATCTTTAATAAGTAGTTTTAATCCTGTTTGGTATGAAAATGATAAAGAAAGTGAAAGATTTTTAGATGCTGTTTTATTTTTAAATACTATATTTAATAATTTTATATCTAAGATGGTTGCAAAAGAAAAAGCTAGAACAATAGTTGAAGAAAAAATTAATTTATGCAGTAATGGAGTGTTAATTTTAGATAGATATATGCCATGGCAAGATATAGTTTTATCTTCTGTAAATCCTAAAGCAAAAGATATATTATATACTATTTTTCCATCTAAAAGAGGAGGATATAACGTAGTTGCAACACCAAGTAGTATAAATAGTTTTGACGTTAAAAAGCCATTTCCAGCATCTTGGGCAGGACTTGAAGGTGAAGAATTACAAAAGGTAAGTGGTGTTGATACTATTACTTTTTGTCATAAAGGACTATTTATATGTGCATGTAAAACTTTTGATGATGCTAAAAAAATAGCTGAAATAGCTATTAATAATTAAATATATATGGCCAATTTGCATTTTATTAATAACTTTGTTATAATACTTTTGCACGAAGTGTTATATTAAAACATTTTTGTAACATAATAATGAAGGTGATTAACATATGAAAATTTCAAAGACCGAATTATCTAATATTGCGGTAAGAAGAAGTCAGTATCCAGTAGATAACAAACCAGAGTTCTTACTTATAGGAAGAAGTAATGTTGGTAAATCAAGTTTTACTAATTCTATTATGGAAAGAAGAGACTTTGCAAGAATATCTGGTAAACCTGGTAAGACTCAGACAATAAACTTTTATAAGGTAAATGATGCATTTTACTTAGTAGATGTTCCTGGATATGGATATGCTAGTGTAAGCCACAATAAACAAAAGAAATTTGGTATGATGATAGAAGAATATTTATCAGAAAGAAAAGAATTAAAATGGGTATTTATGCTTGTTGATTTTAGACATAAGCCAACCGAAGATGACTTACTTATGTATAATTTTCTTAAGTTTCACGGAGTTAAAGTTATATTAGTTGCAACAAAGGTAGATAAAGTTGGAACTACACAAAGGGATAAGTGTAAAAAACAAATTACTGATAATATAGATTTAGCTTTAGGAGATGAATTAGTTTTATTCTCATCTAAGACTAAGTTAGGAAAAAAAGAAATACAAAATATGATAGAAAAGGAAGTATATGGACTAGTTTCTTAAGTACTTCTTTTTTTTATAAAATTATGTTATAATTTATAAACGAAGTTGAGGTGATTAGTATGAAAATACCTACTATAGCATTAGTTGGAAGACCAAACGTTGGTAAATCTACTATATTTAATAGATTAGTTGGTAGAAAACAAGCTATTATTGAAGATACTCCTGGTGTTACTAGAGATAGAATTTATGGAACTGGTACATATTATAATTATAAATTTAATGTTATTGATACTGGTGGTATTGATATAGGAGAAGATGCATTTAATAAAGAAATTAAAATGCAAGCTACACTTGCTATAAATGAAGCTGATGTTGTTATATTTATTGTTGATGGTAAAGAAGGATTAACTACAAATGATTATGTAGTAAGAGATATATTAAGAAAAAGTAATAAAAAGGTAGTAGTTGCTATAAATAAAGTTGATAATAAGAAAACGTTAGAGAATATGTATGATTTTTATGAACTAGGATTTGATTATTACATACCAATTTCAGGATCTCATAATATAGGTATTAATGATTTAATGGATGAAGTAACTAGTGGGTTTAATGAGTTTACAGAAGAAGATTATAGTAGTGATGTATTAAAGTTTTGCGTAATTGGAAGACCAAATGTCGGTAAGTCTTCACTAGTTAATGCCATATTAAATGAAGATAGAGTAATAGTAAGTGATGTAGCTGGTACTACTCGTGATACTGTTGATACAGAGTTTACTTATGATAAAGAAAAGTTTGTTGTTATTGATACAGCTGGTATGAGAAAAAAAGGAAGAGTATATGAAAATATAGAAAAATATAGTCTTCTTCGTAGTATGAAAGCAATAGATAGAAGTGATGTTTGTTTAGTTGTTATAAATGCAGAAGAAGGCATAATAGAGCATGATAAACATATAGCAAGTTATGCACTAGAAGCTGGAAAGGCTATGGTTCTTGTTGTAAATAAATGGGATACTGTAGATGATAAAGATAAGGATATAAAGGAATTTACTAAGAAGGTTAGAGCTGAATTTCAATTTTTAAGTTATGTACCAATAGTGTTTTTATCAGCTAAAACTAAAAAGAGACTTCACCTACTTATGCCTGAAGTAATTAAAGTTTATAATAATTCTAGAAAAGAAATTAAAACAAGCGTACTAAATGATGTGATAACAGATGCTGTAGCACTAAAAGCTCCTCCATCATATAAGGGTAGAAGACTTAAGATATTATTTACTGCACAAACTGGTGTTAAACCACCTAAGTTTACATTTAATGTAAATAATAAAGGATTAGTACATTTCTCTTATGAAAGATATTTAGAAAATAAAATAAGAGAAAGTTTTGATTTTGAAGGAACACCTATAGTATTTCAATTTAAAAATAGAGATGAATAGTAATGAAAAAAGTTATTATAAAAGAAAAAAATGGTGTTTATAAAATACCTATAACTTTAAAAGTGCTTAAATCAAAGAAAAAGTACTTTTTTGAATATAAAGGTAAATTATATGATAAAGAAATAGAGTATGGTAATAATAATGTAAGACAGGTATCATTACTTGTTAATGCACTAAATATTAAAAATAAAAAAGAAAGACTATCCTTTATGTATGATAGAGCTTGTGATTTATTAGATGTTGATTTTTATAGGAAAAATGTTTGTGAGTTTAAATGCGGCAAGTGCATAACAGATAGATTAAATAATAATTTAGGTGGTGGATGTTGTTGTGATAGTAAAGATCATAAGGGCATGTGCATGTATTTATCTAAAGATGGATGCAAAATAAGATGTTTAACTTGCAAGTTACATATATGTAGAACCTTAAAAAAGAAGGGATATAGATATAGAATAAATGATATTTATATGTTAAAGTACTTGTTAAATTTTAAACAGAAAATAATGTTATACAATGACTTTTTTATGACTAAAGAAGAAATACTAAAAGACTTAAATAGAAATAGTCTTATAATGTGGCTTTTTTCTAAAAAAAGAAAATTTATAAAATATAATCTTGATAAATAAAGCTAAAGTTAATAGCTTTTTTTCTTTTATATGTTGTTAAATTTAATTATTTTGGTTTATAATATAGATATATGCTGGAGGTATTATGAAGAAGTTAAATGAATTATATAATGTAGATAGTAATGTAGTTATAAATGCTATTAAAATAAATTCTAAGGAAGTAAAAAAAGGAGATCTTTTTATTTGTACTATGGGTGTTAATGCAGATAGACATGATTTTATAGATGATGCTATAAAAAATGGAGCAGCTGCTATAGTAGTATCTAAAGATGTTGGAGAAAAAAGTGTACCTGTTATTAAAGTTAGTGATACTAATAAAGAATTTAGGAGCTTGTGTGCTAGGTTTTATGATTTTCCATACAAAAAGTTAGAAATGATAGGTGTAACAGGTACTAATGGTAAGACTACAACTGCGGAATTAATATATCAATTAATTGGAAATAGTTGTGCTTATATTGGTACTAATGGTAAAAAATATAATGGTAGGGAAGAAAGTATTAGAAATACTACGCCAGATATAGATAGGTTATATCCTTATTTTAATGAATTTATAGATGCTGGATGTAAAACAGTTTGTATGGAAGCATCTAGCGAAGCGTTTTTTAGACATAGATTAGATCAAATTAGTTATGATATAGCAGTTTTAACTAATATAACACAGGATCATTTAAATACTCATAAAACGTTAGAAAATTATATAGATTGTAAGTGTCAGTTGTTTAGACAAGTAAAAAATGATGGCTATTCTATTTTAAATAGTTCTGATAAACATTTTGAAGAGGTAAAAAGCTGTGCTAATGGAAAAGTTTTAACATATGGATTTTTAGATAGTGATGATCTTATTATAAAAGATTATGATGAATTAGTAGATGGTACAAATATTACTCTTAGATATGACAAAAAAGATTATGAGGTAAAAAGCCCACTTATAGGTTCTTTTAATGTTTTTAATTTAGTTGCAGCTATATTAGTTTGTTTATGTAGAAAAATGAATATGGAAGATATATTAAAAAATGTTCAAAAGTTAAATCAAATAAAAGGAAGAATGGAAATTTTACCATTTACTAATAAATATACCGTAATGCTTGATTATGCTCATACTCCTGATGCTTTGGATAAAATACTAACTTATTTAAATGAAGTTAAGAAAGGAAGAATCATTACTGTTACTGGTAGTGCTGGTGGAAGAGAGACAGAAAAAAGACCAGATATGGGTAAAATAGTTTTAGATAAATCAGATTATGTCATATTTACTATGGATGATCCTAGGTATGAAGATGTAAATAAAATTATTGATGATCTAATAAAAAATAGTAAAAATACAAATTATGAAAGGATAATTGATAGAAAAGAGGCAATATATAAGGCATTGTCTTTAGCTAAAGAAGGAGATATTATATTAATAGCTGGTAAAGGAAGAGATAATTATATGGCTCTTAAAAATGAATATGTTCCTTATTGTGATTATGATGTTATAAAATCTTATTATGATAAAAATTAAAGTAAATAATAACTAATTTATTAATTACTCATATAATATTTTAGGAGTGATTAATATGCGAATAACCGATAGCTTTCTTAATAAGGTAGAAAGAAAAACTAACGTTAGTAAACAATCGATTTTAGATTTAGCTAACAAATTAAAGGGAGATAATTTAAAGGATGAAAATACCATAAGAGATGTTATTAATGAATTATCTAATCTAACTGGTAAATCTGTAACTAAAGAACAATCAGATAGGATTGTAAAGGCAGTTGTTGGAGATAAAATCCCTGATAATTTAGAAAATATGCTTTAATTATTAGTTTGTCGAATTATGTCGTACGATTTTTAAAATTTATGAAAATGGTAAAATAGAATGCAGAAAATAAAATTCTGCATTT
>CAKPCU010000014.1 GCA_934148015.1 uncultured Bacilli bacterium
GCTATTTTTATAAGCTTTGATAAATTTTTATAAAAGAAAAAGCCTTATTTTGCAAGACTTTAACAAATTATTAAATTGTTACGAACTGATAATAATATTTCCCCCTGAAGAGCCGAGAAATCGGCTCATTTTTTGTTTTAAGCCAGTATTTATAAGGATTTATGATTTTTAAAATTGTAATTTTTGGTCCGGTCCAATTTTGGCCCAATTTTATTTAGCATATTTACACATTTTGGCCAGTATTACAAGTTTTTTGAGGATGTTTTAATAATACAAAACAAATTATGTTAAAATCATTATTAATGTATATTAATTGACATATTTGAATATAATAGAAATGCAATAGTATTGACAAATAAAAAATATTTTGATACTATTGTTATACCGGAGAGAAGTCTTGTCAGGTCTACACGCAAGTGTCGAACGAGAGTTTAATCGTATTCTTAAATACGACGCCTTGTGTGGGGAACTATCCTTTATGGATAGTTTTTTTGTGCAATAAAAAAGCTTTTAAAAAGCTATTATGGTAAAAATAATTTGACATCTAAATATTCTAATTTTTTCAACATTGTTAATTTATCTAAGTCAGACAAAATAATTCTTCTTGTTTCGCCTGCAATAAAATCAGAAGCTTGTATTGATATGTGTTTATGAGAAAGCACATACATAAGATCAATATTTAATTTTGAAAAAAGAATAGGCTTGTGTATCATATTATATTCTAAGTTTGTCATACCTATTGTTAATTCTTTTTCAATGTCTTTTATAAATGCTCTGTTAGTATTTGTTGCTGTGGCTTGCTGATCTATTCTAATAATTAATTTAACAGGTAGATTTGGATCTATTTTTTGATCTTTAATTAATTTATCGATAACCTTCTTTATAATAATTCTTTGAGTATAATCCCTATACCTTCCTCGTGAGTCTTTATCATTCATAATTGATGTGTTGACTCTTTTATTATCGATAATTACCGCAAAACAAGTTTCTTTTTTTATTAAATTCCAAATCCACCTTTTATGTTGTGGTTTAATATTAGTGTCTTTAATCTCTGGACATTTATGCTTACATTTTAATATATCAGAACGACAATACTTACATTTAATTTTACTTAAAATACTTTTATACTTTCGTCCAAAATTTTCTTGATCCAACTTGTTAGTAAATATAATTCCTCCATATATGCAACATCTTTCATTGGAATGTAATACTCCTGAATCGTCCATATTTATATATATTTCTTGATAATTAATCTTCATTGTTACACCGACCTTCTGTAATTTCAAAAAATATTATATCATAAACATTTATAAATGACTATTTAATACAATTAAAAATTGCTTTTTTGCTCATTATTCATATCATCAATTAACGATGTAATATCTGTCAGGGCATTTTTATATAAATGAGTATATGTATTAAGTGTTTCTTCTATTTTAGTGTGTCCTAAGAATTTAGAAACTGTAATAATATTAGCACTTTATAAATTAATAAGGAAGCACAAGAATGTCTAAAATCATGGATTCCAATAACCTTTAAACCAGCAAGAGTAGCTAGTTTAGTTCTTCTAAGATATATATTAGAATCCGCTATAGGTTTAGCATCAGATACAACAAAGAAATCATCATTAAATCAATAATAGTGTTTTTTGTCAAAATAAACATTCTTTCTTTCATTATATTGAATTATATTAAAATCATTTATTTTTATTTTATATTAGTAGGAATCTTGAGATGTAAAGCCTTAATATGCTATAATAAAGCACATAAGAGGTATATTATGAATGAAAAATTATATAACATAATAAATAATATTTTATATGAAGAAATAATACCAGAATGTAGTCAAGATAAACTTATAATAGGAGATATAAAGCCTGCTATTTATTTTACTGTCAACATAGAAGGAAAAAGAATAAATAGTAATGATAATTATCCGTGCTTAGTTATTAATGACAAAAATACATTTAACAAATATTTATATAATTACGTAGTAGAAGCACTTAAATTTTATTATGATAATAATTATACTCACGATAATATTAAATCCTTAATTTCATACTTAATAGCGAACTTAACAGACTTAGAATTAAGCAATCCAATTCCTGCTATTATATCTAGAACTAACATGCTTAAAAATGATTTAACCAGTAGCGCAAAAACAATTTTTTTAGATTATGATTGTACAATTAATGTATCTAAAATAAAGCCTTTTTTAGAAGCTCCATATTCGTTTGATACTATAATTAAGAATAACGATGAAGAATTTATGTTACCTAGTATTATATTTGGTATAGATAAAGATAAATGCTTAATTTATGCTATTCAAAATAAAAATAATATGAATAATAATCTAAAGAAAAAATTAAATAGATTATTTTATAAGTTTAATGATAAAGTAGAAGATACTTTTGATAGTGAGCATTTTAACATAACAGATGTTACTATGAGTTTTATAGCATCTATTATCATGTTTATTAATTACTTAAATGAACAAGAAATTAAAAATATAGATGTTAAACTTAATATGCCTATTAGATATAATAATCATTTTTCATCTAATGAAAGAAGATTAGATTATAAGAAAAAATACTTAAGTGAAGATGAATTTATAAAATATAAAGAAATGATAGATAGACAAAATGAAAGCTATAAAGATAACATAATACTAAAATTAGTTAGAACCTTTTACAGAGTAAAAGAAATGGGTGATGTTATAAATATCAATTACATGCCATTTAATATATCGGATAGTATTAATATTTCTATTAATAAAAATGGTTCATTTAATAATGACTTATGTAATTTAATATATAAGAAAAATAATATTATAAAAAAATAAAAGTTTGGTATAAATTGCCAAGCTTTTTTTAATACTATAATTGGTGATAAAAATGGAAAAAGAAAAATATAAAAAACTAACTGATAAAATAGTACCTAAAGAAGATAAACTAAAAAATAGTATTATAGCATTTTTAACTGGTGGATTTATTGGTTTTTTAGGACAACTAATAGTAACTGTTTTAGAGAAAAAATTTGATATTCCGCATAAAGATGCGACATCAATTATGATTGTTATATTAATATTTATTGCATCATTATTAACAGCTCTTGGCGTATTTGATACGTTAGTTTCAAAAGCTAAAGCAGGTCTTATAGTACCAATAACAGGATTTGCTCATGCTTCCGTATCTAGTATGCTAGATTATAAAAAAGAAGGACTAATTACTGGAATAGGATCTAATGCATTTAAATTAACTGGTAGTGTAATTTTATATGGTGTTGTTTCAGCTTACATATTTGGAATGATAAGATTTATATTTTTTGGAGGGTAGATATGACTATAAAATTTAACAACGTATATTTAAAAGAGACATCAACTGTTGCGTGTTTTGATGAAAAAAAAGGTAGATTTGGCAAAATGTATGATAAAACATATGATGATTATTATATGGGATGTGATACATTTGAAAAAGCTGAAATAAAAATGATTCATGATTCTATTAATATATTACTTAAAAAAAGTAATAAGAATTTAAATGACATAGATGTTTTAATAGGTTCAGATTTACTTAATCAAATAACTGCTAATTCATATGCTGCTATATCTTTAAACAGACCTTTTCTAGGTGTATATAATGCTTGTTCTTCATTATGTGAAGAGTTTATTATAGCATCTAGTATTTTACAAAGTAATGATATTCAAAATGTAGCATGCAGCGTATCATCACATAATATGACAGCTGAAAGACAGTTTAGAAATCCTGTTGAATATGGATGTCCTAAACCAAAAAGATCAACATTTACAGTAACAGCAGCGGCATCTTCTATTTTAACTAAAGAAAAAACTTCTATAAAAGTTACAAGTGGTACTATAGGAAGAGTATTTGATTTGGGGGTAGATGATGTATACGATATGGGTTCTGTTATGGCACCAGCTGCAGCTAAAACACTATATGAGCATTTAACTGATACAAATACCAAAGTAGATGATTATGATCTTATAATAACAGGGGACTTAGGCGTTTATGGTATGGAAATATTAAAAGAATACATGAAAGAAGAATATTCTATTATATTAGGTGATAATTATACAGATTCTGGAAGTATAGTATATGATAGAGAAAAACAACCTAACGTAAAAGCGGGAGGTTCAGGACCAGCATGTATTGCATTATCATTATATACTGATATATATGAAAAATTAAAATCTGGTATTTATAAAAAAGTATTGGTACTAGCAACTGGAGCTTTAATGTCTCCAACTATGAATAATCAAAAGTTTACAATACCATCTATTTGTCATGCTATATGTTTGGAGGGAGTAAAATGATATATTTATATTCGTTTTTATTTTGTGGGGTTGTATGTTTATTAGGACAAATTATACTTGATAATACTAAACTTACACCAGGACATGTAACAGGAATGTTTGTTGTTATAGGTGCATTTTTAGATTCATTTGCACTCTATGATAAATTTATTAAATGGTTTGGAGCAGGATGTTTAGTTCCTATAACAAGTTTTGGTCATTCTTTAATACATGGAGCCTTAAAAGGAGCAAAAGATGGAGGACTTCTTGGAATACTAGGTGGGATGTTTAGTTTAACTTCAGTTGGTATAGTATCTGCAATTGTATTTGGATTTATTTTAACTATTATATTTAAACCAAAAGACTAAAATTTTAAAAAAATATAGAATTATTTATCAAAATATGTTACTATACTCTATAGTATAGGAGATGTGGTTTTAATGACAGAAAACTTTGATGTAAATACTCTAAGAGAAAACTTACATACAAACTTATCATTAGTTATTAAACAAATTGATGAATATTCTAATAAATTTAGTAATAAATTAGTAGATGCACTACAAAGAAGTATGAGACAAAATAGATTATTAGATATAAAATCTGATTTAAAAAAAATAGATTATAAAATTAAAAATGATATAACTGATAACATATATTTTATGATAAATGATTTAAATAAAAGTATAAATGAAACTACAACTTCTAAGGATTTAACCAGTAAAATAAACAAATACATGATTACATTTAATCTTTCTAAAAATAAAGGACTAAACGCTTTAGATAATATGCAAGACGAAGTAATATACAATTTGAAAAAAAATGAAAACTTTGAAGATATAGCAAGTATAAGAAGAATATTTGATTCATATAGAGAAAGTATTAATTTTGCTATCAAGAGTCTAGATAAGAAAGTTAGTGATTTAATAAGAGATAGTTTAAATAAATTTAATAAAGAACATAACTCTTTAGCAGAAAATAAGGACTTACTTCTATCACTTAGTTTTTTTAATATAACATATGATAAAGATAATGATACTCTTTTAATAGATGATAATGGAACTATTACTAAGTTAGAGAAAATAGATGAAAACACTTATAAAATAAAAGATAACATTAATCTTGTACTAATGAAAAATAAAGATGTAATGGGTGTTGGTATTATAATTGATGGTGATTTAAAAAAGGCTGTTAGTATAAATGATAAATTAAATAATATAGTATTCTTAACTAATAAAAAAGATGAATCAAAAGGATTAGAATATAACTTTGATAATGGTTTTATTAGAACATATGAAAATAACTCTTTGGTAAGTAGTGATATGATTAATTTAGATAAATTAGATAAGAAAATAGAAGATACGATGAATGGACTTGATACAAACATATTAAGTCTTATAAGACAACTTGAAAAAAATAGAGTAAAAACAAATAAAAATGAACTAGCATTTAAATAATTAAAGCTAGTTCTTATTTATTGATGATCTAAATTCGTTTTTAATATCATAATCTGTAACTAAAGAGTATATTAAATTTGCTTTATAATCAGTTTTAAATAGATGATCATATTCTTTTTTATATTTAGTAATTATTGGTACATCTATATTTTTTTTAATATTTTTAAGTATATTTGTGCCTCTTTTATTTAATCCTAATACTCTTATATATTTTATATTACTTATATTTTCATAATTTTTAGTTTTACACACTATATGATTTAAAAGTCTAGATATTCTATTATAAGAATATCTTTTTGATTTAATATTTAATATAAGTTCATTTAAATTACTGCTAGTATTTACTTCTTTTTTTAATTTATTTTCAAGACCTTCTGTTACTCCTAAATAGTTAGATAAATTATCACTACTTAATATTTGATACTTAATTAAATAAAAATATTTATCATAATCTATTTTTTTAATATATTTAATAACATCATTTGGCATTACATCTTTAATTAAATTAATATTATCTATGTTTTTTCTAATTGATGTTGCACTAGTAATATTACTTTTTATTTCATCTTCATGATAATCATTAGTTCTTTTTATACTAATAGGCACAATATTTGCTTTTTGTAATTTTATTTGTCTTATGTACTCAAGCGCTAAAACATCGTTTGGTTTATCTATCATAGTATCAGAAACACTCATTAAAGCAAGGGATGATGCTTTAGGATAATTTACGCCACTAGATATATATTTTTTAACTAAACTTTCATATTCTTTATTTTCATGAGTGATATCAGCTAGCTTTCTAAGTTTATCTACATCATTTAACTCTGAACCAAATACTAAGTAGTTACAATTTATTTTCTTTAATATTTCAATTGCACCTTTAGCGTAGTAAGAAGCCGACTGAGTTGCAAAAACATAAGGTAGTTCTATAACTAAATCATAACCGTAATCTAATGCTATTTTTGTTTTATCCCATTTATCAATTACTGATATTTCTCCTCTTTGAGTAAAATTACCAATTAAAATAAGTACAAAATAACTATCTTTAAACATTTCTTTAGCTTTATTTAAATGATATAAATGTCCATTGTGAAATGGATTATATTCTGCTATAACACCAACTATGCTCATGTACATCAACCTTTCTTATAACTTTATTTCTTCTTCATATTTTGGAATTATTAGTTTAATTTTTTTATCTATTACATTTTTTAACTTACTTATATCAACATCTTTAGATACTGGAGGAAATGAGTTATCAAAATGAGATAATATTATTGATTTAGGTTTTATTTTATCTATAATAGGAACTATCTTTTTATCTAAATCACTTCTTCCTTGATATGCTAATATTAGATAATCAACATTCTTAGGATAAATAGTATTTTTATCTAATGCCATACTACCCATAAATAATAATTTTTTATTATCAGCTTTAACAAAATAACAAACTGTTTCACCATTTTCATGGCATTTTAAATGATTTTTAATAATAATAGGTAAATTACTGTGATATTTTATCACATTTTTATTAAATAGGGTATCTAAAACTAATTTATAATCAAATTTAATGTGTCTTCCTTTTATTACTTTAATATCTATTTTTCCTACTTTAAACTTATCATTATAATTTATTTTAACTAATTTATCTTTACTTATTCCGTCAGATAATAATCTATTATAAGGACAAATAGTTGTATGAATTAGTGCGTCTTTATCTTTATATAAATCTACTAAATCCATAGTATGATCAATATGACCATGTGTAATAAATATATCTTTAACGTTATAAAAATTATTTTTAAAGTCCTTATCTAGTCTTTTATCAAATCTAATAAATGGATCAAATAAAATAGTATCATTATCATTTCTAAGTTTTAAACTAAAAGTACCGTACCAAGTTATAGTAGTCATATAAAATCACTTCCCTTAAGTACATTTTAACATAAAATTATAATATTCTAAAAAGAACATATTTTTTATAATGAATATTTTTATCATTAATAGAAGTTATAGCTTGCATCCAAATGCATAATCCTCCAAAAGATAAAATATAATATGCTACAAAAAGTTTAAATGGAATATTTACTAATGATAAATTAGTAATAGCGCCTGTCATCTCTAAAATAGAGTTAATTAAAAATGAACTTGTAATATTTAAATTAAATATAGCTCTAATTAAATTAGTTAACATATTAAATAGTATAACTACTGAAAATATATTTAAAAGAGAATAAATAGTTCCTTTAATAGATTCATTTATACTTTGTATTATAGATTTATTTTTATATGTTTTATTTTGATTACAGCAAGATATAAAATTACGTTTTAAAATAAAAGCTTTAATTATATTAGATAAGTAAAGCATTAAAAGAATAATTATTCCATATGTTTTACTATTAAATAAATTTATTCCTGTATTTATAACAAATAGTGGATTTACAAAATGTGTTACACATAATAAATTTTCAGCAGTTTTACTATTTATTAATCCTTTTTTTAAATATTCATTAATAAATATAGCATTAGATGGAGTTCCACATATAATAGACATAATAAATATATTAGTCATATTATCATCAAAATTAAATAGTTTTTTAAATAAGTTCTTAATAAACTTTGGAATAACTATTTCTACGTTATTTTTAACTAATATCATTCCTATTAACATAGTTGGAAATAAACTAGGAAATATTTTAATAAAAAACATATAAGAAGATTTTAATATACTAACAACAATTATTTTAGAGTTAGATAATACTAAAAATTCTATTAATATAAGTATATAAATAAATATAATATTTTTCTTTTTCATCATAATAACTATTATTACAAAATATATAAAATAATGAATATTTATATACATCTTACTAATAAAATTAAATAAAGGAGATGTAATTACATGAGTAAAAAATTTATAATATTTTTAAGTGATTTAAAAAAAGGTGATATGCCTGGTATGAAAAGATATATAAAGTTTTTAGATGATGAAAAAACACTAGCAATATTTTATAATCCATTAATAGCACCTAAACATTTAAAAACATATTTAAAAGAAAATAATATAGTAGAAGCTTATGAAGTATTTAGTCTTAATATATTAAAAAGTCATGAAGATAAAATATATACTTTTTCAAACAATAAGGGTGTATATAATGTAAATAAGGGTATTTTATTTGATGAAAAGTTAGTTATGTTTATAGATAAGGGTATGGAAATAAGTCTTGATTTACCAAAATATTCATATACAGTTTATAAAGATTATTTAGAAATTAAACCGTTTAAGAAAAATTCTAAGGGTAGTTTTTGTTATGTTGCAAATAAAGAAGATGTTAGTGAAAAACTTAAAAGTTTAATGCTAGAAGCTAAAGAAGCATCTGATAATATATTATATATTGATGATTATTCTAATATGGTTAAAAGGTTAAAGAAATAATATTTAATGCTTAGTTTATTTTATAAGATAATTATAGGTATTTGCTATAATTATTTTTTTGTATAATAAGAAAAAGAAATAAAAAATCAAAAAATACATTGACAAACATTTGTTTGTTTTTATATAATTGATGTATAATAAGACTGTAAGGAGAAAAAATGTTAAAGAAATACTATAAACTAGGAATTAATTACATAGTATATTTTCCAGAAAATGTAAGGGAAAATATGCCACTATTATTATTTTTACATGGAATAGGAGAAAGAGGTGAGAAGATAGAGGACATAGAAAAATATGCTCTACCTAAATATATGAATAAATTTGATATATCATATATTGTTGTTGCCCCTCAGTGCAGTTATAATAATTTCTGGGATTATCATTTAAAAGATGTTGAGAAAATTTTAGAGAAAGTATATGGAGAATATAAGTACGATAAAGAAAAAGTATGCATAATGGGAAGCAGTATGGGTGCTTTTGGAGCATGGAACTATATTGCATCAAGGCCGAATTTATTTAAGGGAATAGTATCGGTATCTGGTGGAATGATGCTTCCAATTAAGCAAGTGCTTATGAATATAAAAGATAAAAAAATATTGATTTATCACGGAGATAAAGATGATGTTGTAGATGTAAATCAAAGTTTGGTTTTATACGATAAATTAAAGGATGTAGGTGCAACTAACGTAGAACTAAAAATTGTAGAAAATGACAATCATTACCTCACTTCACATGCATTTAAAGATAAATATTTATATGAATGGTTAGATAAAAATATAAAGGGAGAATAAAATATGAGAGTAGTAAGCATAGGAGATTTAGTATTAGACTATTACTATAAAAATGGAAAACTATTAGGTGTTAATGGTGGAATGACTTCGCATAATATAATTGCAAATTTAGCAAAAATGGGATTAAATACATCCGTATATGGATCTTGTGGCAATGATATTCAAGGTGAAATGACAATAAAAAGTTTAAAAAAAATAAATGTTGATGTTTCTAATATTAAAAAGTTAGAAGGAGAAAGAACAAGAGCTTTTCATGTTTCTTATTTTGAAAATGATGATAAGTTAACATTTATATCTAAGAAAAAGTGCCCTTTTTGTAATAATAAAAGTTGGTATAATGATAGTTTAATAGATGTTAATAGTATTATTGAAGATATTAAAAATGATGATTTATTAGTATTCGACAATTTAAATGATAAAAATCAAATAATTATAGATGATATTAATAATAAAAAAGTAATAGATTTAGGTCAATATTTTGAATTTGAAAATTTAGAAGAAAAAGAAATAATTAATAAAATACGAAATAAATTTGAAATTATTAATTTTAATGAAAGGGTATCAAAGTATTTGATAAATAAATTAAATCTTAAAAATGATTTAGAATTATTTAAGCTCTTATCTCCTAAATTTATGACTATAACTAAAGGAGATGCTGGAGCAAGTTTTATATATAAAAATAAAATATATAACTTTTCTTTAATTAATAAAGGTAATGTTGCTGACTCTACTGGAGCTGGCGATGCCTTTATATCTAGCATAATAAGAGATGTTATAAAAAATAATTTTGAATATGATCCTAATTTATTTGAAAAATGGTATGAAAATTCAAATAAACTCACTTCAAAAGTTGTGTCTAAAATGGGTGCTAGAGGACATATCAATTCTTTATTTAAAATAAAAAATGATGATAATAAATGCACTTGCGACAGTTTTATATATAATGAGAGAAAACAAATAAAAAGATGTAATCTAAATATTAATAATTTAGAAACTAGAATTACTAATGCAGTTAATTCGGGTGTATGTAATAAGGTTAATAATATAGATTTTAATGAAAATAGTAATTGTTTATTTGTTGGGACTGGTGGATCATATGCTGGAGCAAATTTTGCATCAAAAGTTATAAATATGTTATATGGATGTAATACTTATCCAATGTATCCAAGAGACATTTTATATAGAAATAATAAGAATATAAATAAAATAATATTGTTTTCTTACTCAGGCACAACTAATGATATTATTAATAGTGTTAAAGATTTTGAAAATAAAAATATTTATATTGTTACGAAAGGGCAACTACAAAAAATCGTATTAAAAACTGGTATTTTAAAGAAAAATATTTTAAGCTATAGAACTTCATCTAATAAAGGAAAAGAAAGAGGTTTTCTATCATTTGAGGGAGCTGTTGTACCAGCTGCAATATTTTTAAAGTATTATTTTGATAAAACTAATATTTCTATTGATTTTGATATTTTCATTAAAAAGTCAATTAATAATTGGAATGAAAAAATAAAAAACATAGTAAACAAAAACTTTATAGAAAAAATAAAAGAACATGGATTAATAAATTTATTTCGTGGTGATTATACTGATACTGCTTGCTATGATTTAGAAAGTAAAATTATTGAATCAGGCGTTTGCAATTGTATTATTCATGAGAAAAAGAATTTTTCACATGGAAGGTTTATTAATTATGAAAACTTAAACAATACTTGCTCAATATATTTTAAGCAAAAGAATACTACAAAATATGAACAAGAATTATTAAAATATTTAGGTAGCGACAATATAGTAATAGAAAGCGAATATGATGGTATGATGGCTGAGTTTGATTTGTTAATAGCTTCGCAGTTTATTATTTATTATATTGGAAAAGTATTAGATATAGATGTATCAAAACCAAAATATTCTGAAGATGCACTGAAAATATATTTTTATAAGGGTGATTTATAATTAATTATTTAAGCAAGAAATTAAGAAAAAATATATAATTTATGCTATATTTCATATTGAAGTGTTCCATGATAAAAAAGAAAATATTGTTGACTGTTAAGCTTGAATATGTTATCATGAATGCATAATAAAGGAGTGAAAGTAAAATTATGAAAAAGAAAATGTTTGTTAGTTTATTGTTATTTTTTTTCATGGCATTGATTACAACTGGGTGCAATGATGAAAAATATGATCCTCTTGATGAATTTATAAAACATGAAAGCAGTTTAGGCAAGAAAACAATTAAGTGTACATTATCTAAAAATGATTCTGCTAATAATTATAATCTTAATTCATCATATAAAGTCCATTCAGAAAACGAAATAGTTAATTATGTTGAGACAGTAGAAAAAATAACTTCAACTGATTCATCTGTTTTAAAACAATTTGAGAATAATCTAAATAATTTATATTCAAATATGAATAGTAAATATGGTGGATATACATATAATATAGTGAATAATAATAATGAAGTTATTGCAACTACCAAAATTGACTATACAACTTTTGATGTAGCCAAGTTGATAAGTGACGATCCTTCAGCGAAATATATGATTAATAGTGATAATAAAATAACTTTAGATGGTGTATTACAAACATACAAACAACTTGGTGCGGTTTGTGAATAAATAGTAAAAAATTTTTAGATAATAATATTATATGGTGCTAATTCATATAAGATTTTCATGATAAACAAGGCTACATTTGGTAGCTTTTTTTCTTGTTTTGTTATATAATTTATAAATAGGTGGTTATTGTGAAAAGAAGTGAAGTAAATAGAGAATTATTAAGTCCTATGATGAGACAGTATATGGAAGTTAAGGATAATTATCAAGATGTTATACTTTTTTATAGAATAGGTGACTTCTATGAAATGTTTTTTGAAGATGCATATGAAATATCTAGAGTTTTAGAACTTACTTTAACTGGTAAAAATGCTGGATTAAAAGAACGTATTCCAATGTGCGGAATTCCTCATCATGCTGCTAATATATATCTAGAAAAATTAGTTGATAGTGGTTATAAAGTAGCTATTTGTGAACAAGTAGAAGATCCAAAGGATGCTAAAGGAATTGTTAAAAGAGAAGTTATTAGAGTAGTATCTAAAGGAACTGTTATGACAGATGAAATGTTAGATGCTAAAACAAATAATTTTATTGGGGCTTTAAGAAAATTAAATGACGAATATTCACTTGCTTATCTTGATTTATCAACGGGGGAATTTTACTCTTTATTAATAGATGATGATAATAATAAAATAGTAAATGAAATATTAAATGATAATATAAAAGAATTAGTATTATATGATTCTATTGATCCAAAAGTACTATCAGCTCTAAAAGATGAAAGTGGAATAATTATTTCTCATGAAAATAATATAGAAGAAATAGAAGAATATAAAAAATTATATGAAGATATAGTAGATGTTAGGTTATTAAGTTCTATTTGTTTACTTTTAAATTACTTAAATAATGGTCAAAAAAGAAGTTTAGAGCATTTACAAAAAGTTATTAAAAAAGATTATAATACTTATCTTAAGATGGATTGTAATACAAAAAGAAATTTAGAGCTAACAGAAAATTTAAGAACTAAGGAACGTACATATTCTCTATTATGGTTACTTGATAAGACTAAAACTGCAATTGGATCTAGAATGCTTAAAAGTATGATAGAAAATCCATTAGTTGATAAAGATAAAATAGAAAATAGATATGACATGGTATCTAAATTAAATGAAGAGTTTATATTAAAAGATGAATTAAAAGAGTTACTAAAAGAAGTGTATGATTTAGAAAGATTAGCGGGTAGAATATCTTTTGGTAATGCTAATGCTAGAGATTTACTTCAGCTTAAAGCATCATTAAAAGTTTTACCTAGAATAAAAGAAATAATAGAAGAACTTAAGTTTAATTTAGTAATTGATCCTCTAGAGGATTTATATAATTATTTAGATAAAAGTATATATGAAAATCCTCCTATCGGATTAAAAGAAGGTTACTTAATAAAAGAAAACTTTAATAAAGATTTAGATGAATTAAAGGAAGCTAGACGTGGTGGTAAGGACTTTATAGCTAAGTTAGAAGAAGAAGAGAGAAAAAGAACTAATATTAAGAATTTAAAAGTTGGTTATAATCGTATATTTGGTTATTATATAGAAGTATCTAAAGGAAATAGTAAGCAGGTTACTGAAGAATTTGGATATGAAAGAAAACAAACTTTAGCAAATTGTGAAAGATTTATAACACCTGTTTTAAAAGAAAAAGAATCTTTAATATTAGGTGCGGAAGAAAAGATAATAAATTTAGAATATGAGCTTTTTTGCACTGTAAGAGATGAAGTTAAGAAATTAATACCTATACTTCAAGATAATGCTAAAAAAATAGCTTTATTAGATGTTATGCAAGCTTTTTCATCTGTTAGTGAAGAAAATAAATATACAAGACCTATTTTGACTTTGAAAAAAGAAGTAGATATAAAGGAGGGTAGACATCCTGTTGTTGAAAAAGTACTTAAGGGTGAATATGTTAGCAATGATATTATATTTAATTGTGGAACAACACTTCAACTTATAACAGGACCTAACATGGCGGGTAAATCAACTTATATGAGACAGATGGCTTGCATTGTTATAATGGCTCAAATAGGATGTTTTGTACCTGCAGAAAGTGCAACGCTTCCAGTTTTTGATAAAATATTTACCCGTATTGGTGCATCAGATGATTTAGTGTCTGGATCATCAACATTTATGGTTGAGATGATGGAAGCTAATCGTGCAATAGAAGGCGCAACAGAACATAGTTTAATATTATTTGATGAATTAGGACGTGGTACAGCTACATATGATGGTATGAGTTTAGCTAGAGCTATAATAGAATATATACATGATAATATAAAAGCTATTACTCTTTTTTCTACGCATTATCATGAATTAACTTCATTACAAAAAGAAAAGAAGCATATTAAAAATGTACATGTTGCAGCTTTAGAAGAAAATGGTAATATAACATTTTTACATAAAATAAAAGAAGGAAGCGTAGATAAAAGCTATGGTATACATGTAGCTAAGTTAGCTAATCTTCCTGATAGTTTAATAAAAAGAGCAGATGAAATACTTAAGACTTATGAAGAAAAAGCAAGAGAAAATAATAAAAAAGAAACCGTAAGTCAAATATCTATGGATTTTGATAATAATAGTCAAACAGATGAAAAGTATGATATAATAAAAAAGAAGTTAGATTCTATTAATCCTCTTGAAATAACTCCAATAGAGGCTCTTAATATTTTATATGAATTAAAAAATGCATTGAATAAAAAATAAAGGTTAGGTGATATTAGATATGGAATCGGAAAAAAAGGATATTAAAATACCAATAAAAGCAATAGTTGAACAAGCTATGGTTCAAAATGGTTGTAAGTATGAAGAAGATGAGTTTAACTTACTTAGAAAGTATTTTATAGCTTGTTTAAATTTAGGTTTTTTAGTGCCAGATAATTTAACTTTAATGATGAATAAGTTTGCTAGTAAAGTAAAACTTATAGTGCTTAATTATAATAATGTTAATAGAATGGATTACTATTTATTAAATGCAGGTGTTTTATATATATCAGGTGGATTAAAAGATAAGAATTTTATGTTTTATCAAATCAACTTTTATAAAGCAGTAACAGAAGTTATCTTTGATGCTGAAAATAGTCATATAGGTCTTTCAAGTGCAATATGTAATATGGTTGCAGAAAAAGTATACAATATGGATGTAAATGAAAGTAGAATAATAATGCCTAGATTAAGTGAAGAAAAGATAAATAATGATATAATTAAAATAAGGTCAGGTTATTATAATTATAATTTAACTATATCACTTGCAAAACAATTATTTATAAGTTTAGGAATAAATGAAAATAAATTAATAAAAGATATGTATTTTAATGGTTTTGATAAAGTTATAAATGAAAACATAAAAGATAGTAATTCTAAATTATTAATAGAGGTATTAGATAAATTAACTATTATGTATATAAATAGAAGGGTTATGAATGATGTAAACCCAGGTGAAAAAAGCTTACTTGATAAATATCAGATAATGCTTAATGAAACATTTACTAAAGTTGATCAAAACTATTTAGCTTTTTGTGCTTTAATAACAACAGATGAATTAAGAAGTAAATTAATGAAGAAATTTAATATTGGTTAAGAGGTGTTTTATGAATAGAAATGAAGCTAGAAGTGTTATAATGACTATTTTATATCAAGTATTTATGTATCAAAATAGTAAGATAGAATATAACTTAGATGATGTAATAAAAGATAATTTAGAAATAGATAATGACTTTGTAAAAGAAACTGTAGCAGGTGTATTAGATAACAAAGAAAACATTGTAAATATTGCAAATAAATATCTTAAGGATTGGACATTTGATAGACTAGGTTTAACAGATAGAGCTATTTTATCTATGGGAATATATGAACTTTTATATACTAATACTCCAGAAGTAGTTGCAATTAATGAGGCTGTAGAATTATCTAAAAAGTACTCAGATGATAAAGTTAAGAATATGATAAATGGTGTATTGGATAAAGTTTATCATGAAGAAAAGTAGAAAATAAAATGGATTTAATAAAAGAAAAATTAGCTTTACTAACTAAAGAACCAGGTTGTTATTTAATGCTTGATAAAAATAACAAAGTTATTTATGTTGGTAAAGCTAAAAATTTAAAAAGAAGAGTATCTTCTTATTTTAATAGAGAACATACTGGTAAGACTAAAGCTTTAGTATCTAACATAGTAAATTTTGAATACATAGTAACAGAAAGTGAAGTAGAATCTCTTCTTTTAGAAATAAATTTAATTAAAAAATATTCTCCAAAATATAATATAATGCTTAAAGATAATAAGTCTTATCCATATATAGAAATAACAAATGATAAATATCCAAGACTTATTATATCAAGACCTAGAAAACTTAAAAATCATAAAGGAAGGTTATTTGGACCATATCCTAATAGTAATGCAGCTAGAAAAACAGTAGAACTATTAAATAGAATATATCCTTTTAGAAAGTGCCATACTATGGAAAAAAAGGTGTGCTTATACTATCAAATAGGGCAGTGTCTTGGATACTGTGAAAATAAAGTATCTAAAGAAAGAATAAATGAAATGATAAGTGAAGTAACGTCATTTTTAAAAGGAAATTATTTAATAGTTAGAAAAAAAATAGAAAACTTAATGAAAGAAGCATCAGATAAGCTTAACTTTGAAGCCGCTATTGAATATAAAGAAATGCTTGAATACATAGATAAAGTATTAGAAAAACAAAAGATAAGTTTAAATGATAATATAAATCGTGATGTAATAAATTATTATGTTAAAAATGATTATATATCATTTCAAGTACTTCATTTAATAGATGGTAGAATAAACATGAGAGAAAAAGAGGTATTTGCATTAGTAGATGATGTAAAAGAAACTTTATCTTCTTTTGTAATTAGTTTTTATGATAAAAATAGTGTACCTAAAGAAGTATTAGTAGGAGAGGATTTTGATACTAATTTATTATCTAATGCACTTAATACTAAGTTTATTATTCCAGAAAAAGGTATAAAGAAAAAACTAGTTTTAATGGCAGAAGAAAATGCTAAGATAGTATTAGATGAAAAATTTGAACTTATTAAAAGAGATGAAAAAAGAACATTTAATGCCAATGAAGAACTTGGTAAATTACTAAACATAGATAATTTAAGTAGAATAGAAATATTTGATAATGCACATCTTTTTGGTACATTTAGTGTAAGTGGTATGGTAGTATTTAAAAATGGTAAACCAGATAAGAAAGAATACCGTAAATATAAAATAGTAAGTGAAGTAAAAGATGATTATCACATGATGAAGGAAGTTATATATAGAAGATATTTTAAAGTATTACATGAAAAGTTAGAAAAACCAGATCTAATAATAGTAGATGGTGGTATAGTACAAATTAATGCTGCTAAAGAAATAATTAATAGTTTATATTTAGATATACCAATTGTTGGACTTAAAAAAAATGATAAACATAAAACAACAGCTCTTATGTATAACGATAAAGAATATTTAATAGATAATACTTCTGATTTATTTCATTACTTAACTAGAATGCAAGATGAAGTACATAGATTTACAATAAATTATCATAAAGAAATAAGAAGTAGGGGATCACTATCTAGTATTTTAGATAATGTACCAAAAATAGGAGAAAAAAGAAAGAAAGAATTACTTAAGAAATATAAAACAATTACAGCATTAAAAAGCTTAACAAAAGAAGAATTAGAAGAAATACTTCCTAGTGATGCTGCAAGTAATCTAATTTCATTTTTAAAGAATTATAAAAGTGACTAAGTGTTTAGTCCTTTTTTCTTGATTAAACAAACAAACTATGTTATCATAAGTTTCATAAATGAAAGAACATATACTAAAATGAATGGAGGCAGATAAGATGAAAGAAATTATTATTGAAAGAGAATTATCAAGTGAAGAAATTAAAGATATAAGAAAATTAATTGTTGATGCCGCTAGCAATATAGATAGTTCATCTGGTAAAAGATTAAAATTATCAGATATAAATTGTTCTAAAGAATTATTAGATAAGATTATATTTGATAAGCGTGGGTTCTATAAAGAAATTTTTGATGAACTTGGTAAATTGATGTCAAAAATAGATTTTGATGGTGTTTCTTTTGACAGAGCTCTTATACATGGTAGAGATTTTACAGGATCAAAAGGAGTAAAAATAAATCCTCAAACAATATATGGGAAAAAGCTAAATAGAACAAAATTTACTGGTGTTAAATTTATAGGCCCATTTGATTATGCTAAAATATCTGGAGCAAATTTTACGGGATCGAAAGGAGCAGAAATAAACCCACAAACTATATGGTTTGGTGATTTATCAAATACTGTATGTTCTGGTGTTAAATTTATAGGCCCATTTGATGATGCTAGAATATCTGGAGCAAATTTTACGGGATCGAAAGGAGCAAAAATAAACCCGCAGACAATATGTGGTAAAAATCTATTGGGAACAATATGTGCTGATGTGAAGTTTACTGGGTCATTTGATGATGTTAAAATGAATGATGAAACATCATTAGATGGTTCTAATGCTAGATATATAGATATAGATTCATGTGAAAGAGTAAAGAAAAGTATAAAAAAACTTATTAAGTAATTAATTCTGCTTATTTGCGGAATTTTTTTTGTAAAAAAACGAGGGTTTTACCTTTCTTGTATCTAATAATATGATTGAAAGGAGGTAAAATATTTGAAAAAGATGTTTATTGTTATTATGTGTATTTTTTTGTTTGGTTGTAATAGAGAAAATGAAAATATAAATACAACTAGTAAAAAGGTAAACATACAAAAGAAAAGCTATTATGCTTTTAAGGTTAAAACTGATGATGATATTAGTTACAACGTAGATGATGGATTGGATGGTGATAAAATAAGTTATAATACTAGTAATAATATAGAAGAAAAAGAAGAGATAATAGAAGAAGTAGTAGAAGTGGAAGATGATGTTATAGAAAATATTTCTGATGATATAAAAGAAAATTTAGATAATGATGAAACAGAAAATAATGATAGTAATAATTTAGAAGATAAAAATAGTTATGATATAAAACAAGAAGATGATGTTATTTCAAATGATAAAGAAAAAGAAGATAATAGTAATAGTAAAGACATAAGTTTAATGTCTATTGAAACGATTGATGCAATAGGAGAAGATTCTAGTAGTAATAATGAAATAGTAATTGAAAAGACAGAAGAAAAAAATGAAAATACTGATACAAATGAAGATAAAAAAGAAGATATAAAAGAAGAGATAAAACCTAGTGAAGAAGAAAAAGTGCCAATTATTGAAGAAAAGAAAGGGTATTATAGTACACTTGGTACATATTTAGGTGATACTAAAGTGAAAGTAATAGATATTAGTTATCATCAAGGTATAATTGATTTTGATAGTTTTGTAAATAGTGATTTATATTATGGTGTAATACTTAGAGTTGGTTATTATAATACAATGGATAAGTTATTCGAAAGAAATATAAATGAAATTAAAAGACTTAATATTCCTTATGGTATATATTTATTTAGTTATTCTACTAATAGCAGTGAATCTTTAATAGAAGCTGATTTTACTAATTCTATGATAGATAAATATGATTTGAAGCCAAAACTTGGTATATATTACGATATAGAGTCTTGGAATACAAAAAGAAAGTCATCTGATAATATTTCTAAAGAAACATATGATAGTATGATATCAAGTTATATAAATAGTGTATCTAATCATGTAAATAATAACTATAAAGTAAAGGTTTATTCTAATAGATGGTATGCAATGAATAGGCTAGGAAGTGCATCTAAAGCTTTTGTTGATTGGGTTGCAGAGTATAATAAAACTTGTAAATATGATGCTCCTTATTCTATGTGGCAATATACATCTAAAGGTAGTGTTCCTGGAATAAAGGGTAATGTTGATATAAGTTATTTATATTGATTTTTATAAATTTATTTGATAGTATATATAGCTGGTGATGTTACTTTGTTTAATAAAAAAACTTTAGAACTTATGAAAAATAATATTATAATAAAAAAAGAGCCATGGGTTAATTATTTATATACTAATTGTTATTCTTATGCTCTTAATTTAGATATTCCATATTATGCATATAATTCTTGGAAAGAAAATCAAATAAATCCTTATAATGTTGGTACAATAAGTGATAAATTAAAAATGATACAAACAAATGATGAGTTATATGATGCTTTTATGTCTGATTGTAAACTGTTGAATATAGAAGTTTTAGAAGTTGATCCTGAATATAATAAATTGCTTGATGATGAATGGTTAGTAGCTTTGTATAATCAAATTGGTTATGATATAAGTGATTTTCACTTTATAAAAAAAGATTGTTATAGAAATTGGCTTGGTAAGGATGGTTATACTTTTAATATATCAAATGAAGATCATTTTGAAAATGTAATTATAAATCCAAAAAAAGCGAAATTTGGGGATGCACAAGATGGATTATATGAATATATCGGAACATATAAATTAAAAAAACTAGTTAGATAAACTTTATTCTAACTAGTTTTTATTCTAAAACCATCTTCTAGGCGGATATGGGTAATATGGAGCAGGTGGATAATAGTAATTTGGTCTATTATTATAGCCATAACCATTATTCCAAAAAGCTGGTGCGATAGCAGCTCCTGTTACACCTCCAAGTAAGAATGGAAATGCAAACCCTCCAACAAATCTTTCATCATTATTTTGATTTGATGAATAAGTATAAGGGTAATTTTGTGATGGTAGACTTTGCCTTATGTACCTATAATTTTGATTCAATTTCTTCACCTTCCTTTAAAGTAGTATATGTAACCTAAAAAAATATGTTATAATGTATATAGTTTGTTGAAAGTAGGGCAATATGTATGAACAAGATAAAAGTAATGGATGATTTATTAGCTAATAAAATAGCAGCTGGAGAAGTTGTTGAAAAATGTGTTTCTGTTGTTAAAGAATTAGTAGAAAATAGTGTTGATGCCGGAGCAGATGAAATTAAAATAGAAGTAGTAGATGCTGGAACTAAATTAATTAAAGTTACAGATAATGGAAGTGGAATGAGTCATGATGATGCTATAATGTCATTTAAAAGACATGCTACAAGTAAATTGTTTGATGAAATAGGCTTATTTAGAATATCATCTTTAGGCTTTAGAGGTGAAGCACTTCCTTCTATTGCATCAGTATCTAAAGTTACTCTTATAACATCACAAGGAGATGTTGGAACAAAACTTGTTTTAGATGGTGGTAATTTAGTTAGTGATAGTAAAAGTGATGCAAGACGTGGAACAATAATAGAAGTGCGTGATTTATTTTATAATACTCCTGCAAGGTTAAAATACTTAAATAGTATATATAGCGAGCTTGCAAATGTTTGTGAGTATGTAAATAAGATGGCTTTATCATATCCTGATAAAAAATTTATTTTAATAAGTAATGATAAAATAGTTTTAAATACGGATGGTTCTGGTGATTTACTTAAAGTAATAAGAGATATATATGGACTTGAAGTTGTTAGAAAAATGAGAAAGATATCTGTTTTTAATGATGATTATGATATAGATGGATACATATCACTTCCAGAAGTTACTAGATCATCTAGAAGTCATATGATAACATTAGTTAATAAAAGAGTTGTTAGAAACATAGAACTAAATAGAGCTATAAATGATGCATATCATACCTTTAAACCAGAAACTAGATATCCTATCGTTGTATTAAATATAAATACAGACCCATCTTTAATAGATGTAAATGTTCATCCATCTAAACTAGATATTAAGTTTAGTAACTTTGAAGATTTAAAAGAATTAATTAAAACTGGAATTAAAGGGGTACTTGATAAAGAACTTTTAATACCTAAGATAGAAAAAAGTGATAATCCTGTTTACGAAAAGAAAAGAGTAGTAGAGCAACAATTAAACTTAGAAAGAGAAAATGTAATTGACTCTAATGTTATAGACTATTCTTTATTTGATGAGCCTGTTTTAAGCGTAAATGAAGATATAGTAAGTTACAATGAAGAAGAAAAAGAAGAAGATAAAATAGAAGAAAAAAAAGTAGTTATGCCAGAGATGTATCCTGTAGGGCTTGCTAAGGGTACTTATATAATTTGTCATAATGAACTTGGTTTATATATGATAGATCAACATGCTGCAAAAGAAAGAATAAATTATGAAGGATATAAAAAAGCATTTGGTAATCCAGATGAAAGTAGTATTAAAATGCTAGTTCCTCTTACTTTAGAATTCCCATCTAATGAATTTATAATAATAAAGCAAAATATAAATGTTTTAAGAGATATGCATTTTGATATAGAAGAAAATGGTATTAATACATTTGTTATTAAAGAACATCCTACGTGGATAAAAGAAGGATATGAAATAGAAACAATAAAGAAAATAATAGAAGTCTTAATAGATCAAGAGAAAAACTTTACAATAGAAAAGTTTAGAGAAAAAGCTGCTATAATGCTTAGTTGTAAGATGGCTATAAAAGCTAATATGAATATTTCTATTAGTGAAATGGAAGCTTTAATTAATGACTTAAGAAAGTGTGATAATCCATATACTTGTCCACATGGAAGACCTACTACTATATTTTATAGTAATTATGAATTAGAAAAAATGTTTAAAAGAGCCATGTGATTTGACTATATTATGTTTTATGATATAATAACTCCTTGTTAAAAAGGGAGTACCATTTATGAAAACAAGAATATATTTATCTACTAAGGATATTGAAAAATTAAAATTAGTATCTGAAAATAGTAGTGGAAAATTTGGAAAATGTTATAAATATAATGATGGTGTATTAAAAGTGTTTTTTACTGATGTTTCAAAGCAGGTATTAAATAATATTAATAATAATTTAAAAAGACAATCTATTATTATAATGTATCCAAAAAGTAAGTTATACATAGAAGATAAGTTTAAAGGTTATTACGCTAATATGGCGCCTGGTATATCATTAGAAAGTTTAGTTTTAGAAATAAAAAATAAAACGAGAGATTTATCATTCGATGATTATTTAAGTATATATTATGATAAATTTTTACCATGTTTAATTAAAGAAAATGTTATATTTGATGATATGAAATTAGAGCATACGTTTATAAAAGATAACTTTTATTTTATTGATACAGATCTTTATAAAAAACAAGAAGAGAGTGTAGGTTTAAAAAGTGCTAAAGATATTAATTTATCAAACTTAAACTTTTTTGTATTTAATTATTTTATTTATTCTTTTTCTATGGAAAATTTTTATGTTCCAGATAATTTTAAAGAAGATTATATGGAAAGGCTAATTAATAATATAAGATATAAAACTAATTATTATGTAGATAGTTTTGGGAAATTAGATAGTTACAAATTTTAATTAAAGGAAGTGATTTATTTGATAATTGCGATAGTGGGTCCAACAGGAGTTGGAAAAACAAAAATGTCTATTAGTTTAGCTAAAAAATATAATGCTGAGATAATAAGTGTTGATAGTATGCAAATATATAAAAAGATGGATATAGGAACATCAAAAGTAACAAATATGGAAATGGATGGAGTTGTTCATCATATGATTGATATTAAAGATCCAGAAGAAGATTATTCTGTTTTTGATTATCAAAAAGATGCTAGAGGAGTATTAGATAAATTAATTAGTGAGGGTAAAAACGTTATAATAGTAGGTGGTACAGGTCTTTATTTAAAAGCTCTTTTATATAATTATGAATTTAAGGAAAATAATAATCGTAAAGATTTTTCAAGATATACTAATGAAGAGTTATACGATATGGTAAAAAATATAGATCCTATAAGTAAAATACATGTAAACAATAGACAAAGATTAGAAAGTTTTTTGAATAATCACGAAAATAATGATAAAATAGTATCAGATAAATGTATTTATGATGCTAAAATAATTGGACTTACAACAAATAGAGATTCTTTATATGAAGCTATTAACGATAGAGTAGATAAAATGGTTAGTGATGGATTAATAGATGAAGCTAGATACTTTTATGATAATAACATCAATAGTAAAGCTATTAAGACTGCTATAGGATATAAAGAGCTATATTTATATTTTGATGATAAAATTAGTTTAGATGATGCTATAGAATTAATAAAAAAGAAAAGTCGTAATTATGCTAAAAGGCAATATACATGGTTTAATAATCAAATGAATGTTAAGTGGTTTAACATAGATAAAAATGATTTTAATAATACGATAAAAAGCGTGATAAGTTATATAGAAGGGAAGTAAGTTTTATGAGAGCAAAAAGGGTTGGAAGACCAGGAAAAATTGATAGAGATACAATGAAAATGACAAACACAGGACTTATAATAATAATTGTTATACTTTTAATATTATTATCAGTCAGTGCTATTACTATATTTAATCCAGAAGTATTAGGTTATATAAAGGCTTGTTTAAGAAATTTATTCAACTAAAATAAAAATCAAGGAAACTTTTTACCTTGATTTTTTTTTAATAATTACTTACCAATTGAGGTATGTCTTAAACAATCAAATGTTTCATTCTTACTGTCAATACCTTTATAACAAGTTTTATCTTTACTTAATATAATGGATTTTAAAACCGTTTTTATTCTTCCATTTTTATCTACAACATTAGGAATAACATCAATAATATATAAATCATTTGAATTTAATAATATTTCTTCTTCAGCTGTGCCATAACTTGAAAATGGTGTAATAGAAGTTCCTTGCGTTCCTTTTGGAACATAAATATCATAAACAACATCATAATCATCATATTTAGCAAATGAAGTGTCATAAATAGGAGATGTGCTTGTGTATCCTGTTTCTTCAATTTTTGTTCCAATTAAACTTGTTAAATCTTCACCTGGTTTAAGATACTTTACCAAATATTTACTCTTAATAGCTCTTGTTAATTTCATTGATTCAGTTAATTTAGTTGTTAAGCTTTTATCCAAAGACGATAAAGTTTCATCTAAATGAGCGAATGAATTTTTATGTACAACTGTACTATTAATTACAGCAGAGTATTTTTTAGAAATTTCATATTGTTTTAAAAAACTTTTCATTACTTGAAAATTTTCGTGTAATGGTTTCGAATAATCTAATGCATTAACATAATTGTGAATTTGAGATATATGTTCTTTTGAAAAACCATATTTTGCAAGCCTTAAATCAAGTTCAGCATCAATACCTTGTAATATGGTATCTCTAGGTATTCCTCTTTTTGCAGACAATATCATATTGCTACCAGAACTATATCTATTAAAAGCTTTAACTTTCTCAACGGTTAAATTATTACGCTGTAAAATATCTTTAAAACTATCTATTATATTTTGGCTAATTCCTAGACTAAAATTTATTTCATCGAGAGTATAATCTTCTGAAAGTGCTTGAATTATGGAAGAATATTCATCATTTTTAAATATAGGAGAATCAAGTTCTTTTGATGAAGAATACTTTTGATAATCACCATTTACGATGATGTTAATATCACTTTCAGACAACCCATTTTGTTTTAACATCTCAATTAATCCATTAATATAATCTTTCCTCATAGTTAATTTTTCAGTACTCATTTTTTATATCATTAGCCTTTCTATTAATATTCTTAAATTATATATATTGTAAAAGAATCTTATAATGCTTCTTTATATATTACCTCATCAAAATTATGTTCATCATCTTCTTTTTTCTTAAGTTCATCATATGAAATTAAAAAGTATTCATGCTCTAATATATTAGAACCATCATCAGTAATAGGGTCATCCCAAGTTAAGTCAAGGTGTTTCCAACTACCCTCAACATATACTAAATTCCAAACATGAGTATCGGATGATATTCTATAATTTTTAACGTGTAATTTATCTAAAAACAAACTCATTGCATCAGCATAACCACTACATATTCCAACACCGTCAAATAAAACCCCATATGCACCAGAAGAAGAAAGATTAGATTTACCAGACTTGTTATCTTTGTCATACTTAGTATTATTTATTATATAATCATGAAATATTTTGATATTTTCTGTAACATTCTTACTAGAGTCATAATTATCTTTATATATTTTATCTACTTTTTCATTTAATTTTTCTATTTGATCAGGAGTATACCTATTTTTTCTACTTAATGTAATTTTACCACTTGATGATATTTGAGTACTTATATTTTCAAATGAATTAAATGGATGAACAAAGTTACTAATATTTGTTAAATAAGATTTATCTTCTGCAATTTTTTTAATATCAGTAACACAAGATTCATAAGCAGAATCACATTTGATAATATATTTATCCCAACCTGCATCTAAAAATGTATATATGGAATTTTTAAGATCATCAATATTTTTAATATTATTATCACTGTTTATCTTTACATAACTATAATTAACTTTCTTTCTATATTCATTATCTATTAATATCTGTTTTATATTTTTACTTAAATATTTTTCATTTATATACGTTATTTCATTTATTAAAACTTGCTTATTATCATATAAGATATAAACAAAACAAGTTATTGTAAAAACTAAAATAAACAGACCAAATAACTTTTTATTCTTCATTTATAATCACCATAAACATTATATCAGTAAAGTCAAAAAAAAAGAAGTAAAATTACTTCGATTCATTTACTTTTTTTGAAATATTTGATTTTAGGCGAGCCGCCTTATTCTTAGTAATAAGTCCTTGACCAACAGCTTTATCAATTCTTTTATTAGCTATATTTAAGTTTTCTACAGTAGCTTCTTTTCTAGCTTTTTTAACTGCTGTTTTCATAGCACCATTTTTTAATATATTAGCTTCATGTTTTGCGTTTGTTACTTTAACTCTTTTCTTAGCACTTTTAATATTTGGCATGTTTAATTCACCTCCTAAAGCTCATAACTTCTTATAGTTTAGCAAAAAATAAATAAAAAATCAATAATATTTACTCTTTTTGGTAAAAATATAATAGGTGATTAAATAATATGCATAAAATAGACTTAGAAAAATACAATACAAGAACAGATATGATAACGGATTTTATTGAAAAAAATGAAAATAATATTATATCAAAAACATATAAAAAACGTAATGTTAATATAACTTATGTTAAGTTAGAAGATAATAATCCATTTAATAAGAAAAAAGGAGATTATATAACACTTGAATTTGATGATGTAACAGATGATGATAGTAAAAAAGAAGTAGAGAAAGTATTTAAAGAAATATTAAAAGAGTTTTTGATAGATAATGGTTTTAATAAAAATACTAAAACTTTAGTAGTAGGTCTTGGTAATCAAAAATCTACACCTGATAGTTTAGGCTCTATAGTTTGTGATAAAACAATCGTTACTAAACACTTATTTGATATGAATGTTGATGTAGAAGATAAGTTTTCTAACGTATCTGTTTTTAAACCTGGAGTAGTAGGTACAACTGGAATAGAAACTAGTGATTTAATTAAAGCAGTTGCAAGTAAAACAAAACCTGATCTTTTAATAGTAGTAGACTCTCTTTCATCATCATCTATAGATAGAGTAAATAAAAGTATACAAATATCAAATACTGGTATTTGTCCAGGTAGTGGTATAGATAATAATAGAAAAGAAGTATCATTTGATACAATAAATGTTCCTGTTATAGTAATTGGTGTTCCAACTGTTACTAAAGCTTCTACTATAGTATTTGATACAATAAATTATATGATAAAAAATTATGTCTTTAACAAAGAATTTAGTAAGAAAAAAGCATCAAAATTTGTTCATAAGAGTATTAACTATTTAAAAGAAGATGTACAAATAGATGCTAATGAAAGAAAAAATTTGCTTGGTTTAGTTGGAAGTTTAAATGATGAAGAATTAATGAACTTAATATATGAAGTATTAACACCAATAGGATATAACTTAGTTGTTACACCAAAAGAAATAGATTTTGTAATGGAAAAATTAAGTGATATTGTAAGTTATGGTATAAATGGGTCACTTCATGACATATGATTTATCATAATAAGTAAATCATTCGACAATAATAATTAATCTCATATGCTAATTTATTAGTAGGTGATATATATGAGTATAAAAAGATTTAAGGCAAAAAAGAAAAGAAAATTAAAAATAGTAAAATATATATTTTTATTCTTTTTCTTTTTTTCGTATATATTCATGATTAGTTATCTAAGAAAAAATAGACTTAAAAAAAATATATTATCTAAAGATGTTAATTACGTTAATTTTAACATAGTAAGTAAGATTAATAGTGATATTAATAGTACCATTAAAAATCCAGTTAAATTACTTAATAATAATGTTTTAAGAGCAGTTAAAACAGAAAGTAAAAAGGTGAGTTTAGATATTAAAAACGCAAATAATATAAAAGAAGAAAAGGTACTATCAGATCCTATAGTTTATTTATATAATACTCATACTAACGAAAAATATATAGATTATGATGTTATAAGTGCAGCTTCATATCTAAAAGATAATTTAATAAAAAAAGGAATAAATTCCATATTAGAAGATAAAAGTGTACAAGTATTTTTAGATTCTAATAATTTAAAATATTATAGATCTTATGATGGATCAAAAACTTATATAAAAGAAGCTACTCAAAAATATAGTACTTTAAGATATTTTTTTGATATACATAGAGACTCTGTTAATAAATCTAAATCGACACTTGAATATAATAATAAAAGATATGCTAAAGTTTTATTTCTTATAGGTCTTGAAAATAGTAATTATAAACTTAACTTAGAAAATACAAATAAACTTAATAATATAATAGAAAGTAAAGTTAGTGGTATATCAAAAGGAATATATGAAAAAAAGGGTAAGGGAGTAAACGGTGTATATAATCAAGATATATCACCTAATTTGTTTTTAATAGAAGTAGGAGGAGAAGAAAATACTAAAGAAGAAGTTTTAAATACTTTAAATGTTATATATGAGTCTATATATGAATATATTAAAGGTGATGTATGATTAGTTATAAGAAAATATTTCATGGATGTATATGGGTATTATTTTTAAGTTTTTTAGTCTTATATTTTGCAGAAGCTGGAGGATACTATGAAAGTGTAAATAGTAAAAAAACTTATTTAACTAATGAAAAGATAAAACAATTTGAAAAAGATGTTAAAGAAGGACGTGAAATAAAAGTAGAAAATTATATGGTAGAAATAAAAAAAGATTATAGTAATAATATTAGTAAGTTTGGTCTTTTTACTTCTAAAACTTTTGCAAAATACTTTAAGAAAGGATTAACTAGTATATTTTCTGGTATAGATAAAATGGTAAATTAGTACTTGAAAATAATAATTAATAGTTGTATAATTAAAGCATATTTAAATCGTTGATCAAGAAAAGTAACTAAATACAAGTATTAAAGAGAGTAGCATAAATGGTGGAAGTGTTATATATAAGTATTAGTGAATGGGCTTGTTGAGTGAATACCGAAAAATATATTAGTAGGCTATTTCCGGTTTGGTTATCCGTTATTAATAACTTATGTATGATAGTACATATAGGTGGCATTAAAACAAGTTATAACTCTTGTCCTATAGGGATTAGAGTTTTTTTAATATTAAAGGATGTGATATTATGTTAAAGGTTAAACGATGGTGTAAATTTTATAAGACAAAATAAAATTAAAATATAGAAAAGAGGTAAATTATGAAAAGATTATTAACAGGACTTCAACCAACAGGAGTCATAACATTAGGAAATTATATAGGTTCTATAAAACAAATGGTTAAAGAACAAGGAAAATATGAATCATTTATATTTGTTGCAGATATGCACGCTATAACAGTTCCAAATTCAAATTTAAATTTAAAAGAAAATACAAGAAGTTTAATTGCCCTATACTTAGCATGTGGTATAGATCCAAAGAAGAATACAATATTTGTACAATCTCAAAATGAATATCATGCAAATCTTTCTTGGGTATTAGAATGTAATTCTTATTTTGGAGAATTATCTAGAATGCATCAATTTAAAGAAAAAAGTAAGAATAAAGAAAACTTTACAGCAGGTTTATTTACATATCCAGTTTTAATGGCATCAGATATATTAATTTATGATACTGATTATGTACCAGTTGGAATAGATCAAAAACAACACGTAGAATTAGCTCGTGATATTGCAATTAGATTTAACAATAAATATGGAGATACATTCAAAGTACCAGAACCAGTTATATCAAGTACTGGCACAAAAATAATGGACTTAATAACTCCAACTAAAAAGATGAGTAAATCAAGTGAAAATCAAAATGGAGTTATTAGATTACTAGATGATCCAGAAATTATTAGAAAAAAGATTATGAAAGCTACAACGGACTCAGAAAGCATAGTTAGATTTGACGAAGAAAATAAACCTGGAATATCTAACTTAATTAATATATATAGTGCATTTACTAACAAAAGTATTGATGAAATAGAAAATGAATTTAAAGATGCTAATTATGGTACTTTTAAGAAATGTGTTTGTGATGTAGTTATAGAAGAATTAAGTAAGATTAGAGAAAAATACTTTGAATATTTAAATAGTGATATAATAGATAAGATATTAGAAGAAGGAAGACAAAAATCAAGAACGTATGCTAAAGCTAAATATGAAGCTGTTAAAAATAAAATAGGTTTTTATTAAAGATAGGAGAGTTTTATGAAATCAGGTTTTGTTAGTTTAGTTGGAAGACCAAATGTAGGTAAATCAACTCTTATTAATAGTATAATTGGTTATAAGGTAGCAATTACATCAGATAAAGTAGGTACAACAAGAAATATAGTGCAAGGAATATATACTGATAGTGATACACAAATAGTATTTGTAGATACTCCAGGTATCCATAAACCTAATAATAGACTTGGACAAATGTTAAATGAACAAGCTTATTATTCATTAAATGATGTAGATATAATATTATTTTTAATAGATGTTACAAAAGAATTTGGTAGGGGAGATAACTTTATATTAGAAAAAATAAAAGAAGTTAATAAACCTGTCTTTCTAATATTAAATAAAGTAGATAAAATAAAAAAAGATGAGTTATTTTCACTTATTACAAAGTATAAAGACTTATATGATTTTAAAGAAATAATTCCTTTATCTGCTATTAAAAATAAAAACGTAGATGAACTTATTAATACTTTAAAAAAGTACTTACCAGATAATGTTATGTATTATCCAGAAAGTGATATAACAAATACTTCTTTAGAATTTAGAATAGCAGAGTTAATAAGAGAAAAAGTACTTAGATTAACAAAAGAAGAAGTTCCTCATGCAATAACTTGTGTAACTGAAAATCTTAATATAAGTAAAGATAAAGTTATAATTGATGCTACTATAATAGTAGAAAGAGATTCACTTAAAAGTATTATTATAGGTAAAGGAGGATCTATGTTAAAAGAAATAGGTTCTAAAGCAAGAAGCGATATAGAAGATATGCTAGATAAAAAAGTATATTTGAATTTATATGTAAAAAGTGTCAAAAACTGGAGAGATAAAGAAAAGTATTTAAAAGAACTAGGTTTTTATGATATAGATGAAGATATTTAGATATCTTGACTTATATTATTAAAAATGTATAATATTCCCCATATATTACTTTTATAAGTAAAGGGGGATTTTTT
>CAKPCU010000015.1 GCA_934148015.1 uncultured Bacilli bacterium
TATAATAATTCTCACCCTCTAGAAAAAATAGTTGGTATTGGTTATATAGAAAATTATAGTACTGATAAGTTAAGACTTAAAACAGTTGAAATAGATTATTTTGATATATTTTATAGACATGGTGTGTTAGGTTTTATAATATTTTTTCTACCAATAGTTTATGTATTAAAAGATATTATAAAAAATAAAAATAAAATAGATAAATATAAACTTAATATTATACTTTGTATAGCTCTTATATTTATTCTTGCACTATTTCAAGGTCATATATTAGTTACTCCTTCAAACAGTATCTATGTAGCATTAATACTTTCTTTAGAAAAAAACAAAAAAATAAAAGATTAAAACCAATCTTCTATTTTTTTGCAATTAATTTTGCATGTAATACCATTCTTTTTTTATTATCATAACAAGATGATAATGTAAGTATTTTATCACTTGTACTAACAGAAGTATTATAATCATAAAAACTTCTAGATTTAATTGTATCTATAAACGTACTAAACTCTTCATCACCAGAAAATTCTGAGGTTATATAATAGCTTTCTGGCTCTATAGTATAACTTGAAAATACTTCAAATAACAACATACTATTTGGTGTTGAAATCTTTATTATTCTGTTATTTTTATTCTTTGCCCAATCTTGCTTAACAGTCCTTCTTAAACTACCAAACATTTGATTATTCATAAGCCCATGTGCATAAAGTATTGTATTTTTATCTAAATTATCCATATTATTCCTATAATCTAAAAATACCCATCCTTTTTTATTATAAGTATTATCATATGAATGTTTTAAGTAATACTCATTATCAGAAGACTGCACAAATGGATAATTTACATTAGTACCCTCAACTTTTATCCATCCTTTAGTATCTTTATTTTGTTTTAGTAATTCGTTAAAATTAACATCCAACATAGAAACATCTTTGTATTTAAAATAATCATCTGATACAACTTCTATATTATTATCTGAAGAGTTATCACTTTCTTTAACTTCAGTTACATCAGCTATATTAGATATATTACCACTTATTTTCTTAATTTTATTATTTTCACTTTGCCAAATAAATAATTTATAAGATGATATTGTAAACACTAAAGCATTAACTACCAAAACAGATAAACAAGCATATTTTTCTATTTTTTTTCTTTTAAGTATCTTATAAATTACTTCCTTAGTTTTAGGATAATAATCTATTTTAAAAGTTAAAACAGATTTATACTTTTCATACAATTTATTTATATCTATTTTATTCTTTTTAAAATAAAATAAAGTATTAACATCCTTATCAGTAACATCTCTTACGTTATCAATTTCATTATTATAATTAATTTTTTCCAGTTTATTGGAATATTTTTTCAAGAATTTATCTATATTATTTTTATTTTTTAATAAACAAATCTCTTCATAATTAAGATTTAATTTTGCTATTAAAAGAAGCATATCTATATCTTCTGATGATAAAAAAGTATATTTTCTTTTCAGATATTCTTTATACACATTATCACCACCTATTATTTTATATATACATACTATCACTATAATATTCAGCAGTCAATATTTTTATTTATTCATTTAACCAATCATACTCATAAAATGATTCATTTTTATCTTCTTCTTCGCTTTTTTTTGCCTTATTTATATCATCTGGTTTCTTAATGCCTTTTTTATTCCACTCGAATAATATCTTATCAATATATCTCAAGTTACTCACACCATTAAATACAGCCTCTTTAAGCGCTGCTAAAATAAGATTATTAGATATTTTAGATTCAATCCAGCTGTTTATAATTTCATACTCCATAGGAGATAACGTTCTACCAAATTCTTTTTCAAATTCAGAATATAAGTTAGAATTATTAGTCTTTTCATTTTCTTCTTCTAAAAACTTAGAAAATACAATATCATAAAAAGAACTAATATCTACTCTTTCTTCTAATATACCTAATTCATTTTTTTCCATAGATATTGATAAAATTTTCTTATCTTTAAGTACCGAAATTGATTCTAATAATTCCTTTTCAGTAAAAGCTAAATCATTTAGTATCTTTTTATAATTAAATATATCTTTATTTTTTTGATTTAAAAAATATATCAATAAAATAAGAGAATTAGAATCTAAAGATGCTTCTTTTGCAAATAGTAACACATAATTTGGAATAGTATAATGATTTTCATTATTAATCTGCTGCATAAACTTATCTTTAAGCAATTTTATCACCTTCTTTTTATTAACACTTACTTGTTAAATATTTTTTTATATCTTCTTTATTATTATTCAAATCACCAATTAGTATCTCACCTTCTAAGTCATTTAAAATATCTTTTATTTTATAATTATCTTTTATATTTAATAAATCTATAATATCACGCGGTTTAAGAGCTATATCAGAGATTTTTTTGATAGGTAACTTATCATACATATCATGTACTAATCTTTCATCTATGCCCATTATTTGAGCTGCTATTAAAGAAATATAATTACCATTTTTATATAATGTTATATCATCTATATTACCACTATTAATTATATCATCAATAGATTTAATATATCTTTTTTCATTACTAGTAAACTGATACTTCACACTAGGTTTTAATTGTACCCACATACCTATTGGATCACTTGTCTTAACAAAATCATCATTTATTTGTATATCTAAATACTTATCTAAATTATACTTTTTAAGAAGTGATATGCCATATAAAACATTACTAGAAAGAAGTATTCTATTTAACTCTTGTTTCTTTCTAAAAAAAGATAAGTCAGATAATAAATATTCATTTTGAACAATAGCATAAGATAACTCATCATCAATAGCAAAATTAAGTTCTGTAGCAAACCTAATAGCTCTAAGTATTCTAAGTGAGTCTTCAGCTAACTTTTTATTAGCATCCCCTACCGTTTTTATAATTTTATTATCTATGTCTTGTCTGTTATTAAATAAGTCTATTATTTTACCAGATGAATCCATACAAAGTGTATTCATAGTAAAATCTCTTCTTTTTAAATCTATTTCTAGTTTGTCTGTATACATTATCTTAGATGGATTTCTTTTATTTTTATATTCTAAATCCATACGATAAGTAGTTATTTCAAAGTCTACTTTTTTATAATTTAAATGAATAGAACCATAACTTTCAAATGGTAGTTTAACTTCTTTAAATATTTCTTTTATTTGCATTGGTGTTGCATTAGTACATATATCAACATCTGAACTTTGTCTTTTTAGTATATAATCCCTTACAAATCCTCCTACAAGATAAGCTTCATAATTATTATCTTCAAATATTTTTAAAAGTTCCATTGCTTTTTCTAACAAGTTAATCACCCTTATAATTGTATCAAATTAATATAATAAAATCTAGTAATTTATACAAAATAAAAAGCCATTATACATGGCTCTTTACTAGTTTAATGCATCTTTTAATTTAGCGCCAGCTTTAAATGTAGCAGCTGTTCTTGCAGCGATGTTTACAGTTTCACCAGTTCTTGGGTTACGTCCTGTTCTAGCTTCTCTTTTTGAAGTTGCGAATGTACCAAATCCAACTAATGATACTTTATCACCTTTCTTTAATGTTTCAGTAACACTTTCCATGAAAGCATCTAATGCACGAGCTGCATCTGCTTTAGTTAAACCAGCTTTTGAAGCCATCATTTCTACTAATTGTTGTTTTGACATAATTAAAAACCTCCGTTATATATAATTCATAAGCTATCTTGCTTACAATATAAGCGTACCATTTTTATATGAATAATTCAAGCTTTTCATGATAAAAATATGATTTTTTTCTTAATTTTCAACGTTTTTTGTACACTTTAAGTTAAATTCTACAACTACCCTTTTATTTTTATGTACTTTATGACATGTAATAAGTAATAATTTTTTACTATTTTTTTCATCATTAAGTATAAATGTGTCTGTCTCATCTATTATATATTTACTTTTAAATAAATATGTATACTTAACATTATCTTTTGTTATGTACAATAAATCATTATTATTAAGCTCATCTATTCTATTAAAATACGTACCAAATCCAAGTCCTGAATGACCAAATATTAAGTTTTTATTATAAGAATTAAATGAATTATAATATACTAAATTATTAGATAAATTACTAAAGTTTTTATTAGCTTTAACTACTTTTTTATTTAGTTTTATTTTAGGTATAAAAATAACAATATTATTACTGTTATTATTATAATTAAGTTTATTATAGCTGATATTTACTTTATTATATACATCGCTATTATATAAATACTTTGAATCTAAAACTTCATCTTTAGCATAATAATCACTTATAAGCATTAGTGCAAAGATAAATACTATCAATATGTTTATTATTTTAAATATATTTATTACTTTTTCTAGCATATCTATATATTACAAGTAAAAATAACTGTATTAAGAAAAAATATATATAATTTTTCTTACCAGTATTTGGTAGTTTTTCTAATTCATTTACTAAAACCATATCAATAGTATTATCATTTATTTTTATTTCTATTATTCTATCATCTACTTTTAATACACCAACAGGAGAAGTTAATTGTTTTAATATATATCTACCATATGGTAATTCAAAAGTTATTTTCCCATCACTATTAGTAGTATAAGTAGAAACTAAAGTTTCATTTTCATCATATATACCAAACGTAATATTCTCTTCTGGTGACATAATGCCACTTTTAGTATCATTTAATACTTTAGTTATATTAACAGTATTTTCTATTATTTTTTCATATGATTTAACGGTTACTGATAAATTATCACTATCTAATATAACAGTGTACTTATTATCATCTAATGTATAACCTATAGATGGTACTTTTTCTTTTAAATAATAAGTTCCATACTCTAAATTATCAAATATTATTATTCCATTAGAATCTGTTTTTGCACTACAAACTAAATTATCATTAATATCAAATAGTTCATAAGTAGCACCTTCTAAATTCAAACCTTCTTTAACTGATATTTTATCTTTAGTATCAAAATCATATTTATCAACAATTATTTTTCCATAACTAGCTTTTATATTATAGTCTTTTGAAAAATCATATGCATATTCAAAGCTAGCTATCGTCTGTTTTCCATCTTTATAGTAAAATATAGGCCTTTTACCATTAGATTTTCTTTTTAATTTAAAACTGTTATTTTCATTTAATTTTATTTTTATTTTATTATCATCTTTTACTATGTTATTTGCTAATTCTATATCATATTCATTAAGCACATTATTTTTATCTTCTAGCACAATTTCTTCTCCAACAATATAATTATCTTTTATATCAAATGATGGTGATACTTCATAGTTATCTACTAGTTTTAATATTTCATTTTTATAATATTCTATATTAAATGTATTTCCACCTTCCTTACTATCTGTCCACCATGCATTTTCAACCCCAAACATTCTCCATATAAGTTCTTGAGTAGCCATATAATATTCTTTTGCTTCATGACCCTTATAACCATAACCATAATATCCAATAAGACTTAATCTTTTTAAATCAGCTATTGTAATTTTAAGATCAGCTGTATTATAACTAGAATTATACATTCCCTGTTTTTCTGCTAATACGCCGGGCTCTATACAGTAAGCTATTTTACCATTTGCCTCTATCATAGCAAGATTAGTAATGCTTTCTTTTCCATTTTTATATTGGTGTGCAAATACACTTCTATCTAATGTCCAATCGATATATGAATCTAGTGTTCCAGCCTTTATATTAAAAACAGGAATTAACAATAATACAACTAATAATAACATCTTTTTTAATTTTTTCATTTAAAATCTATCCTTCTTTCTTCTAGCACTTCTAAATTCTCTTTCTGTTACATTAAATCTCTTAAAGATATCAGGTAATTCATCTTTTTTACCATATCTTATTTTTGCACTTTCCCTTAATTTTTCTTTTTTTATACCAGTTAATTTATGTAATATATTAAATGCATCTTTTAATGAATCATCTAAGCAAACACTATCATCATTATCATTTGGTATTATTTTAATTTTTAATTCTATGTCTTTTCTCATATTTTTCCTCCTTCACTATAATTATTAGCGAAGAAAAATAAAAAACCCTCTGTCGAAAAAAGAGAAGTTTTGTCTAAAATATAAAAAAACTCCTAAAATTAATTAAGAGTTTCTATATCAAATTCATTTTTACACTTTGAAAAGCTTATTATTTTTCAGTTTTTAGTTTCCTTCCAACCTATAAATTTATTAGACCAGTTAGATAAACTTACTTAAGATTTACCAAGTAATTTATCTTTATCTCATGAAATTAAGTTTTTTTCTGTGAACATATTATCATAATTTAACATTAATGATATATATCCATTATTAATTAAATAATTAATTGTTTCATCATAATTATCTATTATAGTACCAAATGGCACATTGGCATAATGTAAATTAGTAATTGGGACATTATAAGTTTTATTAAAGCAAACAAATTACTCATTCAAAATGTTAAAAAATCATAGAATTTAACTTGTTCTATGACTTTTTAAATACCAAGAATTTACTTATAACGTAGTTTAACACAATCTGCATTATCTGACATATAAATGTAAAAATTACTACCCAAGTGTTAGTATTTAATTTTAAAAGGGTTACAAAAAACCACATAATAAACATTTGAATAATTTGTGTTGCAACTCTTCCCTTTACAAAATCAAATGCTTCTTTAAATACTTTACTACCTGTTGCATTTGATTTAAATACAAACTTTTTATTCGTAATATATGCAAATAATACTGCTAATGCCCATGATATAATTTCTGCTATTTGAAGCTCTAAACCATTTTTTTGATCTAAAACAGTAGCAAGTAGTGCTAATTTAGAGCCCACTGCAACAATAGTTGTTAATCCTCCCACAACCAAATAATTTATAACTTCTTCATACTTCTTATATAATTTCCATATTTTCTTCATATTTTACTTCCTTAATGTATTTAAATATAATTCATATAATTGTCTATGTTTCTTTACTATTACTTGTAAAAGTATACCAGTTATACATAATAATAATGAAACAAGAAGTGCTATTCCTGAGACTATTAAAGTAGGAAATCTTGGAACTAATCCCGTTTTAAAATACTCTGTTACAACAGGAACTCCTAATATAAGTGATATTATCATGCACAATATACTAAGTATATTAAAGAATGCTGCTGGTTTATATTCTTTAAATAAAGTAGCTATTGTTTTTAGTACCTTAAATCCATCTGAATAAGTATTTAATTTAGATACAGAGCCTTCTGGTCTATCTTTATAATTAACCGGGATTTCTACTAGTTTAAAGTTCTTATCAACTGCATGAATAGTCATTTCAGTTTCTATTTCAAATCCTTTTGATAATACTGGAAAACCTTTAACAAATTCATAAGAAAATGCTCTATAACCAGTCATAATGTCTTTAACATTATTCTTAAATAATTTATTAATTAAGAATCTAACCATTTTATTTCCTAGATTATGAAATGGTCTTTTGTTTTCAGTAAAATAAGTACTAGATAATCTATCTCCTATTACCATATCAGCCTTTCCATTTAATACTATATCGCACATCTCTTTTGCATTTTCAGCTGGATATGTATCATCACCATCAATCATAAGGTAACAATCAGCATCTATATCCCTAAACATACTTCTTATTACGTTACCTTTTCCTTGACGATATTCATATTTTACAATAGCACCTGCTTTTTCTGCAATTTTATCTGTACCATCAGTAGAATTATTGTCATAAACATATATATCTGCTTCTGGTAAAACTTTTTTATAATCTTTTATTACTTTTGCAACTGTTTTAGATTCATTATAACAAGGAATTAAAACAGCTATATTTTTACTATCTTTTTTCAACAAAATCACCTCTTGACTAAATAATTATACCATTTATTAAAAATTATGCAAAATGAAACAACTGATTTTTTGCCAATCCTAATATAAATAATTTAAATCTACATATCCTCTTATTCCATCAATAGTTCCAGAAGATGTATATTGCCATAAAGAATGAGGTCCCTTATATCCACACTCTGATACATCGTAGTGAGCAATCCAATCAGATTCACCTCTAGCATAATTTCCAAATCTATTATTAACAAAGTTTAAATTTGCATAAATCTTAACTTTGTATTTACTACCTACATAAGAACTTACCGTATTTATATAAGTACTTGCTATATTATCATAATCAGTTTTTGATAACGTATTAGACGTATTATCAGCACTTAAATACCAATCTTCTAAATCATAATAAATTCCGAGTGTAGGATTTAAATTATATTTATTTATTATACTTTTCGTGAAGTTAGCTTCTATGTTTGCTCCACCTTTAGTATTTGCATAACTAAATATATAAATACCATATGGAATACCTAAATGCTTAACTTCTTTTATGTACTCATTTAACCTTTCATCTTCAGTATTCCAATATCCTATTCTTAGTATAACCCCATAAATGCCACTTTTTGCAACTTTATTCCAATCAATTTGACCTTGGTGATAGCTTACATCTATTACTTTTGTTTTTTCTTCGGTTTTAACAAACTTAAATTTCTGGGCCTTAGATTCATTTTTTTCATACATCCATACATTAGCACCATTAGAAGCAGAACCGTTAGCTACATCTAAATATAATCCATTACAATTTGAAATTATATAAAAGTAGCCATTCCCTGCATCTTTTATTACCCATTGCTGTGCTAAAGAATTATTATTATCATAAATTTGGACATTAGTTCCATTTGCTGTTCCAGCTGATGCAACATCAAAACTCTTAGTTAAATCTAACATACTACTTATTTTATAGTAGCCATTATCTAAATAAGTTACTTCAAATTTTTGAGCATTAGAACCATTAGATTTATATAATTGAACGTTAGTACCATTAGAACTAAATCCATTATATAAATCTAAAACCATATTATTATCTAATTCGCTCACAATTCTATAAAGGCCGTTTAAAATAACTTTAGATAAAGTACCTTGTGCAGTTTTTATAAAATTAAATTTTTGAGCTTTTGTTCCGTTTCCTTCAAAAGTTCCTATATTAGTACCATTAACTAAAGAAGCTAAATATAAATCTAAATAAAAACCATTTTGATTAATTATATAATAATTATTATCATAAGTTTTTTTGATAATCCAATTTTGATTATTATTTCCATTACAAGTTGCTATTTGCACATTTGTACCACTATTTTCCACTTCTAAACAATAATTTTCATTTTTATTACTAATTATTTTATAATATCCATTATTTTGATATTTTATATACCATTTTTGAGCTAATGATGAATTAATATCATATATTTGAACATTTGCATTTTGAGCAATCATACCATTTGCAATATCTAAAACTTTATTATTATTTAATGAAGAACCAATAAAATAATAACCATCATTAATAGTTTTACTGCCCACCTCTTTAACTTCATTAAATTTAAATTTTTGAGCTTTTGTTCCATTCGATTCATATAACTGAATTTTCGTACCATTAATAGTCGAAGCGTTATAAACATCTAAACTCAAATTATTACATAACGATATTATACTATAATAACCATTTCCTACATCTTTTATTATCCACTTTTGAGCATCTGATTTATTATAACTAAAGATTTGTAAATTAGTTCCATTTGTTTTACCAGCGTTGTATACATCTATAGAATAATTAATATCTAAATAAGCTTTTATAGAATAAGTTCCATCACCTAAATAATTTACAAACCACTTTTGAGCGTCAGTTAAATTTGTATCATATAGCTGTATACCATTGTAATTACTTATAATTCCATTTCTTATATCTAAAGATTTGTTTTCATTAAGAGCTGATGATATGGTATAAATTCCATCTTCTATTGATTTTTCGCCAATTGAAACTTGATCAAATCTAAATTTTTGGGCTAACGAACCATTATAAGAATATAATTGTACATTTGAACCATTTACTGCTACTCCATTTGAAACATCAATACAAAAATTTTCATCAGTTGAAAAAATAGTAAAATAACCATCTCCAGCATCTTTTATTATCCATTTTTGAGCATTCGAATTATTAGAACTATACAATTGAATATTAGATAAGTTTTTAAATATTCCACCACTTATATCTATTGAATAATTATTACTTGAAAAAGGAGAAATTTGATAAGTTCCATCTTCTAAATAAGTTATTTTAAATTTTTGCGCTTCTGAAAAATTAGATTTATACAATTGAATATTACTTCCATTTGAAACTATTTCTTGATTTATATCAAAAACATACTCTTTATTTATCGCACTAGATATAGTATATACCCCATCTTCTAGTGTTTTATTAGAAGCTGAAATTTTCGTTGCAAAAAGCAAAAAGCAAAAAATAAATATTAAAAATAATTTTAAATTTTTCATTTTTATCTCCCTATAATAGTATATCATTATAAAAAGAAATTTAAAAGTTATTTTTTTATATTAGTAGCTTTATGAAATTAAAAAAAAAGAATTTTGAATAAATTCTCCTTTTTTATTTTTTATTATAGTTATCTTTTTCTGTTTCTTTTACTATATAAATTGGTCTTCTTTTAGTTTCTAGATAATTTTTTGCTAAATATTCTCCCATTATTCCCATACATAATAATTGCACTCCACCAACAAACAATATAATACAAATTGTTGATGGCCATCCACTAACTGGATCTCCAAATATTAAAGCTCTTACAAATACAAATATTATTGCTAAAAATGAAATAGCACACATTATCAAGCCTAGCAAAGTGGCTAATGTTAAAGGAGCAGTAGTAAAAGCAACTATTCCTTCAATAGCGTATTTAAATAGCTTCCAAAATGACCATTTAGTTTCTCCTGCTACTCTTTCCACATTTTCATATTCTAACCATTTTGTTTCAAAGCCAACAAAACTAAATAACCCTTTAGAATATCTATTATATTCTTTTAATGAAATAATTGAATCAACAACTTGTCTAGTCATTAATCTATAATCACGAGCTCCATCAACCATTTCAACTTTAGACATTTTATTTATAATTTTATAAAAACATCTTGCGAAAAAACTTCTAATAGGAGGCTCTCCTTTTCTAGTTACTCTTCTTGTTCCAACAGAATCATATCCATCATTTTTTATTAAATCAAACATCTCTGGGAGTAAAGTTGGGGGATCCTGCAAATCAGCGTCCATTAAAGTAACATAGTCGCCTGTGGAATTTTTAAGTCCAGCATACATAGCTGCCTCTTTTCCAAAATTTCTAGAAAAAGATATATATCTTACTCTTTTATCCTTTTTTGCTAATGATCTTAAAATTTCTAGAGTTTTATCCTTTGAACCATCATTAACAAACAAAAATTCAAAATCTACCTTTTTATTCATTTTTTTTGCAACTTTTACTATTTCTTCATAAAATAGTGGTAATGCTTCTTCTTCGTTATAACATGATACTATTACTGAAATCTTCTCCATACTTTCTCCTATAATTCTTTAGATAATCTTATAATTATTTTATCATCAATATTAATTATACTATCACTAGATGGCATAGGTTCTATGTCATTATCTAATACATACTTCTTAGCCCAATCAAATTCTTTTGTTGTTGGTTTATCATAATAATACCCTAAAGTAGCAAATAAAGCTTTTGCCCTTTGGGTTACACCATAATCATATTCATAGTCAAATTCAAAGAATGACTTACCTATAACTTCTCCTTTTAGGTAATTATTAACAGCTTTTGCTTCATTTTTTCCAACAAATATTAATTTATATTTTTTGTTACTATCATACCATTCTTTTTGTTCTATCATACTTTGTATTTTATTAGCATATAAAACATCATTTTGATATCTTACATTATCAGAATAAAATAGTTTAGAAGTGATAATAGATTGATTATAAGCCACACCTAAAGATAATACTATTATAAATATTGATAGAATTTTACGAGTTTTTTTATTATTAAGAACTATAGCAAATACTAAAAATATAAAACCAATTGCAAATGAATAATTAAATTGTGTCCTTTTTAATTGATCAACCCCAGTTATCATCATTATGAAAAATGGAGATAACAATAGACCTATACTACTTATTATAATACCTGCATTATTTTTCTTCTTAAAGAATAAATAAACATTAACAATAATAATCATTGCTATAGCAATTAAATAACTTACATTATAAAAAACTGTTTCACATTTTAAAACACTAACTATAACATAATATATATTTCTAAAACAAATTAAACCACTATCTTGCCATCCAGAATTAAGATATGTGTTTCCATCACTCAATATCTTTGAAATTAATAAATATAATACAGCATTTATTCCAAAAATTATTATCCTTTTAATCAAATACTTCCATGATGAGTCCTCATCACTAATACATTTTAAAATATAGCATGCAACAACGCTTAAAATATATAATGGAATTATTGATTGATAAGTACCAAATGCAATGGTAGATAAAATTAAACTTGATATTATCAATATATACTTATTTTTTATATTACTTTCATTATCAGATTTAAATAATAATATTAATGAAGTAGCAACAAAACAAATGGCTAGTGAAACCGATGCATTTTGATTAATAAAATTATATTGCTCTGCAAAAATAGGACTTGTTATAAATATTATAGGAAATATAAATTGATATTTTAAATATTTTTCCTTATATTTATTACCTATACTTAAGTAAAATAAATAACAATATAAAATAGAATATACAAATATAAATAGTACAGTTAAAAAATTAGCATGAGGAATAATAAGAGGTCCAATTTTTAATATCTTATTCAAGAGTACTAATCCCCATCTTTCAAGATTTAACCACCAATCAAAAGAATGAGTATATTCTTGTATATATAATTCTGTATCAATAGAGAAACTATCACTAATTAATCTTGCCCAATAAGTTAATAACAAAAATACAGCAACGATTATTATAGTCTTATATGATTTTTTTAAATAATATTTAAAACTGTTTTTATTATCATCTTTCATTTTTTTCACTCCTTTTTTTATTTTTTACTTAGCCATTTTAATTTTATCATATTTTTATATTAAAGTAAATTTATTTGGTATTGAAATATTATAAATTAGCAATTTCAAATATATCTATTCACCAATAAATATTTTTAATTTTATTTTTCTTAATAACTCAGTTATCAAAAATGCTAAGCTTCCAAATATAACAAAATTTATAAATACAACTATTAATGGATTAGCATTCGCAAAATAACTATATGTAATATAGACAAGGGGTGAATGAAACAAATATATTCCAAAACTATTCTTAGAAATACTTGATATATACTTGTTTGTTTTATTTGGAACTATTATATACAATGATAAAATAATTATCATAGTTATAATATAATTCAAATATAAATTATTTATAAATATAGGAATAAACATTAAAAATACCAACAATAAAGAAATTATTTTTTTATTTATATTCATTATATAATCTTCATATTTAAATAAACAAAAACCAAAATAAAAATATATAGAATAAAAAAGCGCACTTGAAATGTAAATATTAGTATTTAAATTATTACTTATTATTGAAATAAGTAATAATAAAATAAAAATCAATAAATCTTCAAAAAAACTTCTTTTCTTTAAAAATAAACATAAAAAATACATAATTAAAAAAATCAAAAATAAAGTAGGCAAATACCATAAATGTCCAGCATCTTTACCAGTTAAAACTAATTTTAAAATTTCAAACATACCAATATCATTATAATTTGAATAATTAATTATTTTTTTCATAGGAATCATCCAAAATATAGCAGTAAAGATAAAAGGTAAAATCAGTCGATTAAATTTCAACTTTAAAAAGTTTAAAAAATTATTATCTTTACTTATTGTTTTATAAAATAAATATCCAGATAAAGAAAAGAAAATTGGCATCTGAACAACATTAATAATTTGTTTTAAAATTTCAAACAAATAAACTTTATTAACAGTGTTATACATTCCCCATGAAGGAGAATATAAAATAATACTATGTCCAAAAACTACAATAATAATTGCTATGGCTCTTATGTTTACAATTTTTAAATTTTTCATACCCTTAATTTCCCTCCACTTTATTTAATTATAATAAAATTATATAATAAATAACTTTTTTCAACAAGTTATTTATTATTCTTACTTTCACTTATAAAAGGAAGTGCTAATAAAAAAGGAAGTGTTGTAAATAAACAAAATATATATCTTGTCTCATTATAAACTGGAGTGGCTATCATTATCGTAAACCAAACACCTAAAACTGGAATATAACTATAAATAGATTTTAGATCTCTTCTTTTATACATTATATATAAACAAGTTATTAAAACCCATAAATATGTTCCTATACTCCAAGTCAATGAAATTATTGGAATATTTTCATCTACCATTTTTGATACATAATTTTGAATTAATTCACTTGATTGCGGTTTAGTTTTTAATCCTAAATCATTCTCTATTATAGTATTTTCATAAGCTCTATCAATAATATTAGGATACCAATACCCTAATGTACTTATAGAATAAGATTCAATTGCTATAGTAGGATACTTAGAAACCAATTTTACCCATAATTTTAAATAACTAAACTTATTTTCATCAAAATACTCTGAATTATAGTTTTCATTAAACTTTATATCATCAAAAGCTTTTGGATTATATATTTCTTTCATTATATTAACATCTAATAAATTATTAATAGTATTTCTTTCTTCATTTGTAAATATAACATCTTTATAAGCCATGCGACCAATTTGTTGCATGGGAATAGCTATATACTCAGCTGAAGCACTCTTTCTTATAGAAAAATAATTGAATATAGGACCCTTAACAACATAATAAGTTCCAATAACAATTATAAACATTACAATCAATTTTTTATAATTACCTTTTAAAAATAATAAAGAGAAAAATATTAATATAAAATACATATAAATAGCATTATTCCTAAAGAACACTGTTAATAGAGAGGCTATTACGAATCTTATGCATGTTTTTATTGAAATTTTGTTTCTTTCTTCATACATTCTATAACATTCAATAGTTAACCATAATGCAAATGCACCAAATAAAACATCTTTCCACATGACAACACTATAATAACCAAAAATAGGTATAATCATATAAAATAAAAGTATTCCAAATAATAATTTTAAATTGATATTTTTCTTATATAAAAATGTAATAGAGTAAGAAAATAAAAGGGATAATACCAACATCTGAAGAATGCTATATGTAGCAACAACAACTGTTAAATTATGAAACAAGGAGTTCCCAATAAGATAACTTAATCTTATAAATAATATATGAAAGACAGGATGATGATCAGATGTTATTACACCCTCTATAGCTCTATTAAGTTCTCCTATTGAATCACTTGATAATGTCCCAGGAAATAGAGAAAGAAAATAAGATAAATAAGAAATAAATATTAATATAGTGCATAAACAAAAAATTAATTTTGGGTTAATTTTTTTATTAATTTTGCTATCTGCATTAACTTCACAGATCCTAGGAACTATCATGTTAAGAACAGTATATATAAGTAAAAAATTGCCAATTAAAGAAAATAAAGATTTAAATTTAATTAGTTCTAATACAATACTTATATTTTTAGAATCAATATATTTAAAAGATAAATCACCTAAAATCAATAAAAAGCTAAATAATAACGAAATAAAAACAATACCAATATATTGCTTATTAAATTTACAAAATTTTCTATAAAGCATTATAAAAATTATTAATATAAACAATGATATTATATTATAGCTTGGTAATATATCTTGATTATGTAATGCTATAAAACTTATTAAAGAAAAAACAAATGACATAAAATCACTGTTTAAAATTTTATATATAGTTTCTTTTTTAGTTTCTTTCATTACTAACCACCCCCAATTAAATATGATTCATATAATTGTCTATGTTTTTTCATTATGACTTGAAGTATAATTCCTGTAATACAAAACAATAGCGCCATTAGTAATATTATTCCAGAAACTATTAAGGTAGGAAATCTAGGAACTAATCCAGTTTCAAAATATTCTCCAACTACAGGCACACCTAATATAAACGATAACGCTAAACATATAACACTTATAATATTAAAGAAAGCTGATGGTTTGTATTCTTTAAATAACATTGCAATAGTTTTAAGTACTCTAAATCCATCCTTATATGTGTTAAGTTTAGACACACTTCCGGTTGGTCTATCTCTATAAGTTACTGGTATTTCTTTTAGTTTAAAATTTTTATCTACAGCATGAATTGTCATCTCAGTTTCAATTTCAAATCCCTTAGATAATACAGGGAACGATTTTACAAACTCATAAGAAAACACCATATATCCTGTCATAATATCCTTTATATTATTATTGAATAACTTATTTATTAAAAATCTTACAATTCTATTTCCTAAATTATGAAATAATCTTTTATTCTCGGTAAAATAAGTACTAGATAGTCTATCACCTATTACCATATCAGCTTTTTCGCTTAAAACTAAATCACACATTTCTTTAGGATAAGTATCATCTCCATCTATCATTAAATAACAATCAGCATCAATTTCTTTAAACATCGTTCTTATTACATTTCCTTTACCTTGACGATACTCTTATCTTACTATTGCTCCAGCTTTTTTTTGCAATTTCATCAGTTTTATCATTTGAATTATTATCATATACATATATATCAGCTTCTGGCAATACACTTTTGTAATCTTTAATAACTTTTTTAATTGTTTTAGATTCATTATAACATGGTATCAAAACTGCTGTTTTTTTATTTTTTCTCATAATACCACTCTTTCTACTTTTAATTTTTAAATTTTCTAACTTTTTCTAAAATTTTATAACCTTTGCTATTTTTTATTGTGTCCAATTGTTTTTGTAATTCAATCAATTTCAAATGTAAAGTTTTATTTTCTTCTAAACATTCGTCTTTCTTTAAAACTGCATAATTAAACTCTTTTTTCCAATAATCTCGTTCATATTGTAAATTAATATATTCCCTTTTTCGTGTATCCATGTCCAAAACCGCAACATTATAAAGAAAATCAATATTTTCTTTGGGTTCAATATATAATTCTTTATATTCCTTGATACTTGGTAAATCTTTATTTTCCACTTTACAATTTTCTAATTTATCTTTAACTATAGATTCAACTCGTTTTCTAATTTTTAGATAATCCTTAGAATTAATTACTCCTTTTTTTATTATTTCTTCACCATGTAACAAAAATTCTTTGGTACTCATGTGAGTTAAAATTTCAGCATAATCTTTTAATCTATCTTTAGTATATAATTTATTTTCATCATAAAGAAGTATGACAGGAGTCCCTAATGCTAAACACGGTAAAGCACAATGCAATCTACTTGTAATAACTAATTTTGATTCTTGATATACTTCTAATAATTTTTTTACATTATCAAATCTTTCTTCATAGCTTAATTTACTATTTTCTTCTTTGCCTAAAACATGTGTTTTTTTTATAATTTTGATATCTTTAAATTTCTCTTTTAAATACATTTCAGCAGACTCTTCAATATCAACAATACAAATATGATCCTTCTTTTTAATTTTTTTATCCTTTTGTATAGTGAGAGTCAGGCAACCCGAAAAATAATTATCAATATTATTTTCATTTAACAAATTAACAGTTGATAAATCTCTGCACCCTATTGGTCCATATTTCATTAAAGATTTCTTTGTATAAGAATTAATATATTCTGTTTTTATTCCTCCAGAATTATAAGCAGAAAAATGCGTAGAAACAAAAATAGGATATATATAAGGAGAAATAGGAAAATTAATTTTAGAATGTAAAAACCAACCATTCATTATAGTAATAACTTGTTCTTTTTTGCTTGGTAAAAACAAATCCAACTTTTCTCTTTCTATATAATAATCTATCTTTGGTAAAAATCTTATTGCAGCATAGCTTTGTATATCATCACCTATATTTTCCGTATCTTTAAAAGTTATTAAGCCGTATTTCATAATTTCATCACTTTCCAATAATTTTTCTATATATTTTATATACACCTGGCATTTTGTTTCTTAAAAAATCACCAATTTTTTTTCTCATAGATATTGTTTTTGTCTCATACTTAACATAAACATCAAAGAAAAATTTTGATCTATTTTCAATAGTTTGTTGAGTAACAGAATCTAACTTATTAAGTTTTTTTACAGTGTCATAAAATTTCTTAGAAGACTCTTCCCAAGAAACCCATTCAGAAGCTGTTTTAATAGCTCCCTTTTTTAATTTATTTAAAAACTTTTTGTCTTTTAATTTATTTATATATTCTACAACTTGATTTTCATTATCAGTTTTCACTACTAATCCATTTTTATTATGTACTATATATTCATCATGACCTGTAACATCATAAACTATAGATGTCCCTCCACAATGAAACATTTCTAAAGGTGGTCCAAACATTCCCTCTACATAGCTTAATTTAACTAAAACGTCACAAGATCTATAAATTTTTGAACATTCTGATGGGGGCACATTTGAAAATACTTTATCTACTCCTTCATAGGATTCTATTTTTGAAGAAGTCAAAAGCCAAATTTCATCTGCTTGACTTTTTTTTACTAGTTCAATGGTTTTTGGAACATTTTTAAAACCAACATCTACAGGTCCTTCAACTAAAACTCTTAACCCCTTACATTTATCATATGTATCACCTTTTAACATAAAAGTATCTTTTCTTATTCCATTATGAACCAAATATGCATCTATACCATATTTTTCTAAATACTTTTTAATCCATGTAGCCTCAGTGATAACTTTCATGTCAAGCATATATGTCATTTCAGCTAACATTTTTAAACCTTGCTCATCATCAGAATAAAATTTTGATTCAATAGACTGAACAAAATAAATATATTTTTTTGATTTTATTCTATACAATTCATAAACAGTTCTCCACCATGTGGCAATTACCATGTCAAATTCAATATTTTTAATTTCATCATAAGTAACCCATTTTAAAGTATGAGCCAGTGGATGCCATGAATATTCTTCTTTAGAAATTTTTCTATCTGTTACAATATAAACATCTTCACCCGCTGCTTTCATTCTAGTAGCATGTTCAAATATAACTATTGTTCCTCCACCAATTGCAGGAGAGCCAAGTGTAAAAATACATTTCATCATATCAAATCCTTCTTTTTAAATTTTATTTTTTTTGCTGTAACATATATAAAATATGGAATATATAGTTTTAGATTTTTTAACTTAAGAACCGGCCAAAATGAATCATCAAAGAAATGACTATATCTTAAAACAAATTTTAAATTTTCTTTAATATAACGTTTTATTCCAATTTTATTTTTTATATTAAATTCAGTAAATTCGAAAACGCCAAAATTTTCATAATGATAGATTTTATTAAAAAATTGTAATTGGTCTTTATTTGGATGAAATAACATTTCATATTGAATTTTATTAAATAATTTATATACTTTATAATTATCATAATAACCATTAGTTAATAAATCTACTAACTGCTTATATACTTCAAACATCCTATCTTGTAATGGTTTTATTACTTTTTCAAAAATATTTTTTTCTTCTTTTAGTGAAAATAAAGAAACTTCTGCTTTCTTTCCATTTTTTACATATTTGTTAGCACTTCCATGCGATGCTCCTAATATTATTTCATATAACGACCTGTTTTGATTATATAAATCAAACTCCTTGTTTTTTGGTTCAGTTGTAAACATTAATCCGTATTTTTTTATTTTCTCTTGTTTATTTCTTCTGTTCATTCCAAAATAAAAACCTTCAATCGTATATGAATTACCTAAAATATTTTGAATATTGTTTTGAATTGATCCATTCCATCCAATGTCAACAACACATATATGTTTACTTTTAGTTTTTTGATTTATGTACTCAACAAAATTATTTCTTTGCTCAACTCTGTTTTTTTCATATATTTTCTTAAAAACATCATTATTTTTAAGCACTTTTAATGACCCTGATTTAATAAAATTAGGAATCTTTTTGTTAACATCATCTGTAATTATAAATTCTATTTGCTCTTTATGATCTCCATCAACTATAATTTTATCCAATAATATTTTTGCATCCTTTTTATAAGAATTAATAATTTTATTTATTTCTTCTTTTTCAAAATTTAAACTTTTTAAAAATTCCATAATTGTTATATATGAATATTGATTTAATAAAGAAGAAAAATCTTCATCTTCTATTTTTTTCAATGATGGTAAGTATGTAGCTTTTCTAGAAACATATAGGTAATGAGAATCTATTTTACTTCCAAATATATTATCACAATAGTAATCAAAAAGTTTTTTTAAATATTCTCCCTCCCTAGAAAGAAAAAATACTTCTTTTTCGTTTCTTATTAATAATTCATAATATAGTTTTTCTATAAAACTATACAAGGAAAAAATTGAATGTTCAAAATCACAATTATTAGTTTTTGATAAATTAACAACTTCACTATAAATAATTTTAGGGGAATGTGAATTTAGATATCGTTCATAAAATTCATAATTTTCATTCCTTTTTAAATGAACTGCATTCATACCTAGCTGTTTTGGTATTTCACAATCCGAATGATAATTATCTCCTATCATTATACAATTATCAGGGTTTGCATTCAACTTTTTTAACACAATATCATATAATTTTCCAGTCTTTTTGTTTTTTAAATATTCAGATGAAACAAAAATATTATCAAATAATTTTCTTATTTTTAAATTCTCAAAAATATTTTCTATCATTTTCTTTGATAAGTACATATCAGATACACAATTTATTTTCTTTCCCTCTTTTTTTAACTTTTTTATTTCTTTAATTATGTTTTGATCTGGAGTAAGTACTTTTGATTCTATGTTAATTTCTATTTTTTTACAACCGTCCAAAAATTTCTTATATGGAATTTTTATTTTTAATTCTTTGTATAATTTTTCAATGATTGAATCATACGTAATTTCGCAATCATTTCCCAATGTTAAATTTTCATTACCCAGGTTTTCTTCTATTCTATTTCTTAACAAATATAAATCAGTCGCTATCAATTCTAATTTAAAATATTTAATAAGCTGATTAGCCCATATTTTCTTAACATACTCTGGCTGTATTTTTCTAGAAACTAATGTATCAAAAATATCAAATAAAACAAATTTTATTTTTTTATCATGTAATTCTTCTAACATATTTCCTCCTACCCCATTTGTTCTTTATAATAATCATCACAAATTTTATTAGTATCACCCATTTTTACTACTTTTCCATGTTCTAACCAAACTACCTTAGTACATAATTCTTTAATAGACTGAAGTGAGTGTGAAACATATAAAACAGTTGTTCCACCCTTTATCATTTCCATCATTTTCTTCTTACTTTTCTCTTGGAATTTAATATCTCCTACTGATAGTATTTCATCTACTATTAGTATTTCAGGATTAACTATAGTTGCAATAGAAAATGCAAGTTTAGCTGTCATACCTGAAGAAAAGTTTTTAACTGGAACTTCAAGAAAATCCTTAAGTTCAGAAAATTCCACTATCTCATCAAATTTTGAATCAAGAAACTTTTTGGAATATCCCAATATTGCACCATTTAGATATATATTTTCTCTAGCAGTTAAATTGCCATCAAATCCTGCTCCAAGCTCTATCATTGGTGAAATAACTCCATGAACCGTAACCTTTCCTTTAGTAGGTTTCATAACACCACTTACAACTTTTAATAAAGTTGATTTACCAGCACCATTACTACCTATAAGACCAACAACCTCACCTTTTCCAACGTGAAAATTCACATCAGTTAATGCCCAAAAGTCTTCCTGCTTCTTCTTCTTTTTATTTTTTCCAGAAAAAAAGTTAACAAAAGCTTGCTTTATTGAAAATTCTTTTTCTATACCAAGATTAAATTTCATTGAAACATTTTTTACATCAATCATCAATTAACCTCCTATACATAATAAATAAACTTATCTTGTTTTTTCTTAAATACATAAGAACCTATTGCTAACATTCCAACACCAATTAGTCCTAATATTCCGAGCGTAGTAAATGAAGGTCTTTGTCCATATACCACGATACTCCTTGCTGATGTTAAAAATTGATATAAAGGATTATATTTAAATATCGTCTTTAGATTTTCTGGAAGTATTTCTATACTATAAAATACTGGAGTTAAATAATTCCATAAAGTAAGAACAATTCCATATATATAAAACACATCTCTTAAAAACACTGAAATACAAGACAAAAGCAATCCCATACCGATAGTAAATAAAAACATACATAAAAATATATATGGTAAAAATATATATGTCCAAGTTATATTACATGGATACTCTCCTAATCCAACATGAGATAATAATATAATTATAAACCAAGGAATTAAAGTTAATAAAAAATTAATTCCAACAAATAAACATTTTGCAATAGGAAATATATACTTTGGAATATATACTTTATTTATCAAAGCAAAATTATCAACAACCGAAGTCATAGCTGTATTTGATGCTTCACTAAAATAATTCCACATAATAAGACCAGTCATTAAATATACTAAATAATTAATTCCTTCAACCTTAAATTTAAACATTTGTGAAAAAACTATTGCCATAACAGCCATCATTAATATAGGATACAATAAACTCCAAACAACGCCAAGTACGCTTCTCTTATATTTAACTTTAAAATCTCTTGATATTAATTGTGTCATTAAAAACCAATATCTTTTAAAATTTGAAAATATAGCTTTTATTTTACTCATAAATACACCTCTATAATCTTTTGTCTATTTAATTATAACATAAAAAAATTATTATTCAAAAAAAAATTAATCTTAAGATACAAAATCAAAGATTAATTTTATATTTTATTCATCAAATATATAGTTTTTAATAATTTAATAATTATGTTAATATTTATTTTACTTAGAATTGTTTATTTATAATGATTTTTTGTAAATTAAAATACCTTACAATATATTTTTGTCAAAGTTTTATTTCCTTCTATTATTCTTTTTAACTTACTTCTTTTCTTCCATATTTCATTATGCTTCCAGTCTGGAAATTCACTATTTAAAAATGTAAATACTTCATCTATAAATTTATTAGCTAATTTTTTATCATTTTGATTTTTTTGTTGCAAAGTATATCTAAACAATGTTCTTATATTTAAAAATTCAAGCTCTTTATAAAATTCTTTTTTATCTATATCTTTATTAACTTTTTTCATAACATTAAGTATATCAAACACTCTTTCATTCATGGTAGTTGTCTCACTTTTTTCATGAATTACATAATTATAATTTGTATCAGTTATCATTCCTATTTTTCTAGCTTTTTTAAGTAATTTAGGAATCACATATATGTCTTCATACTTTAAGTTTTCTGAAAAATATGTATCATCATCAAATAATAATTTATTAAATAATTTATTCGCAGGTCCCATATTTATATCAATTAAAATATTTGGCTTTTGCTTTAAACTAGCTATTTCAAAATATGGTATATTTTCATAACCTAATTCTTTACCATTAAAATCAACTTTCTTTAACATGCAAACAGTAATATCAGTTTTATTTTTCTTTGAATATTTATACATTTTCTCTAAGTTATCTTTATCAAGATAATCATCACTATCAACAAAAGCAACATACTCACCACTTGCGCATTTTATCCCTATGTTTCTATTATAACCAATTCCTTTATTAGTTTTATTGTGGATAACTTTCATCTTATCTTTATATTTTTTCATATATTCATCTATAATTAATCTAGAATTATCTGGAGAGTTATCCTCTATTATAATTATTTCGATGTCATTTAATGTTTGATTAACCAAACTATCTAAGCAACGTCTTAAATACTTTTCCGTATTATATACCGGAACTATAACTGATACTTTCGTCATCTTACCACCTTCAAATATAAGTTTAAGTTATATTTCATCAAGTATTTTTTAAACTTTCTTGATACTGTATTAACTAATATACCATCAAATGCATTTAGTTTTTTTAATTCACTAACATATATTTTTCTTTCATCTTTTTTAAGTTCTCTTGCCTTTACTATAACAGAATTTGATATGTAACTTAAAAAGTAATCATCTAAATTATTTTTCTTATTTATATTTTTTGCAAATAATCTCATTGTTTTATATTGCTCTAACATATCGAAGGCCTTTTTAACGCTTTTTTTATAATCATTATTATTCATTATACTACCATTCCTTTGTATGTAATAATAACCTATAAAATCTATCGATTTAACCTTTCTTGCCTTATAAATTACATACGGAATAAGTCCAAAGTCTTCATGATATACGCCCTTTTTAAAACTAAATTTATTTTCTATATAATAATTCTTTCTTATTACATAACACCAAGCAGGTTCAACAAAATGATATGACGACAAACACTTAAATGCTTCAAACCCACTTCTAGCACTAAAGCCTTCTTCATGATACTCTTTTTCTTCCGTATAACATTCATTTAAAGTTGCAATTTGAAATCTTAAAATGTCACAATCATCCATTTCTTTATCTATATTTTCTAGTAATTTATCTGATACATAATCATCACTATCAACAAATATTATGTATTTTCCACTTGATTTTTGAACGCCTCTATTACGTGCCATAGAAAGTCCTTCATTTTCTTGATTAATAACACTTATGTTTTTATATTTATTTTTATACCTTGAAATTATTTTGTAACTTTCATCCGTTGAGCCATCATTTACTACTATTATTTCAAAATCTTTATATGTCTGATTAACTAATGAATCTAAACACTTCTTTAAATATTTTTCTGTATTATATACTGGTACTATAAAACTGTATTTCATCATTATTATCTCTCCATTATATCTTCTATCAATTTTATTCTTTCTTTATTTAATTTACCATAATCTACTTTTTCTTTTAATACTTCATCTTTTTTTGTGGTTAATTCTTTTACTTTATTATATATATTTTTTTCATTAACAACATATCCAAATCTATTAGGAATTGATATATAATCATCTGTTACATCTATTGTTGTAATGATTGGTTTATTTAATATAATAGCTTCATTATAAATAACAGGAAAACCCTCATATATAGAAGTTAAAATTATATAATCAGATTTTAGCATATATGGATACGGATTTTTTTTAGCTCCAAAAAAAGTAACATTATTTAATTTTTCTTTTCTAACGATTTCTTTATACATAATTTCATCTTTTCCATCTCCAACTATCCAAAATTCTGCACTTACCTTGTCTTTTTTACATTTTTTAGCTATGTCTAAAAGAAGTGTTAATCTTTTTGATGTTTCATCTAGTCTTCCTACAAATAAGAATACTTTATTATAATTCTTATCTATATTTATTTTTTCTTTAGATAATTTTATTATTTTGTTATAATCTACTAAATTATTAATCGTTACTGACCTTGATTCAATATCTTTATATATTTTACATAAATCTTTTTTTGCTTCATTGCTAACAAATACTATATGATTATATTCGTTTATTCTTATTCCATTAAAAAATTCTTTTATTTTACTAATATCTTTTCTATATGCATTAACATAATTACTATGAACAAACAATATTTTATTTTTTGAAGATGTTCTAGCCAAAAAGCTACAAGGCTTAGAATAAGTCGCATATGAAATACTAGCATCATATCTTTTATAATTTAACAATAACCATTTTATTCTTTTAGTTAAGTTAAATACCTTTCTTAAAAATATATTACTGGATGTATTTACTTTATACTCTTTTATTTTTATTTCTTTAGGAACTTCATTTAAAAATACACCTTCCTTTTTTTCCAAAGCTAACGTTACATTATACTTATCAATGTTAATATTTTTAAGCAAATTTATCAAAGATGTCTCTATTCCGCCATAATTTAGATTATATGCCGCTATTAAAATATTTTTCTTCATAAACTCTTCACCTAATATAATTATAGTATATTTTATCTAAAATTAAAAGAAAACAATCATTAAAAAAGATAACTATATAACTATAGCTATCATATTATTAGAACCCTTATTAACTACTTTAGTTAAAGTTGTTTGAAGTTTATGTCTTATATTATCTGGCATAAGTGATAACTTTCCTCTTATTCCTTCTTGTACTATAACATCTAAACTTCTTCCAAATATTTCACTTTTCCATACACTATCTGGATCAGTATCATAATTTTTCATCAAATGATCAATTAGTTCTTTACTTTGCATTTCAGAACCTATTATTGGTTCAAACGTTGATTCAACATCAACCCTTACCATATGAATAGAAGGTGCAACAGCTTTTAATTTAACACCATACCTAGTACCTTGTTTTATTATTTCTGGTGTTGCTAATTTCATATCTTTAAGAGTTGGGAATGACGTACCATAACCTGTTTGTTTAACCATCTTTAATGCTTCTTTGAACTGATCATATTCTTCCTTAGTTTCGTTAAACTCTTGGAATAGTGAAATAAGTTTAGCTTTAGAATTAATTTCATCTCCAATAATATCATTTAAAATCTTATTATATAATCCATCTGGTGCTTCTAAATTAATAGTTACTTCACCAGTTGCTGCATTAACCTCTGATAAATAAGCCTTCGAAATATTTTCTGTATTACTAAAATGATCTATTATAGTATCTACATCTCTTACCTTGTCAACACTTGTTACGCTTTCTTTTATCTTATCTATATATTCTTTCTTTAATGGATGCTTGTGAGATAAGCAAGCTATCCAATCTGGCATATTAACATTCACACTTAAAACTGGGAATTCATATAAAGCTTCCTTTAAAATATTATATATTTCTTTTTCATTCATATCTATTACACTAATTGGCATAACAGGAACATTATATTCTTCTTTTAGATTTCTTGCTAAATCTACGGTTTCTGGATTATTAGGATGAGCAGAGTTTAAAACAACAATAAACGGTTTACCTATTTCTTTTAACTCATCTATTACAGTCTTTTCAGCTTCTACATACTCTTTTCTAGAAATCTCACCTATACTTCCATCTGTAGTAACTACAATACCAATAGTAGAATGATCTCTAATAACTTTTTCAGTACCAATTTCTGCAGCCTCTACAAATGGTATTTCCTCGTCATACCATGGTGTTCTAACCATGCGAGGTCCATTTTCATCCTCATATCCCTTTGCAGCATCTATAACATATCCAACACAATCAACTAATCTAATATTTGCAGTAAAATCTTCTATATTGATAGTTACTGCGTTAGAAGGCACAAATTTTGGTTCTATTGTCATAATGGTTTTACCTTGAGCAGTTTGAGGTATTTCATCTAAACATCTTTTTCTTTCATACTCATCTTTTATGTTAGGAACAACTAAATTTTCTATGCATTTTTTAATAAAAGTTGATTTACCAGTTCTAACAGCTCCTACTACACCTAAATATATATCTCCGCCAGTTCTTTCAGATATATCTTTAATTATTTTTTCTTTTTCCATATAATCCCTACTTTCTTATATATCTCATTAAATATTATGTTGATGTTGAAATAATATGAAAAAATAATAATTAAATTTAACAAAAAAAGTAAGATGTGTTACCTTACTCTATAATTTTTCTATTTCTTCTTTAGATAAACCAGTAATATCCATGATGTCTTCTATAGAAATATTTTTTAATTTCATTTTTCTAGCATTTTCTAAATTTTTCTTGGCAGCACCTTTATGATAACTATCTTCTAATTTAGTTGCCATTATAGAATTCCTAACCATTCTTTCATGTTCCTGCCTATCATATACCCCTTGTAATTCTTCATCTCTACTTATTTCTATTATCTTTTCTCCAACTGGCTTTAATTCCATGTTCTTTTCTATTA
>CAKPCU010000016.1 GCA_934148015.1 uncultured Bacilli bacterium
TTCATCTTCATCAGACTTAGTTAGAAATGCTAATACTGATTTAATAAATGGTAATAAGTTTGAAGCTAAACAAGTCAGATTAACAAGTACATGGTATTTAATTAATAATGACGGTTCAACTATTGAAAAAAAGACTTGTCAAGCAACTACAGAGATAAATACCGGAACGGATTATTATTATTATTATTATGAAAGCCCTATAATTGTTAAAATAAATAGTAGATATGGTACTTATTACTGGCCAAAAGATTTTATAACCAAAAATTCATCAGGTACAGAACTAAACCCATATAAAAATGAAATCTACGAAAAAGTAAGTAGTACAATAACATGTAAAGGTGATAATAGTAAAAGTACTGATGGAAAAATATCTGTATCTATATCTGAAAATTTAAAATTAACATTCAAAGATGAACTTTTAAATAAAAAAATACCAGAAATAACATTAACAGACATTTGCAGCTAACATTTCTAGGTGTAATACTTTTATTACATCTTTTTATTTTGCATTATAAATATAAATTATAAGTTATATAAAATATAAGTATTTGTATTATATAAACTCTACTGATATTATTTAATTATAAATTAATTTTATTTAGTGGAGGAGTTTATGGATACTATTAAAATAGCGTTAACTGGTGGACCTAGTGGTGGTAAAACAATGATTTTAGAAAAGATAAAAGAATATGTAAGGGAAAATACTGATTATAATTTAATTATAGTACCAGAAACAGCTACAGAGCTTTCTAATAATATAATTAGACCTCAAGATGTTTTAAATGCATATGATTTTCAAAATACTGTTTTTAAAAGACAGTATTTTAAAGAATGTGAAGTAGACGATGTATTAAAATATAATGATAAAAAGAAAAATATAATAGTTTATGATAGGGGTATTATTGATAATAAGGCTTATTTAAATCAAGAATTATTTGATATGTTACTTAGCTATTATGATAAAAAAGAATTAGAATTATTAAGTAATTATGATTTGGTTATATATTTAGAATCAGTTTCTCATTATGACAATATAGAGTATGGGTTTAATAATAAAGCAAGATATGAAGATAAAAAATCAGCAGCACAATTAGATAATAAAACGGTAGAGGCATGGCTTGGACATAACAATTTGAAAATAGTTAGAGCAAGAGAAAATAAACAAGATAAAATAGATGATGTAATTAAAATAATTGATGCTGAAATAAATGATATAAGAAAAGAAAAAATAGAAAACTACGAATTAGATAATGAAAGTGATTTATCTATTTATGATGATAATAATTCTAAATTGATAAATGAAACAGATTATTATCTTGAAAATATTGATAATAAAGACTATAAATATATATTGACTAAAAGAAGTTATAAAAATTCTTTCTCTTATATATTTAAAACAGTAAAATATAATCTTGATGAAAAAACAACTATTAAAGAGAAAAATATTAGTGAAAAAGAATTTTTGCGTATTGCATGTAAATATGGCGTTATTAGTATAATAGAAAAAGAAGTTTTATCATTTTATTATGATAGAAGAAAGTTTGATGTTATTAGTTATGACGGTAAAAAAAGAATAGAATTTATATATGATAAAGATTTAAAAGTGCCTAGTAATATAAAGTTAAAAAAGAAAATAGATGATATGGATGATTTTATTAATAATCAAAAAAAGTTTATAAAAAAACTTAAAATATGATATTATATTAATAATTAAAGGAGAAATATATGGGTATATATAACAGTAATATTGATTTTAATAAGTACAAATTTTTTTATGCAGTAGCTGAAAATAAAAGTTTTTCTAAAGCAGCAGAATTACTTCATATATCGCAGCCTGCAATTAGTCATGCAATAAAGGAATTAGAAGGACAATTAGATACTAAACTTTTTATTAGAGAACCTAAAAGTGTTAAATTAACTGAAAATGGTGAAAAACTACTTTCATACGTTGTAAAGGCATTTAATAATATAATTATGGCTGAAAGGGAACTTACTGAAGAAAAGGATAATTTAACTGGTAATATAAGAATTGGAATATATTCTCATATATCACTTTTTATGCTACCTAAGCTAATTAAAGATTTTAGTCTACTTTATCCTAATACAAGTTTTGATATATATACATCATCTTCAAATGAACTTAAAGAAAAATTAGCTAATAAAGAATTAGATTTTATAATAGTACAATATCCTTTATTTGATAAAAATACTAACTTTAAAGAAGAGGTTATATGTGAATTAGAAAACTGCTTTTTTTCAAATAAAAAGTATTATGATATGTATATGAATAAGAACAAATTAGAAGAATATTCTCTTATATTACCTAAAAAGGGATATGAAGATATTAACTCTCTTGAAATGTTATTTAAAAATAAAAGTATGATAATTAAAAATAATTATAGAGTATATGCTGCAGAATTAATAAAAAAGTTTGTTAGTGAAGATTTGGGTATTGGATGGTGTCCTAAATTATGTATAAAAAAAGAGTTAGATAATAAAGAATTTTATGAGATACCAACTAATTTTTCATCACCTAAAACAAAGTTTAGTATATCGTATGATTATAAATATTTAAACAATACATCTAAAGAGTTTTTAGAGTATTTAAAAAAGTATTTTAATGAGAATTTTAGTTAAAAGTATTTACAATAATTAATTATTTTTGTATACTATGGTTATATTTATTTTAAAGATGTTTTAAAGAAAGAGGAGTAAAATAATTACATATTATAGAAAGTTAGTGTTTGATGGAAACTAATATATGTATTATTTGAAGGTAGCTTTCATGAGTCTAGCTTCTGAAAAAAAGTAAGTAGCTACGTAAAAAGGTGCGTTATAACCTGTTTTAAGAGCATATTATTAAAGTAATATGAATTAAGGTGGTACCGTGGACATATAAGTTCATCCTTTGTTTAGGATGAACTTTTTTAATACATTAAAGGAGGAATATTATGTTAGATAAAAAATATAATCATTTAGAAGTTGAAAAAAATAAATATAAATCTTGGGTTGATAAAGGATACTTTAAAGCTGGTGATTTAACTAAAGAGGCATTTTCTATAGTTATTCCACCACCTAATGTAACAGGTAAATTACATTTAGGACATGCATGGAATACAACACTTCAAGATATTATTATTCGTTATAAGAAAATGAATGGTTTTGATTGTCTATGGTTACCTGGTATGGATCATGCTGCTATTGCAACAGAAGTTAAAGTAGTAGAAAGATTAAAGAAGCAAGGTATAAATAAACATGATTTAGGCCGTGAAGGATTTCTTAATAAAGCATGGGAGTGGAAAGAAGAATATGCAAGTACCATTAGAAGTCAGTGGGCAAAACTTGGTTTATCACTTGATTATTCAAGAGAAAGATTTACACTTGATGAAGGATTAAACAAGGCTGTTAATAAAGTATTTATAGATCTTTATAATAAGGGATGGATTTATAGAGGAGAAAAGATAATTAACTGGGATCCTTTAAATAAAACAGCTCTTTCTAATGAAGAAGTTATATATAAAGATGTTAAAGGTGCTTTTTATCATATTAAGTATTTTATTGAAGGAGAAGATAAATACTTAGAAGTTGCTACAACTAGACCAGAAACATTATTTGGTGATACAGCTGTTGCAGTAAATCCTAAAGATGAAAGATATAAAGATTTAATTGGTAAGAATGTTATTTTACCTATTGTTAATAAACCAATTCCTATAATAGGAGATATGCATGCTGATATGGAGTTTGGAACTGGTGTAGTTAAAATAACCCCAGCTCATGATCCAAATGACTTTGAAGTAGGTAATAGACATAATCTTGATAGAATAATCGTAATGAATCCAGATGCTACTATGAATGAAAATGCTGGTAAATATGAAGGAATGACAAGAGAAGAAGCAAGAGATGCTTTAATTAAAGATCTAAAAGATCAAGATTTATTAATTAAAATAGAAGAAATTACTCATAGCGTTGGTCATTCTGAGAGAACTGGCGTTATGGTAGAACCTTATCTATCTAAACAATGGTTTGTTAACATGAAAGAATTATCTAGTAATGTTTTAAAAAATCAACAAAATAAAGATACTAAGATTAATTTTGTACCACCTAGATTTGAAAAAATACTAACTAATTGGATGAGTGATTGCCATGATTGGTGTATATCAAGACAGTTATGGTGGGGACATAGGATTCCAGCTTGGTACAAAGATGATTTAGTATATGTTGGAATTGATGCTCCAAAAGAAGAAGGATGGCAAAGAGATAATGATGTTTTAGATACTTGGTTTTCATCAGCACTTTGGCCATTTTCAACGCTTGGATGGCCAGATAAAACAGATGATTTAGCTAGATATTTTCCAAATGATGTACTAGTAACTGGATATGATATTATATTTTTCTGGGTATGTAGAATGGCTTTTCAATCACTTGAGTTTACTGGCAAAAGACCATTTAAAGAATGCTTAATACATGGTCTTATCCGTGATAAAGAGGGAAGAAAAATGTCAAAGAGCTTAGGTAACGGAGTAGATCCTATGGATGTTATTGAAACTTACGGAGCTGACAGCTTAAGATACTTCTTATCAACATCATCAGCACCAGGACAAGACTTAAGATATGATGAAGATAAAGTGAAAGCTACTTGGAACTTTATTAATAAGATATGGAATGCATCAAGATACGTATTAATGAACTTAGAAGACTTTAATAAAGATAAATACCAATTAGAGAATTTATCTTTAAGTGATAAATGGATATTAACTAAACTTAATAATACTATAAAAGAAGTAACTTTAAATATGGAAAAATATGAATTTAATAATGCTGGTAGTACCTTATATTCATTTATATGGGATGACTTTTGTTCATGGTATATAGAACTTGCTAAAATAAATATGAATGATACAACTAAAAGTGTACTACTTAAAGTATTAACAGATATATTAAAGATGTTACACCCATTTATGCCATATGTTACAGAAGAAATATACTCTATGCTACCTATAAGAGAGTGTGAGTCTATTGTTATATCAAGTTATCCAAAGTTTGATGATAAGTATGTATTTAAAAAAGAACAAACTCTATTAGATAATATAATTAAAGATATTATAAATATAAGAAATATTAAAGCTAATTATAATATAACTAAAAAAGCTTTTGTTAAAATAAATGCAAAAGAAGAATTAATTGATATTTATAAGTCACAGTTAAAGATAATAGACGAAAATATAATAGAAAATGATAAAGAGGATTTATTAAGAGCTAATTATAATTCTAAATACATAGATATTACTTATTTTTATGAAGGAATTAAACAAGATGAAAATTTAATTAAAGAATCTATTAGTGAGTTAAAAGCTTCTATAGAAAGAAGAAAAAAACTACTTAGCAATGAAAACTATGTTAATAAAGCACCTAGTAAAATAGTTGAAGAAGAAAGAAAAAAATTAAAAGAAGAAGAAGAAAGATTAGAAAACCTAATATAATATAAGAGGAAGTAAGTTCTTGACTTATTTCTTCTTTTTTTGTAATATATAACGCAAGGGAAAGGAACTTTATTATGAAAATAGGTGGTAGTTGGTTTGAAGTTTATACTTTAATTAAAAAATATTGTGAAGATAATATTGAAATGTTAGGATTACAAGATTTAGATAAAAATGAGTTAAGAAACAAACTAAGGGTATTTCTTGCTGATTTAAGAAGAAAAAATAAATGTAATCAATTAAGTGAAAATGAAAAAAAACTTTTAAATGATATTAGTACAATTTTAAAAACTGATGATTCAGATAAAAATAATAATAAAAATACAGGTATTAAAAAATAAAAATTATATATAACTTTAAAAAAAGTACTTGACAAAGTGATTATAAATAAGTTATTATAAAATCTTCTCTATGAGTTATTAGAGATAGTTTGTAAGGAATGGTGATTAATATGGAAAATACATATAAGGATTATGATGAGACTTTTATTTTGTTTGAACAAGTACTTTTGAACTATTTACCATTTGCATCAGATACTGATAAAATAATGGTTAATAATGAAGATTCTAAATTGTTTGATGGATTAAAACTTGGGTATGATATTTCTAAGGCAGAAATACAAAGCAATTGGAATGAAGAAGCAAGACTTGCAGATTCGTTTATGTTTTGGCTTAATACTGGGTTGATTTTTACATTAAATGGAAAATACTATATAAATTCAGAAAAATTAATTAATAGAAGTTTAGAATATAAGACTTTTAAAGAAAAATCTAAAACTTATCAAAAAGTAAAAAAATAAAGCACCTAAATTTAACGGTGTTTTTTTCTTATTTTTATTAATAAAACTTGATTTTATACAAAAATATGTTAATATATTTTATACAAATTGGGGGGGAATTATGAATAATTTGAAAGATACAGATATTATAGAAATGGTAAAAAACGCCAAGTATGGTAATAATGCTATAAAAGAAGAATTAATTAAACAATTTGATAATTATATTAAAAAAGAAATTTCTTTATATGATTTAAATGAGTTTGATAAAGAATTACTATATTCTACTGGTATTATAGGATTACTAATAGCTATTGAAAGATATGATATTAATAGTGAAAAAAATTTTGTTCATTATGCTAAAATAATTATACATAGAACAATATATAGAGCATATTTTAAGGAAATAATACCCTTAAATAAATATGAAGGTTTAAAAGACTATGATTATTTAAAACTTATTAGACATTGTAGTGAAGTTTCAAATGGAAAAAGATTAATTTCTTTATTAAGTGTTGATGATGAAGAATTAAATGATATAATCATAAGTAGTAGTGTTTTAAATATTGATGAGTACAAAAATTCTATTTTTGAAGAAGACAATTTAAGTGATACTTTGTATAAAAAAGATATAGTTGATTTAATTGATGAATTATTTGATGAAAGAAAAGCAGATATCATTAAATTAAGATTTGGTTTAATAGATGGCGTGATTTGGAAACTTAGTGATATTGCTAAAAAATATTCTATAACTTATAGCAGAGTAGGTCAAATAATTGATGTTGCTATTAATAAATTAAGACGAAAACTTTATTATTCTGATAAATGTGAAAATGATGATTTTTCACTTGATGTAGTAAAGCAAATTGAAATGGATTGTGCATCAGCTGAAAAAAGAAACTTTACTTCTTTATATGATATATTTTATCAATTTGATAAAGAAGAAATTGACTACGTTATAAATAGTAATTTATTGTTAAAAGATAATTATATTTTGAAAAATATTAATAAAATAAAAAGTATTAATCTTAAAGAGTATTCACAACTTTATCATCATATTGTTGAAGTTGAGAAAAATCTAATCATTAATTACTTATCAAAATACTCTGATAAATGTATAATATTTAATGAAAGAAATATACATATCGCAATGGATTATATTACTAGTCATTTTAAAGATTTTATTAATAGAGATGGTTTTGATATTTCCTTGTTAGAAAATAAACATTTAGTTGAACTATCAAAACAAATATTTGATTTTAAAAATGAATATAATAAACAAAGGGCATCTAAAAAGACAAAAAGGAGTTAGTTGGTGGTATTATGGAAGAGAAACAAATTATTGATTATATAAATAAGGATTATTTTAATTCACTAACAAAGAATGATTTTAATACTGATAATTTAGTTTCTCTTTATATAGAAGAAGTAAATAGATATAGATTACTTACTAAAGACGAGGAAGTAGAGTTATTTAAGTTATATAAAAATGGTAATGTTAAAGCTAGAGAAATTTTGATAAAACATAATTTAAGATTAGTTATTTCATGTGCGTTGCAGTATAAATATCGTAGTAGTCATTTGAAGTTTCTAGATTTAATTGAAGAGGGTAATATAGGGCTTATTAAAGCTGTCGATAGCTTTGATTTATCTTATGAATGTAAATTTTCTACTTATGCTATTAAAGGAATTAAAATGTGTATTAAAAGCTCATTGTATAACAAGGGTAATTTAATAAGAAAATCTAATAGTTTTAGGAAAGTATTATCAAGTAAAATAGAAATTGAAAAGAAGAAAGGAAAAGAAGCTTCTATAGAAGAAATTTCTAATTATTCTGGTATTAGTCCTAATTATGTAAAAGAAGTTTTAAATAAAAATTACAAGATAATACCTATAGATAGTGCTGAAGCTGTTAACAATATTTCATGTTGCTTTGAAGATGATATTTTAGAAGATACATGCTCTAAACATTTATATGATATAATAAATGAGTCTAAACTATCCTTAGTACAAAAAGAAGTTATATTTCATAGATTTGGCTTTATAGATGGAAGTGTTTGGACTTATAAAAAAATAGCGAATAAACTAAATATAAGTTTTCAAGCAGCAAGTAGTGCTGAGAAAAAAGCTTTAAAAAAGTTAAGAGATAATGCTAAAATAAAACATTTTTATGATAAAGATACAATAGAAAATGAAGTGCTTAAAAAATAAATAATTAAAATATAAAACCATGTCAAGTGGTTTTTTTTGGTAATTGATGGTATACTAAATATATAATGTGAGGTGACTGACGTGGAAAATTATAATGGACTTACTGATAAAGAAGTTAAGATAAGAATTAATAAAAATTTAGTTAATTATGATACTACAGCACCTAGTAAGAGTATTAAACAAATCTTATTTGAAAATATATTTACGTTATTTAACTTTATTAATGTTTTATTAGCATCATTATTGGTAATGGTTAAATCATATAAAAATTTACTTTTTTTAGGAGTAGTTGTTTGTAATACTTTAATTAGTACAATTCAAGAAATAAGGGCTAAAAAAATAGTTGATAAGTTATCTGTTATATCATCTTCTAAAATTAATGTAGTAAGAGATGGCAAAATAGGAAAAATAAATGTTAATGACATAGTTTTAGATGATTTGATAATATATAGCCTTGGTAATCAAATAGTTACAGATTCAGTTATAACAAAAGGTACTTGTGAGGTTAACGAATCATTTATTACTGGGGAGGCTAAAACTATATACAAAAAAGAAGGGGATATGCTACTTTCTGGTAGTTTTATTGTATCAGGAAGTGTTAAAGCTAAAGTAATACATATTGGATTAGATAATTATACGTCAATAATTTCTCATGATGCTAAACAAATGAAAAAGGAAATAAGTTCAGAGATAATGAGATCATTAAATAAAATAGTTAAATATATTTCTATTACTCTTATTCCAATAGGAATACTTTTACTACTAAAACAATTTTCTATACCACAAAATACGGTAAAAGATGCTATTGAATCTGTTGTTGCTGCGATAGTTGGTATGATACCAGAAGGACTAATACTTTTAGTTTCAACGGTACTTGCAATAAGTACCATGAAATTGTCTAAATATAATGTTTTAGTTCAAGATTTGTATGCAATAGAAACATTAGCTAGAGTAGATACTCTTTGTTTAGACAAAACTGGTACATTAACTCTTGGAAAAATGGAAGTTACTGATGTAGTTCCACTTAATAATCATAAGATAAATGAAATAGATGAAATACTAGAAATAATATCTACTAATTTAAATGATAATAATCCAACGTTTTTAGCCATAAATGAAAAGTATGGAAATAACTCTAGTGTAAAATCAAATAAGAATATTTCTTTTTCTTCTGACAGAAAATACTCAGGTGTTATACTAAAAGATAAGGCATACATAATGGGAGCGCCAGAATTTGTTTTATTAGATGATTATAAAAAATATAAAAATAAAATAGAAAAATATTCATTAGAAAACAGAGTATTAGTTTTAACGATTTCAAATACTAACTTAAACAAAAAAGAAGCTATAGGATTAATACTAATTCGAGATAAAATAAGAAAAGAAAGTATTAATACATTAAAGTACTTTAAAGAAAATGATTGTGATATAAAAATTATATCAGGAGATAGTCCATCTACCATTAAAAGTGTAGCTTCAAAAGTTGGTCTTGATATAACTGGAATATTTGATGCTAGGAATATAAATGAAGATACTAATTTAAATTTAATTGTTGAAGAAAATAATATTTTTGGAAGGGTTAAACCTGAACAAAAAAGAATGTTAATTAGAGCTCTTAAAAATAACGGTCATGTAGTAGCGATGATGGGCGATGGTGTAAATGATGTATTAGCACTTAAAGAGTCGGATTGTGGAATAGCCATGAATGATGGAGCGGATGCGGCTCGTAATGTTTCTGAACTTGTTTTACTTGATTCTAATTTCGATTCAATGCCAATGGTTGTTAAGGAAGGAAGAAGAACAATAAACAATGTCGAAAGATCAGCATCTCTTTTTCTATCAAAGACTATTTATGCATCAATATTAGCAATCCTGTTTTTATTTATAAATTGTAAGTATCCTTTTATTCCAATACAAATGTCATTAATAAGTAGTTTGACTATTGGTATGCCTGCTTTCATATTAGCATTAGAACCAAATACAGACAGAGTAAATGGTAAATTTTTAATAAACGTTATAAAAAAATCTATACCAAGTGGTTTTACTACAATCATAAACATAATTCTTCTTATGTTAATATCTAGCTTAATTAATATTCCAAACAGTGAAATTTCTACTATAGCAGTTATTATAACTAGTTATACGGCAATTTTATTAATATATAAAATTAGTAAACCTCTTAATTTATTAAGAAAAAGTCTATTATTTATCATAATAACATTATTTGTATTAGCATTTATATTACCAGCTGGAAGGATTTTATACTCACTTAAAATACTAGGTGCAAATTCTATATTAATACTTTTGTTTTTAATATATATAAGTACCAAAATATTTAAATTGTTAGATAATTTAATAGATAAAATCATTAAAGCTAGACCTTGGTGGTTTTCTTAAAAAATTAAAAACTTGTTTGACATTTACATATTATTATGATAGCATATTTCCCCGTTAGAAGGTGATGAACTATGAAAGACACTAAAAAAATAGTTGAATTAGCATTTAGAGAAATTACAGAAAAAGGCTTTTTTGATATAGAAAAGGGAATGCACCAATTCCTAATGTGGTTAATAAACCTATGTCTCAAATACCAAATATAATGAGTAAATATGTTAATGAATGTGGATATGGATGTTGTTTTGTCTTTTCATCATACATGATTAATACATTAAATAGATTTGGCATAAATTGTTATTTGATTGGTTCTAAGGAAGAAAAAGGAATAAGAGCTTCTGTTATGTATGAAGATAATGGCATATTTTATATAGCTAATCCAGTTGAAGATATAGAATATTTTACAGAACATAATATTTTACCAGAAAATAGATATAGGTTTTATAAAGAAAATTCTACTGATATTATAATAGATGGTAAAATATTTAATACTTCACGTTATACTTTAGATGAGTTTTCAAGAAAATATGGAAAGATATGGGTAATCGGAAGCATGAATTCAACATCAAATAATACTCTTTCATCATCTATGAAAACATGCAGCAAAAGAGTAATTATGCCAACTGATTTCGCTAATTATAATATAAAAAAACTCGTAAAAGAATATTACTATGCAAAAAAATATTATTTAGAGCACGGTGATTTATCAGTACCTTCAAATTATGAAGTTAAAGATGAGTGTGGTAATATAGTATATCTAGGTAAATGGATAGAAAAACAAAAAGTTCTATATAAAAATGATTGCCTTGATAAAGATGAGATAGAGATTTTAGAAAATATTGGTATAAAATGGCCTGTTAAGCATAACAGACTTAATAACTGGATGAAAAAATACAACCTTGCAAAAGAATATTATAAAAAGAATGGTAATTTATTAATACCTCAAAATTATAAAGTTGTTGATGAATCTGGTAATATAATAAATTTAGGTTCATGGATAAATAATCAAAGGACTATGTACAGGCAAAAGAGACTAGATAAAAATAAAATAACCCTTTTAGATGATATTGAAATGCAATGGTCTATAATATGTAAACTTACTAATAATAGTTGGATGAAAAAATATAACCTTGCAAAAGAATATTATAAAAAAAATGGTAATTTGTTAATACCTCGAAATTATAAAATTGTTGATGAATCTGGTAATATAATAAATTTAGGTTCATGGATAGGAACACAAAGAAAAGCATATAAAGATGGTAAACTTAATGAAAATAGAATATCACTTTTAGAAAGTATTAAAATGGTTTGGACTATTAAAGACTTTACTATTTTATGGGAAGAATATTATTTGTTACTAAAAGAGTATAAAAGTGTATACGGTGATTTGATAATACCCAAAGGATATATTTATAAAGGTGATAGAAACAAAAAATACTACTTATATGATTGGGTTAAAAAGCAAGCTAAAGATAATTTAAATGTTAAGCAAAATGAAATGTTAAATTTATTAGATTCAAATTGGAATTTATCAGATGAAGAAAAACTTTTAAAATACATTGATGATTGCTATGAAAAACTTAAAAATGATGAACTAAATGCTTCTGAAATTGATGAACTAATTAAAAAAGGTGCATTAAAATATTCTGATTGTAGTATACAAAAAGGAAACATTAATACATTATATAAAAATATTAAAAAAAGATGTATTTAAAATATCAATTGAAATATAATAAATAGTGTGTTATAATTTCTTTATAAAAAGGCGATGAAAGAAAGAAAAAGGTAAAACTACTTATAAGAGAGCGTATAAATGGTGAAAGTACGCAGTAGATAATAACTATATAAATGGTTCTGGAGCTTTTTAATTGAATAATTAGATTAAAACGGTAGTTACGTTATAACTTTTAAGTGTATACTAATTTTAGTATAAATTAAGGTGGTACCGTGGACATAAGTTCATCCTTTATATAGGATGAACTTTTTTTGAAAGGAGATAAGAAGAATTATGGAAAGAGAAAAATATTATATTACAACAGCTATTGCATATACATCTGGTAAACCTCATATAGGAAATACATATGAAATAGTTTTAGCAGATGCTATAGCAAGATATAAAAGACAAAAAGGTTTTGATGTTTACTTTCAAACAGGGACTGATGAACATGGAGAAAAAATAGAATTAAAAGCTAAAGAAAAAGGGATAACTCCTAAAGAATTTGTTGATTCTGTTGCAAGTGAAATAAAAAGAATATGGGATGTTATGAATACATCTTATGATAAATTTGTTAGAACAACAGATCCAAATCACGAAAAAATAGTTCAAAAGATATTTGATAAAATGTATGATAATGGTGATATTTATAAGGGAGAGTATTCTGGGCTTTATTGCACGCCTTGTGAAAGCTTTTGGACTGAAAGTCAGTTAGTAGATGGTAAATGCCCTGACTGCGGAAGAAAAGTAGAAGAAAAAAAAGAAGAAGCATACTTCTTTAAACTTTCTAAATATCAAGAAAGGTTAGTAGACTATATAGAATCCCATCCAGATTTTATACAACCTGAATCAAGAAAAAATGAAATGCTTAATAATTTTATTAAACCAGGTCTTCAAGATTTATGTGTATCTAGAACTTCATTTGATTGGGGAATTAAAGTAGATATAGATCCTAAACACATAGTATATGTTTGGCTTGATGCACTAACTAACTATATAACTAATATTGGTTATGATCCAGATGGCTCATCAGATGAATTTAATAAATGGTGGCCTGCAGACTTACATTTAATTGGAAAAGATATAATAAGATTTCATACTATCTACTGGCCATGTTTCTTATGGTCTTTAGGCTTAGAACTTCCAAAAAAAGTATTTGGTCATCCATGGCTACTTACTAATAATGATAAAATAGGTAAATCAAGAGGTAATGCAATATATGCAGATGATTTAGTAGATTTATTTGGAGTAGATGCTGTAAGATATTACGTACTTCATGAAATACCATTTGCAAACGATGGTAATTTAACTTATGAATTATTAATAGAAAGAACTAATACTGATTTAGCTAATACTTTAGGAAATTTAGTTAATAGAACAATATCAATGGCTAATAAATACTTTAATGGAATAGTAGTTAATAAAAACGTTAGGGAAGATATTGATAATGAATTAATAAATATGATAAATGATTTAGATGGTAAAGTAGATAAGAGAATGGATAAATTAGAAATAGGATTTGCTTTAGATGAAATATTTGAAGTTTTAAGAAGAAGTAATAAATATATTGATGAGACTATGCCTTGGCAACTTGCAAAAGATGATACTAAAACTGATAGATTACAAACCGTTTTATATAACTTACTTGAATCTATTAGAGTATGTGCTTACTTTTTAAAACCATTTTTACCAGATACATCAGATAAGATATTTAAACAATTAAATATAAATGATTTATCAAATAACTTTAATTTAAATAATACATATGATGGTATGATTCCAGAAGTATTATTTCAAAGAATAGATAAAGATAAAAAATTAGAAGAGATTTATTCAAAATAATTTGACAAATGGGCATTATTTATGCTTATTTGTTTTTCTTTATTTATAATATTGCATTAATTTATATATGAATGTTATAATCATAATAGGTGGTGATATGTATGTACTACATAACGTTTTATTATGAAAAAGGAAAATTAAATGCTACATCTGAGTTTTTATCTAAGGGTAAAAAAACAAAAAGAATATCATTGACTGATGAAGCTATTGAAGATTTTATAAAGGCACTTAATGAAGAAGAAAGTAAGATTAAATCGGTTAAATTTGATGGTAATGATTTAAATTTTAACCTTGAAAATTTTAAAGTTAAGCTAGTAAACAAAAAACGATTTAGAGTCGATGATAGATTTTATTTTGTCTTTGATCATATAAAAAAGAAAAGTTATAAATTAAATAAAAAAGCATTATCTAAAGGAGCTATTGCACTTACATCTGCATTAATAATTACACTAACTCCTGTGGGTATAAAAAAATATATAAAAAATAATAGTGTTCCTACGTCAAATACTACTGGGTATTCACAGATAACTGATTTTAGTACGATGAATTCTCTTGAGAATATTTTGGCTAGTACTACATCAAATAATAGTTATAATGTAAGTAATAAAAAAGAAACTACTACTATTAAAACTTCTAACATAAAAAAGGAAGTTACGGAAAAAAAAGAAACTACAACTACTAAGAAAGCAACAAATAAAATAGAATATGGTACGTTATCAGATAGTGATAAAGCACGTAAAACAAAAGAATTATATGGTGACATAATAAGTAAATATAGTCAAATATATGGAGTTGATAGCGACGTTATGTGTGCCATTGCAACTCAAGAAAGAGGAATTCATTCTGATAGAGTTGATGATGGTGGAGCGATAGGACTTATGCAGATTCAAGTATCTGTTTGGGCACATGAAACCTTAAAAGCTTATAATAATGAACTTGGCAGAAAAGAAGAAATATACGTTACATTAGATAATTTAAGAGATGTCTCTTTCAATATAAAAGTAGCATGTGCTATATTTCAAAATTGTTTAAAGAAGATGGATGGAAATTATCTTGCTGCAATACAGTGTTATAATATGGGAGAGGGTACTATGGGTAAAATTCTTAGAACCTATTGCAATAATAATGGTAAAAGTATGGACGAAGTGTTAAAAAATGAAAATGATTTAGGTTGGATGAAATATAGAGAAGGTTATAGTGGTGATAGTGCATATTTAGAACACGTCATGAGATACTATGATGGAGAAAGTATTGAAGTATCTAAAGTAAGATAGGCACCTTTGCTTATCTTTTTTTGTTATATGAAACTTATATTTTCATAAAATTAATCAGAAGGTGATTTTTAATAATGAGAATGTGGTTTAATTCAAAATATGTAAATAAAGGAGATATATTTTTAGTAAATGAAAAAAATAGAAAATATGTCAAAGATGCAATTAAGAATAAAGCATCTAAAATAGTTACTGAATTAGATGAAAAATACCATATTAGAACAGAAAAAACTGATAGTGTTGTAAAATACTTTTATGATTACTACTATGAAAAGATTAAAGATCTAAAATTAATAGGTATAACAGGTACAAATGGTAAGACTACAACTTGTTACCTCATATATCAAATGCTTAATAACCTGGGGATAAAAACCTCTTATATAGGTACTATAGGTTATTACATTGATGATAGAAAAATTGATTTAGATAACACAACTCCTAGTATGGATATTCTTTATAATTTGCTTTTAGATTCAAGTGTTTATGGATGTAAGTATACTGTTATGGAAGTATCTAGTCATGCCTTAAAACAAGATAGATTATATGGTCTTTTATTTAATGCTATTGCAGTTACTAATATAACAATTGATCATTTAGATTACCATAAGACTATTGATGATTATATAAATAGTAAAAGAAAATTAATTAATATGTTAACTGATAAAAAGATTTGTATATTAAATGGTAAAGATAAATATTATAAAAAATTTATAAATCATGATAATAATAACTTTATAATAGGCAGGGATATTAAAATAAAAAAGATAAAAAAATATTTAGATAAAACAAGTTTAACTATAAGTGATAATGGTAAAATTAGTGATTTTGATTTATCTTTAATAGGGGATTTTAATTGTTATAACTTTATAATGGCTTATAAAATTATAAAGGAGTTAGGCTATTTAGAAAATAAAAAAATAGATAGTTTTGCATTAAGAGAACCTATGGGAAGAATGCAACTTATAAGATATAAAACTAATTCTATTTTTGTTGATTATGCTCATACTCCAGATGCAGTTTTAAATGTGCTTAAAACCGTTAGAAAGATAAAAAATAAGGGAATTATTACTGTGATAGGTTGTGGCGGTAATAGAGATAAAACAAAAAGACCTATTATGGGTAAAATAGCATGTAAAAATTCTTCATATGTAATATTTACTAACGATAATCCTAGATATGAAGATGAACAAGAAATTATGCTAGACATATTAAGTGGTGCAAAAAAGAATTATGAGGTTATATATGATAGAAGAAGTGCAATAAAAAAAGGCATTGGTATGTTAAGTAAAAATATGATTTTATTGGTACTTGGTAAAGGACATGAAAATTATCAAATAATAGGAAATACAAAGTATCATTTTTCTGATTTAGAAATTGTAAATGAAAATATATAGTATTTAGTTAAATATTTCTTGATATACGAATAAATGTTTGATATAATAAAACTATAATATAGATGTGGAGGTAATTGATGTCTAATTGGGATAAAGAATATATCAAACTATGTAAAAAAATATTAAGTGAAGGGGTAGAAGTTTCTAATAGAACAGGTATTAATTCAATTAAGATACCATCTTATCATTTTCATTTGAATTTAGGAGAAGAATTTCCTATTTTAACTACTAAACAGTTATTTATAAGACAAGCTGTGCTTGAAATGCTATGGATATATCAAGCTAAAAGTAATGATGTTAGATGGCTTAAAGAAAGAAATGTTCACATATGGGATGAATGGGAAATAGACGAAGATGGTAAATGGAGGGCAGTTCAAAACGTACGTAATAGTGATGGAAAAATGGTTTTTAAAAACATAGAAAAGAATTTTGGAAAAGAGTTTGCACATACTATAGGGACAGCTTATGGATATATAGTAAATAAATTTAATTTAACTGATAATCTTATTGATAAAATTAAAAATTATCCAGAAGATAGACGTATGGTAATGAGTCTTTGGCAAGATGATTATTTAAAGACAGCTGTTTTGCCATCTTGTGTTTGGTCAAGTGAATGGGATGTGACCGATGGTAAATTAAATGCTTGGGTTCACCAAAGAAGCTCTGATGTACCTCTTGGACTTCCTTTTAATGTTACCCAGTATGCTGTTCTTTTAAATATGCTAGCAAAAACTTGTAATTTAATGCCTGGTACACTTGATTGGAGTATAAAAGATGCTCATATATATGTTAATCAGGTTGATGGTATAAAAGAACAAATAAGAAGAATGGATGAATTAGGAGATTTTGATGCACCTACACTTTGGCTTAATCCAGATGTTAAAAATTTCTTTGATTATGATAATTCTAAAGATTTAAATGATGTCAAAGTTTTAAATTAT
>CAKPCU010000017.1 GCA_934148015.1 uncultured Bacilli bacterium
GCAGGGGATGAGAGAATCGAACTCCCAACAGTGGTTTTGGAGACCATTATTATACCATTTAACTAATCCCCTAAAAGAACAAATAAATTATACCACAAAAATAGTACAATTTACAACAATTTATTGTAAGGAATTAATACTTTTTGCACACCATAGTAGTAAGGAGCTACCTGATAATAGTCAAAAAATACTAAAATACCATTATTTGTTATGGCAAAATTACTATAATTCTCTATCTTTTCACTTGTTCCTTCAATCATCATTTGAATTATTTCTTTGTCTTTAAAATCATCTCTGGATAAAAATTGACTCCTAGAATAAGTACACATTTTTCTCAATATATTTTTATCATAAGATAGTAAAGTATCAATTGTTATTAATTTATCTTTTAAAAATCTAATACTTCTTAAGTAATTATTTGGATGTGCACCACCTGTAAATGAACTTACGCTAAATATATATGAAGTAATATCATCATAACTATATTCTTCATATTTTATATATAAGGTAAAATAAACATTCATTATGACATTTCTCTTTGAAACTTTTACAAATTCATTTCTTATATCATTAATAATATTATAAATTTTTTTATCAATATCTAAGTACTTAGTAACAGGATAACTTATATTTATTTTATATTTATATTTTTCATTTATAGAAATAACATTCAATACATATCACCTATTAATTATATGTTATTTTTATTAATATTTATGAATATTTATGAATATATTTAATTGGTGATAAAATGAAAAATATTATGTCTTATCCAGAAGTTTCAGTAGAAAAAGAAAATTCATACTATGCAGATTTATTAAGTATAGACTATGCTGGAGATGTAAGTGAGACTACTGCTGTTATGTTGTATTCATATCAACATTTTGATAAGTTTAAAGAAAATGAAGAATTTTCTAAAATTTTAGAAAAAATAGCTATAGATGAAATGATACATTTAGAATTACTTGGTAAAACAATAAAACTACTAGGAAAAAATCCTGTATATAAAACTTGTGAGGCAAGAAAAGAAGAATGTTTAATGTGGTCGGGTAAAAATATAGATTACACTACAAATTTAAAAGAAATGCTAGAAGTTGATATTAATTCTGAAAAAATCGCTATAAAAACTTATGAAGCTCATAAAAAAATAATTAATGATAAATATATTAAGGTACTATTAGATAGAATAATATTAGATGAAAAAAGACATTTAGAAATATTTACAAGATTATATAACAAAATATAGGTTTACACATTTTATTAAATATATTTAATTATTTTAATAAGAATGTTATAATTACTATAGAATATAGGGGTGTATTATTATGGATAATGAATATAACATACTTTTAGAAGTTGCTAAAAAATTAGCTGGAGATAAAACTGTTAGTAAATACGTAAGATGTGGTCATGTTGCATGTGCCCTTTTAACAGATAAAGGAAATGTTTATACTGGTATTTCTATTAATGCTAAATGTGGAATTGGATTTTGTGCTGAGCATTCTGCCATTGCTGATATGTTAAGAGCTGGGGAATCAAAAATTGTAAAATTAGTATCAGCAAGTTCTAATAAAGTTGTTGTGCCATGTGGTAGATGTTTAGAATTTATTAGACAAATTAATGAAGAAAATATAAATACTAATATTTTGGTTAATGAAAACAGCATAAAAAAATTAGATGAATTACTACCATTTAGATGGGATATTGATGAATTATAAAAAATGTAATCTTTAAAAGACTACATTTTTTATTTACCTATTTATTAATCTATTAGCTACCCTAACAAATAAATCATTACAAGTATATAAATTAATAACATAAAATACGGTAAGCACGTTAAGTAATATTATGCCATCATTTTTAACAAAGCTAATTATTTTTTTAATTATAAGTGCAAATATTATTAATTCCATAAGTAAAAATAATATAACTTGAAGTCTTAAATTAGTTAACCCAAATCTTCTTACGTATAAAAACATTCTATAGTATGAATTAAATATTAATAGAATAGAAAATATAATTAATATAATAACTAAATACTTAACTATTTTATTTTCTTTTATGATATCGGTTTTATATAGTAAAAAGGCTATTATAGAAAAATTTATAATGGTTACGAATAAAAGTTCAAAAAAGCCTTCTCTTGCGTAACTAGAATATATATAACCTTTTGGAATATGTAAGAAATTACCACATAGTTTTGATATTTCTGATATTAAAAATAATATAAATACAAAATTTATAACAGAAAGCATAGATACTATAATATTTTTATCTACTTTTACCTTTTTCTCTTCTCTCATTTTTATATCTTTACACTTTATTAAATTAATTCCTACCGAAAATATTATTATAAAGAATATTATAAATTTAATAATAAATGAAATATCAAAATTAAAGTCTATATTTACCATTATTTTAGACATAAATTTATCAAAATAATCATCTGCACTTGTGAGTAGCATTATTATTAAAACTGAAAAGAATGATCCTATTAATATTCCAGATATTATACTACCTATTTTATTTTTCTTTATTTTATCAGTATTAAACTTAATATATTTTAAATTACTAAATAATTTACTAGGAAATAATTTAAACATTAAAAATGTATTTGCAAATGATACCTTATAGTTCTTATTTACCAACATAAATAAATATATTGAAATTAATACAGGTAATATAAAAATATTTAAAATACCATTTATTTCATCTATTTGATCATTAAACATTTTTAGTATTAAATTACTAAATATAATTAACAAGATAGGAATTAATAAAATATATGCTTTTAGAGATTTATCTTTATTTTTAAAAGTTAAAAAGGTCATTGATACCAACAACATAAAATAAGGAAACATTAAATACTTAAAATACCAATTAATATCTAATTTACCTACAATAACTATTAATAAAGAAGATATTATAGGTACAATTATATTTTTTTTATTTATAAAATTATCTTTCATTTTCATCACCTTTATATTCTAAAATATCACTTGGTTGACAGTTAAGACTCTTGCATATTACTTCTAGAGTTGAAAATCTTATAGCTTTAGCCTTATTTGTTTTTAATATTGATAAGTTAGTTGTAGTTATACCCGTTTTTTCACTTAGTTCATTTAATGACATTTTTCTTTTTGCCATCATAACATCTAAATTTACTACTATCATAATCTACACCGTAAAGTCCACTTCATTTTTATAATTAATTGCAGCTTTAATAACTTCTGCTAATACATAGAAACTAAGTGATACTAAAAAACATAAAAGACATACAACATATGAAAGTAATGTTGGTATAAATATTGTTTTAATTATAATTATTACGAATAAAGTCATAAACATAATAGCCATCATCTTAAGAGAATTTTCTATTTCTTTTTTAAATGGGCTTTCTTTATATATCATATTAAATAACCTAAACATTTTAAATACTATAAAAATACATATTATATAGCATAGATAAAATGCAATTTTATAAATAAATGTTTGACTATTAAACTCTGGCACACTACTATCTTTAAATATATTATATAACTTAGGAATAAATGGTAACGTAACTATTCCTATTATGAATATAAATATAAGTACTATTTCAACTATTTTTGCAATAAAACTTTTTTTCATTTTTTCACCTCTTGTCATTATAATATGTCTTTTTTTAATAATTGTCAATATATTTTTATCGATTATCATAAAATATTTATTTTCTTTGATAAGTTAAGATGTAAAAGATGAAAAAATATAAGTGTATATATCAAACTTTCCTTGTATATAAAAAAATTAACAATAGTTTTATATTTATCAACTGTAGTGTTACATTCATATACTAAAATTTTGATAATTGACATATAAATTATTTTAAAAATAATTGCTATTATGTTATAATTATGTTGTTATAATAAAGAGGTGTTAATATGAACAATAAAGTTGTAATAGTAGGTTGTGGTAACGTTGGAATGAGTTATGCATATGCTTTAATTAATCAAAATACATATGTTACAGAGCTTGTTTTAGTAGATATATTAAAAGATAAAACAATTGGTGAAGCTATGGACTTAAGTCATGGTATGCCTTTTTCTCCATCTAAAGTAAAGGTGCGTGCTGGCTCATATAGTGATTGTAAAGATGCAAAAATTGTATGTATTTGTGCAGGAGCAAATCAAGCTCCAAATGAGACAAGATTACAATTAATAGAAAGAAATTATGAAATATTTAAAGGAATTATTCCAAATATTATGAAAAGTGGATTTGATGGAATATTACTTGTTGCTACTAATCCTGTAGATGCAATGAGTTATTTTGCATATAAATTATCTAATTTACCACAAAATAAAGTAATTGGTTCAGGTACTACTCTTGATACTTCAAGACTTCGCTTTTTAATAAGTGAAAAACTAAATATAAGTTCTAAAAACGTACATGCATACGTACTAGGTGAACATGGTGACAGTGAGTTTATTCCGTGGAGTCATGCAAGTATTGGTCTTGAGAGTATATACTCATATTTAAAGCAAAAGGAGCTTAATATAATTGGAGACGATGTTAAAAATGCAGCATATGAAGTTATTAAGAAAAAAGAAGTTACAAACTACGGCATAGGAATGTGCTTAGTTAACATAACAAATGCAATACTTGAAGATCAAAACCTAATTTTATGTGTTTCTGCATATAGTAAAAAAGATAAAGTATATGTTAGTGTTCCTTGTATTGTAAACATTAACGGAATAAGAAAAAGAGTAAATTTTCCACTTAACAAAAAAGAAAGTGTTAGTCTTAAAAAGTCTATAAAAATAATTAAAAACGCTATTTCTAATATTGAAAAAAAAGAAAAATAATATGAAAGTAAAAATGATTATATAAATACTTATAATGACAAAAAATTATCTTATGAATTAAGTAATTATATATTAGAAGAATAAAAAAAAACAAAAAATTAAATTTAAAGCATAGTCTATCTACGAGATGACAGAAGAAGAAAAGTAAGAATTCGTTGATATGTTAAGAGAAAATTTTGGAACTGACGTTAGCAAAATTATGAACATTAATAAAAAAGAAACTATTTCTAATCTAATAGCACTTTTAATTGGTATATTTTTAATGATAATTTACTGCATAGATTACAAAACTGTATTTATTAAGGAATTAATATTAATAATTGGATGGGGATTTTTATGGGAAGCTACTTACAATTTCTTTTTTTAGAAGAAAACAAATAATTAGTGATAAAATAGAATTTAAATAACTAAAAATAGAGCAAATTATTTTGCCCTATTTTCTATTACACATTCCTCCGTATCTTTATTAGGAGTGTCTTCATTTAAAATTTTATTTATTCTTTTTAACTTATTATCAGCATCAGTATATAATTTTTTATTTTCCAATAACTGTTTACTAATATTTTCATTTTCTGCATTCGCTTTTTCTAATTCTTGTAATGCATTATCCAACTTTTGTTTTAATAAAGCATTTTCTCTAGTCACATCAGAAAATTTCGTATTCGCTTCCAAGCTAGTCTTTATAAATAAAGAATTGTTATAATTATTTATAAGAGCTATTATTTGTTCAGATGTAACACATTCTTTTGTTAAATCAAACGGGATTTTTTTGATCATACAATTACCTAGTTTTGAGAGAATTTCAATATCTTCTAAATTACTATTTCTTTTATCATTCATTACACCAAGTGAGTATACATAATCATGTAATACATTAGGAGTACAATTTAAATCAATAGCAAGTTTTTTTAATTGCATTAATTTAGGTTTTCTCTCATAAGGTTGAATATTAAAACTATTATCATATGTATAACCACCTGTAGAAAATTTAACACCATTTAATAAAGTTATTTCCTGATTAAACAGAGCAACTGAAAATTTTTCACAAAACTCATCATATGTATCATATACCTGATTGCTCATTGGATAAAATAAACCTTCTTCACCTGATTTTCCAAGTTTTAAAACATAATATTTATCTTTCTTTTGTTGTAAAATAAGATAACTCATTTTATCACTTTCTATACCATAACCAAATGTTTTTCGTGCATCATATTTACATACCATATTACAATTATTAGTTGTTATAATTAAATTATTATATACTGAGTCTAGTTTTTCTTCTACATAAGGTGAAATAACTTGATTTAAATCTATTATGCCATCCTTATGTTTTTTATATGCTCCTTTATGGTTACGTATAAATTGTAACATGACATCATAAGAATTTGTATCACCTTTATAAAGTCCTGTCTTTTTGAGATAATCAGTATTTATACCAAGTAAATGAGGAATACTATTTTTTAAAAGTTTTACCCTAAAACTGTCGCCATTAGACAAATACATAACATATTTTCTTTTACTTAAATCTATTTTATAATCTTTATCATCTTTTTCATAAAAAGAAATACTTTCTTCTTCACCAAAATACCTTTGCAATATATCATCTATTTTATTAAATAGTTCTGATAAATAATATTCACTGTAATCTTTCATAATTTTCCCCCTTGTTTATGGCTAGTTATATTACCATTTTTTCTTCATTATGTCAAATTAGACTACTCAACGCTTTTAAGGGACTCTATCATATCTATCTTTTTTAATGCAAAATGAATTAATATACTTACAATAATAGTAAATAACATTACAAGAAGTGATGTTTTAATATAGCTGTAAAATTTAATATGATGTATAAATCTTACAACCTCAATTTCAACTGTATCTAGTATAACATTTGTTAAAAATATGCCAAAAACAAGACCAAATATTATGCCTAACAATGTTAAAATAATAGTTTCTTTAATTATGTAGTCATCTACTTCTTTATGAGTAAATCCTAATACTTTAAGAGTTGCAATTTCTCTTTTTCTTTCTGTTATATTAATATAAGATAAATTATAAAGAACTACAAAGGATAATGTGCCAGATAAGAATATAAGTATTGCAACCACGTTATTTAATGATTTTAGCATGTTATTAACACCTTTAATAGTTTGATTAACTGACATAATACTCATTACATTATCATTTTTAAGTAATGCTGTGGATAACTTATTTTCATATTTTAAGTTATCTAATTTTAAATAAGAAATATTGCTTTCATATTTACCAATATTACTTTCATAAGTCTTTTTATTCATAAAAACATAATTACTTACATAATTTTCACAAACACCAGAAACTATAAATTTATAAGTCTTATTATCTGGATAAATAATTTCTATTTCATCACCTACTCTTTTTTTAGTAAGATCAGATAATTTATCAGATATTATTACTTTATTATCTTCTAAATATAATTTCTTTTTACTCTTTACATCTTTTAAACTTATAATACCATCCATATCTTTTTCATTATCAGGTACAAATAAATTAACATCATATTTTCCTATTTTTGTAGTTAATGTCATATTAGAATCTAATCTTTTTATAATATGTTTACTATTCATTGTATCATCTAACTTTTCTTTAGAATTAGAACCGGTTAAATAAATTAATTCATCAAAGTTAAATACGTTTTTATACTGTTTTTCTGGTATTTCTAAGATAGAATCTTTAATACCAAATCCTGTTAACATAAGTGCCGTACATCCCATTATTCCACCAATAGTCATAAACACTCTCTTTTTATATCTAAATAGATTTCTTGCTGTTATCTTATTTGAAAAATTAATATGATTCCATATGAAAGGAACTTTTTCTAACAATACTCTTTTACCACTTGAAGGAGCTTTTGGTCTCATTAAATCAGATGGTTTTTCTCTAACAACTTTTCTTATTGTTATAAGTGTTGTACCACATATACAAATAGTTGCAAGTATTATACCAACAATTACATTAGTAGGATTATAGTCATACTTAAATACTGGCACATCAAATAAGATTTTATATATGTTCCATACAAACTTAGGAAGAAAGAAAAAGCCTAATAAAGATCCTAAAATACCACCAGATATAGTAGCTATACCAGAATATAATAAGTATTTTTTTCTAATATGTTTATTACTAAAACCAAGTGATTTAAATGTTCCAATAACTCCTCTATCATCTTCTACCATTCTAGACATAGAAATAAGACTTATAAGTATTGCTACCACAAAAAATATTGTAGGAAATACCTTTGATAAATTTGATACACTATTTCCATCGTCTATAAAGCTAGAATATCCACTATCATCTAGTCTTTCATAGGTATATAAAGTAGCTTTAGGAATACTACCTAATTTATCTATTGCTTCTTTAATAGAAGAGTCAAACATATTTTTACTTTCATAATATTCTTTTAGCTTTGAATTATATAAACTTAAACTGCTATCATATCTTTTTATTCCTTCGTTATATGAATTCATTCCATTTTGATATCTATCATAGTAATTTAAATAAAGCATATACCCTTTGTCATATTCTTCTTTATAACTATTATACATTTCAAGTGATTTTTTATATTCTTCTTTTCCATTTCTTATTTCTTTTATACCACTTATTAGTTCTTCTATATCGCCACTATGTTCTTTAAAATAAGTTAAAGTATTAATAATTTCTTCATAATAAGGGGTATCAGGCGATATATCTTTAATTACTTTATCTATTACATCATTATTTATAAAGTCTTTTATTTTATCTATATTTTCTTTATCAGATATATAGTTAATAGTATTTATTATATCATCATAGTAAGGAGTATCAGTTGGAACTAAATTTATTAAATCATCTTTTTTAGTTTCACTTTTTATAAAGTCTTTAAACTTTTCTTCTAAACCTAAATCATATATGTTATTTATAGCATTTACTATTTCAACATATCCAGGTGTATCTGATGGAATACTATCTATTATATCACTTTTTGGAATACTAAAATCATTAAGATAATCTATAGCTTTTTCTATATCATCAAATGTAATACCAATTACACTTAATTTGTCATTCATTTTATTTTCAGCATCTTCTAAAGTCTTAGAAGCATTATCTAATAAAATTTTATTATTGTCTAACTTATTTTTAGCATTAGATAATTTTATTTTATTATCATTTAAACTGATAAATGATTCATCTAACATCTTTTTAGTTGAATCTAGCCTTTCTTTAGCATCTATTAACTTTTGCTTGTTACTATCTAGTAATTTTTTAGCACTATCTAACTTTTCTTGCCCTTCTTTTTGCTTTTTATCTATTTCTTCTTTATATTTATTATAAATTTCATTATATCTAAAGTCTTCACGTTCTTTTTTTATCTCTTTTATATTATTTAAAGTACTATTAATTAACTTATTATATTCTTTACTGTTGGTAAGATATTTTTTTGCACCAGTTGCAGTAACATATATTTCTGTATAATAATCTAAATTAAAATTGTCATTATTAACATAAGTATAGTAATTAATCTTTCCAGATCCTATTGTAGTATTACCACGACTAGTTGCACCTGTTTTGCTATTTATATAAAGAGGAGATTTTACGCTTCCTACAATTTTTAAGTTCTTTTCTTTAAATGAATCATCTTCTATGTTAATTGTATCCCCTATCTTAAGTTTTTCTCTTTCTAACATAGATTCTTCTACTATAATTTCATTATTATTAGTAGGCTTTTTACCATTTATTATTTTAATTTTATTAACATTATCATTTATACCAATTACTTTTATTACAATTTCATCTTTATTTGTTTTTACAATTACATCTTTAGAATTAGAAAGGTAAACACCTTTAACATTTTCTATTTTTTCTAAAGCATCTTTATCATTTTTAGTAAGTCCTAGTGTAGATACAAGTTTTATATCATAGAAATTATTATCATCATAGTATTTATCTAGTGATGCCATCATATCAGGTGCTGACATTTTTATTCCAACAAAAACACCAACTCCTAACATACTCATTACTAAAAGTGATAAAAATCTCTTAAATGAGTGTTTTATTTCTCTTATGCTTGTAGTATTAATTCTATTCTTTCTCATAATTACCACTCTATCTCATCTATGCTAATTGGGTTTTTATTGATGATAATATCACTTGCACTACCATTTTTAAATTTTATAATTTTATCTGCCATAGGTGCTATTGCAGAATTATGTGTGATAATTACTACTGTCATTTTTTCTTTTCTAGCTGTTTCTTCTAATAATTTAAGTATTTGTTTTCCTGTTTTATAGTCTAATGCACCAGTTGGTTCATCACAAAGAAGTAATTTAGGATTTTTAGCGATAGCTCTTGCGATTGCAACTCTTTGTTGTTCTCCACCTGATAGTCTTGATGGAAAATTATCCATTCTGTTAGATAGTCCAACTTTTCTTAATATTGTTTTTGGATTTAAGTGATCTGTACATAGCTGAACAGCAAGTTCAACATTTTCAAGTGCAGTTAAATTTTGTACTAGATTATAAAATTGAAATACAAAACCTATATCATGTCTTCTATACATAATTAATTCTTTATCTTTATAATCAGTAATATTTTTACCATCTACAATAACTTTTCCTTCTGTTGCACTATCCATACCACCTAATATATTTAAACACGTTGTCTTACCAGCTCCTGATGGACCTAGTATTACAACTAATTGGCCTTTATCTATAGTAAATGATGCTTTATTCAAGGCTTTAATTTTTGTTTCTCCTACATTGTATATTTTAGAGACATTTTTAAATTCTATATATGCCATAACCCACCTCACGTTAGTTAGTTATTATACAACATAATATGAAAAAAATGAACTAAAATTTATTAATAACAAATAAAATAGATAGATTCTTATTTTAAATCTACCTATTAAGTAAATATATTCCAAAATTTAAATATCCAGCAAATATTACCCATATTAAATATGGCAAAAGAAGGTATAATGTAACTTTTTTAATTTTATAAAATATATATATCATAATTATAATGAGTACTAATAATAAAAGAAGCCAAATAAATGCAAACAAATATAATTTAAATCCAAAGAAAATAAGAGTCCAAATTGAATTTACTATTAACTGTGCAGCATAGATTTTTATAGCTTTATCTTTATTTATATTATTTGTATTAGTTATTATGTATAATGCTATGGACATTAAAAGATATAATACACTCCATACTATGGGAAAAACAATAGAAGGAACATTTATAGGTTTTTGTAATGACTTATAAATATCTGTATTCTTCATTATTATAAAACTAAATAGGCTACCTATAACAAACGTTATTATAATTATTGTAATTAGTTTTTTAAAGTTTATTTTCACTTATTATCACCCATTAATATTATACTTATTTATAATAATTATATACTAACTATAATATTCATTAATAAACTTATATGCTATTTTTTGACATATGCTAATAGCTTCTTCTTCATATGTATTGTATAGTTTAACAGCATTAAAATTAGCATAACTTGAAACAATACATATACCAACGTATGGAATATTATTTAAATATGCAATTTGACCAATAGTTCCAGAACAATCATCTATACTACTGGCATTATAACAAGTTTTTATGCTTCTAGCTAAATTATTATTGCTTACAAACATATCAGCAGATGCTATTAAATCAGTATTATAATTTATGTTATATTTTTTGCATATTTCCCTCATGCACTCATTTAAATCATGATTTGTTAAAAATTCTTCGTTTTTCATGTATGGCAACATACCAGACTTTATGCCAAGTGGACAATAATCTATGTCATATTGAACAGAAGCCTTATATATTACCACACTTAATATATCAAGATTATTATTTATACTTTGACAAGTACCAATATATGTAATTACACTTATTTTATATTTATTTATTATGTAACTTAACGCAGATGATACATTAACCTTTCCATAATTTGTTGTTGCTATTAAAAAATTATGATCCATATAAGTACAGTTATAAATATTTATATTCTTAACTGTCTCCTTGGTATTATTTATTTTTTCTAATAAATTATTTATGTACCTATCTTCTTTTGCAACTATAAGTAGCATTTAATCACTCCCTTAATATATTTATATTTGTTTTATTTAGAAAATATTTTCATAATATTTTAAAGAAGGGAGGCATATTATGGCCTATAAAGTTGCTATAGATTCTTCTAATAAAAGGTTAGATGATGAAGATTATACTTTGTTAATATCAAAATATATAAGTGAAAGGCTAGGTACTCTTGGTATAGATAATTTTTTAGTAAGAAGTAATTCTAATGATTTAACTGATGAAGAAAGAGTAAATATTATTAAAAATAAATATGGAAATGGTAATAATATTATAGTAATTTCTAATAGATTAGATAGTGGCAGTATAAGTTCTCCAGAAATAGTTTATGCTCTTAGAAATAATAGCAGACTATCTTCTAGTCTTGCTAATAATTTAAGTAATATAGGACTTGAAATTAGCAAATACTATCAATTAAGAAATCCTAGTAATACTGCTCTTGATGATGACTATTTAATAAATAATACTAAAAATAATCAAACTTTATTAATTTATTTAGGCAATGAAAATAGTAATGATGATATTAGCTTTATAAAAAATAATTATGAAAAAATTGGGGAAGCTATAGTTAAATCTATTGCTAATTATGCTGGTGTAAGTTATTATCCTATAGATGATAATTATTATGTTGTGCAAAAAGGGGATAGTCTGTGGTCTATTTCTAGTAAACTTGGTGTTAGCGTAAGTGATATAAAGAAAAGTAATAATTTATCTTCTAATAACTTATCTATTGGGCAAGTACTTATAATTCCAAGTAAGAAAAGTGATGATGAAGAAAGTAAAGCAGATGAAAATGTATACGTGGTTAAAAAAGGGGATAGTTTGTGGCTTATTGCAAAAAATTATAATACTAGTGTTGATGAAATAAAAAGACTAAATAACCTATCATCTAATACTTTATCCATTGGGCAAAAGTTAAAAATACCAAATGCAATTACATCAAATGAGATAACTTATACTGTAAAAAAAGGAGATAGCTTATGGCTTATTGCAAACAGGTATGATACTACGGTAAATGCTATAAAAGATAAGAATGGACTTACTAGTAACAATTTATCTATTGGACAGATACTAAAAATCCCATCAACCACAAACTATATAACCTATACTGTTAAAAAAGGCGATAGTTTATGGCTAATTGCAAAAAAATATAATACCAGTGTAAATGATATAAAAAAACTAAATAGTCTTAGTAGTAATAACCTTTCTATTGATCAAAAACTTATAATACCTGGATAGTTTATTTAGTTATATTTTTATGTTATTATATTATCATGAGGTGATTAGATGACTTTTGATAATCAGGTTAAAAAGGCCAAAGAAGAAAAATTAAAAATGAGAATTACAAGGGATATTGTTTTTATAGTTTTAGGAATAATTTTTTTAGCACTATCTTTTGTGTTTTCTATTAAAAAAAATAGTAGTAATGAAAATGAGAAAAATAAAATAACTACAACAATAAATCAAAAATAATTTTTTATATTAATCATATAATTATATTGGTGAATATTATATGATTGTTAAATATACAACTAAAGAGCTTGATTTATTGGCAAGACTAATGAGAGCTGAGGCGCTTGGAGAAGGAAATCTTGGTATGCTTATGGTAGGTAATGTTGGTGTAAATAGAGTTATTGCAAGCTGTCTTGATTTTACAAATACTAGAAGCATATATGATATGATTTATCAATCTCCTGGTGGTTTTTCTGGAATAAATAGCCAGTTATTTCAAACTAGTGCAACTACTCTTGAGAAAAACTTAGCTAAAAGAGTTATTAGGGGTGAATACTTTCATCCTGCTACTAATGCTTTGTGGTTTTATGCTCCAAAAAGTGGTGAGACTTGCAAAACAACTTGGTTTAATCAAGCTAATTCAGGTAAATATAAAAATCATTGTTTTTATGAACCTGCTAAAGGAGTATGTAAAGAATTGCACTAAAAAACTTATCTTGTTGATAAGTTTTTTTATGGAATAATAAGTGTTTGTCCTATTGTTAATATATCTGTTTTTAGATTATTTACCATTCTAATTTGATTTATTCTAACACCAAATTTATTTGCTATGCTCCATAGGCTATCTCCTTTTTGTACTGTGTATAAATTAGATGAGTTATTTTGAGAACCTGATGGTATAGTTAGCACTTGCCCAACTGATAATATGCTGCTATTCAAATTATTATTAAGCATTAAATCATTTACACTTACATTATTTTTATTTGCTATAGAGTATAGGGTATCTCCTTTTTGAACTACATATGTATTACTATCACTTATGATATCACTATTTCCAGTGCTTTCAACATCAGATGGTATTAAAAGAGTTTGACCAACTATTAATCTATCAGATGTTAAGTTATTTTTATTAATTAATGCACTTGGAGTTGTATTATATTTTAACGCTACTGAATATAGAGTATCTCCTTTTTGAACAATATATCTTATATTATCTGTAGATGGAACCGTACTATTTCCACCAGTATTTGGTATTAACAATATTTGACCTTCATATATCGTTTTTGTACCTAAATCATTTAAATTAGCCAATTCATCCACAGTGGTATTGAATGCGTTAGCTATTGAAAACAAACTATCTCCTTTTTGAACTTTATAAGTTACGTTAGTTTGATCAGATGGGGCAACTCCTGGTATAACAAGTTGTTGACCAACACTAACTAAGTTAGTATTTAAATTGTTTGTTTCTTTTAGTTTGTTTACTCCTACGTTAAAACGTTTTGCTATGCTCCACAAACTGTCTCCTTTTTGAACTGTATATGTATCATTTATCGTATTTGAACCTGGTTCTACGTAGTTATATCCCTTGTAATCTGCAACAGCTTTTACTACAGCCTCTGCCCATTTTTCCCAGTCGTTTTTTATTTGTTTTCTGTCATCTTTAGTAGAATCTAAGAATGCATATTCTATTAATACTGATTCTGCTGGAGAAGTGTTTCTAATTATATAGTAATAATCAGAATTTGGATTTGATGGTAGTTTTCTTTGATACCATTTTCTAACATTTTGACCAGTTTGCTCTATATTGTCTAATATCATTTTTGATAATGTATCATCATTTCTTAGGGCATAGACTACTTCGGCACCATCACCACCTGGTGATGGTCAAAGTGTAACTTTTTTTATTTTTCACAATTTTGGTGTTTACACCAAAATGTGATATATCATCTATTTTCAATAGTTTTAACAATTATTGATTACTTCCAATTTTTTGTAATTCATCTTTCTCTAATTCTTTTATAGATTTTTCTGGAGTTGGTAAAGTTTCTGGCATATTACCACCAAGTTCCTCAATTGCTTTTCTAACGGTTCTACCTACATTATAATGAGTTAAACAAGCATCATCTTCATTATCTATATTATCTTTTTTTAGTTTAGCTTCTGTTTGTGTAATACGGAATAAATTCGCACCTAATTCCTCACTACCCATATAATCAAGAATATCTTCGTTTTCTTTTATGTTTTTACGTTTTGCTATTTGTTTAGCTG
>CAKPCU010000018.1 GCA_934148015.1 uncultured Bacilli bacterium
TAATGTAAATACCTGCTATTTTATTTTCTTCATTCATATTTTTAAATATCTCCTTTCATATGTTTGGCACTTTAAACGTAAAAAGTAAAGTATAAAATTTAAAATTATTAAGATACTTTTCATATGTTTGGCACTTTAAATCGATTTTTGCAACCTAAAAATTATATCTTTCACTTGTTTGGCACTTTAAACTTGAAAAGTGTAGTCTAAAATCTAAATATTTTTAAAAACATCTCTCTTTTGTTTAGCACTTTAAAAGTATTTTTGAAAAGTATAATACTTAAAAAAAGATATTTAATGTGTATTTATATAATCTTCTAAATCTTTAAATGATATTTTGCTTTTAAAGGTATTTACATAAACATCATCACATTCATCAAACATTAGGTATTTATTATTCTTAATAACGATGATATGTGGCATAACATAAGCAACATTCGTACTTGTTATATTTTTAATTGAACCATTATTTATAATTGGGGTAGTATTTGTAAATCTACCAATCATTTCAATTTTTCTCTTTAATTTATCACTTATTTTTAATTCTTTTGTTTCTATACTTAACATAAAATCAACTCCTTTAAATAACAAAAAAACTAACTATTTCTAGTTAGCATTTATTACTCTCAGAAGTAAATTTTCCGAGTTTCCTATCAATCTGGAGCAAGTGAGGAGAATCGAACTCCCATCTTAGCCTTGGCAAGGCCACATATTAACCATTATACTACACCTGCATAAAATTGGAGGGCCTAGTCGGATTTGAACCAACGATCAGGGAGTTGCAGTCCCATGCCTTACCACTTGGCTATAGGCCCATGTACCAATAAATTATAACATATAATAAATATAAATATCAAGTAATATCACTTTATTTTATTTAAAATATTATAAATTTAGAACAAAAAAAGAATTTCAAAATAGAAATTCTTAAAATATTATTTACCCAAACCATTCTTAGTAAAGAAATTTTTAATAGTAGCTAAATCAGTATAACCACTGTTAACATCTACTATTTCTCCTTTTTGAACTATTAAAGTAAGTGGTGTACCCCATTCATTTTCTGTATAATAAGATAATGAATTATTGAAAGTTTTCCAATCATCTTCAGAAAATTTATCAGTATCAATATAATTAACAACTAAATCTAAATCTCCAGCAGCTTGTTTTAATATCGGAGAAAACTTTTGACAATATGTACAAGTTGGTCTTGCAACTAATATTATACTTTTTTCATCACTATTTATTATATTTAAATATTCATTTAAAGTAACTTCATTATAATCTTTAGGTGACTTACTATCATCTTTTTTAACAAATGATATTCCGATTGCTAAAGCTAATACAGCTAATGCTGCAATTACTATTCCAACTATTTTTAATACCTTCCCTACTATTTTTTCTTGTTTAGTATATTTTGTTACAACAACTAAAGTAGTTATTGATGCAATAAGTGTTATTAATACCATAACAACAATAGAAATTAATAAACCAGTGTTCATAAATTACCTCTCTTTCAAGTACAATTATACTACAAAAAAATAAGAATTAAAATAATAATTCTTACGTATTTTGTAATAAAAGCTTATTTTTTCTTATCATTTATAAGTTTTAGGATATCTTCTTTACCATTTAGAAGAGGTGATACTGATTGATGTCTATTTAAAACATTTATTATTTTAGCTAAAAACATAGAACAATCTACATCATAAAACCATTTTTTCTTTTTTAATTTAGGATTAATATAAGTTAAATTAGTAGTATATAGCATATCAAAAATCCCTTCTTTATAAGCCTTATCAAAGTTTTGAAGACCACTAGTAAATAAAGAAAACGTTCCAACTAAATATACTTTTTTAGCACCTCTTTTTTTTAGTTCACTAGCAACTTCTAACATAGAAGAACCAGATGCTATCATATCATCAACTACTATTATATTTTTATCTTTAACATCTTTTCCCATATATTCATGTTGAACTATAGGATTTTTACCATTTACTACTTTTGTTAGATCTCTTCTTTTATAAAACATTCCAACATCAGTATTTAACATATTTGCATAATATATAGCTCTATCCATTGCACCAGTATCAGGACTTACTACAAGTAAATTTTCAAAATCAAGAGTTTCTCTTTCAATAAAATCTTTTAATATTGAGTGTGTTGGATAAAAATTTTCAAATGACATACAAGGAATTGCATTTCTAATATTTGGATCGTGAACATCAAAAGTTATTATAGCATTAACACCTAACCTTTCTAGTTCTTGAACAGCTAATGCGCAATCTAAAGACTCTCTTCCTTTTCTTCTATGTTGTCTTGATTCATAAAGTAGTGGCATTACAACAGTTATACTGGATGCTTGCCCGCTAATTGCTAATATAACTCTTTTTATATCCATAAAATGTTCATCTGGTCCCATATGATTTTCATAACCAAACATATCATAAGTCATACTATGATTTCCAACATCAGATATTATATATACATCCTTATTTCTAATTGTTTCGCATATTTTTATTTTTCCTTCACCATTATTAAATCTAACCTCTTCTATTGGAACTAAATAACTTTTAGTTTCACCTCTTAAATTCTCTATACTATTATTTACTTTGTCTCCAAATTCTTTTATGTTACTCATAACAATAAGTCTTAAATCATCATTTTCAATTATTTGCATACTTCCTCCTAAAAACATAAAAAACCAGCACAAAAATAGTGCTAGTTTTTAAAATTACAATAAGATAAACAGTTGTACTTTACAAAAATAGTCATACCATACCTCTTACAATATAATTATAACAAAAAATCTTTTAATAAGAAACAAAAATTGCAATTTAACTATATTTTTTATTTATAATATGTATTAATTTATTTTATATATCATTTACATTTATAAGATATCTTTTAGTGTCATCACTAAGACTACTTTCTAAATATCCGTTATTATTAATTATTGCTTTTTCAAATAAATTATCATTTTTATCACATGTAATTAATATTTTATTTTTTCTATATTTTTGACTCATTAAAATTATTAATTTAATTATTTCATCTTCATAGTTATTATAAGCTACGTTATAGCTTACATTTCCTCCGTTTTCAAGAAAGAAATCATTCAAATCTGGTCTAAATTCAATAACACCAAATAACCTATTATCACTTTTTCTTATAATTAAATATGTAATAGTATAAATATAATTATCTTTATATTTTTTCTTTAATCTGTTTAAAAAGAGCGTGTCAAAATCATCCTTTTTATCTACATTATAATCTAAGTTCTTATTAATATACTCTATTATCTCATTTTTAAACATAGTGGATGGTTTAATTAGTTTTATAGAAAATTCTTTTTCTTTATTTTTTATTATTTCATCTATATATCTTTCTTCTTCACTAAAAACACAACCACAATATTTTTGTATATAAAGACCAAGTCTTCTTGCCTTTTCATATCCTTTTTTAAAACCAGGTCTAAAATCCTTATATAAAAATTTTATATTATATTTTTTTTCTATAATTTTACCTGTTTTTTTTAATAATTCATGATTTTGATAAGGACTTATTAATAGAGTTGTCGAAAAAGCATCAAAACCATGTTCTTTTGCATAAATAGCAGTTTTTTCTAATCTAGAATAGTAACAATATCCACATCTATTATCTAATTTATCTACTACGTTTTTACAGAACTGTCTTAAGCCATAATAATCATCTATTATAAGTGGTATATCTATACTTTTAGTATAATCCTTTAATGCATTTAATCTTTCTTTATACTCTGTATATGGATGTATATTAGGATTATACCAATAACTTGTTATATCAATATTATCTTTTTTTAATGTATCTATACAATATACACTACAAGGCGCACAACATGTATGAAGTAATAATTTCATATCTTTACCTCTTTATCTCTTTAATTTACCAATATTTATTTGATTAAGTAAGAATCCATCAGTATCATATACAGGGAGATTTAATTCATATTTATTTAATAATTTAATAACGTCATGTAAAACATTACTATCTTTTGGAACTATTATACCCAAAAAATATCTTATAGGGATATGTTTTTCCACTATCAATTCAGAATTATCAAAAGCATTTTTTTTACACCTTAAATCACTTTCAATACATTTATCTATCATGATAGTAACATCATTTAACTTAAAAGATAATTCTCTTATTTTATCTGTTAAAATTTTATTCATTAATATATCTAAAGATGGATCAAATAATGAAATATAAGAATCTTTTGTAAATCTTATATTTCCTATTACCCTACCTGTAATATCATAGCCAAATTTTTTTCTTAATTGTTCTTTTGAATATAATCCACCATTTGTAATAATAGACTCAAGTTTAAATAACGTATTTGGATCATTATCTAATCCTATACCATGCGTAAAAACATTTTCATTTAACAATAAATTATATAATTCTTCTTCCATTTCTACTTCCCCACTTTTTCTAAAATATAATATCATAAATATCTTGTCATATCAACATAATTAAACTAAATATTTTTTACGTTAATTTTCTTAAATATAATTTTTCTTATAATATCAACTGGAACTACTGTTGATGAAATTATAAACATAATCAAAAACTCATTTATTAGAAGTGGTACCGTTCTAAACATTGTACCACCAAAGTATATCATTATTAATTGTATTATAGATATAAAACTCATAATAATTATAAACATAGGATTTTTTAGTAAATGTGCAAATATGTTTATTCTACTTGTATGTGCATTAAAGCAATTAAATATTCCTGCAAAAATGAATAATCCAAAAAATGCTGTCATAAACGAATCATAATTATTAAATAAATTTCGCATAAATGGTAATTTTAAAAATAGAATACAAAGCACGGTAGTATAAAGTCCTGTTATAACAATTTCACCTATCATGTATGAACATAAAATATTTTCGTTTTTCTTTTTTGGTTTTTCCGACATATATTCTAAAAGAGCTGGTTCATAGGCGAAAGCTAATCCTGCCAATGTATCCATAACCATATTTATCCACAGCATTTGTATTACTGTAACGGGAGTATCTACATTTATAAAAGGACCTATTATTGATATGCTAAGGGCACATAAATTAACTGTAAGCTGAAATATTATAAATTTTCTGATGCTTTTAAAAATTGTTCTACCAAATAAAATGGCTTTGCATATAGAAGAAAAATTATTATCTAATATTACTATATCAGATGCTTCTTTTGCAACTTCACTACCAGATCCAAAAGCAAAACCTACATCAGCTTTTTTTAATGCTGGTGCATCATTTACTCCATCACCAGTCATTCCTACAACTAAATCCATCTCTTTTGAAACCCTAACTAGTCTACTTTTGTCTTGTGGCATGCTTCTTGCAACAACTTTAAGTTTAGAAAGCATCTTTTTTAGTTCAAAATCAGATATTTTATTTAACTCATCAGACGTAAGTATTATATCGTCATTATTACTAATAAGACCAACCTCATTTGCTATAGAATAAGCTGTATCCCTATTATCACCTGTTATCATAACAACATTTATTCCAGCTTCTCTTACAATTTTAATAGCTTCCTTAGCTTCTTTTCTAATCTTATCTTTTATTATAATAGCTGCAACAAATGTAAGATTTAAAAAATCTGTTTCATTAGCATTATTACTAGTTGCAAGTACAATTACTCTATTTCCTTTTTTTTGTTCATCCTTTATTTTAAGATCAATGCTCTCTTTATTTAAAAAATCTCTTTTCTTAGCATCATCATCATAAAAGTATTTGCAATTTTTAAGTATAACTTCTGGAGCACCTTTTATTAAGTTTCTAGAAACCTTATCATCTATTACTGTTATCATATATTTGTTTTTACTATCAAATGCAATCGTTTTAATCTTTTTTATGTAATTATAATTACAAGGTTCTAAAAACTCCAAAAGACTTTTATCAGTTGTATTTCCACCTATTACACCATTTTTATCATAGTATGACATATTATTAACTACCATAGATATCTTAAGCATTTTACTATATAAATTATCTTTTAAATCTTTTTCTTTTTTATACTCTTTTAAATTTCCACTTATTATCTTATCACAAGATAATTTTCCAGTTGTTATTGTACCAGTTTTATCACTAAATAATATATTTATACTTCCAGCGGTCTCTATTCCTACCATTTTTCTTACTAAAACATTGCTTTTAAGCATTCTTTTCATATTAGAAGATAAAACTAATGTTATCATCATAGGAAGTCCCTCTGG
>CAKPCU010000019.1 GCA_934148015.1 uncultured Bacilli bacterium
TTTGCCAATATCCTGCTTTGTCAGAACCAATTCTTTCAATTATTAAATTATCTATTAATATTTTAAAATTCCTTTTTCCATAATTGTTGAATTAATAGCATATTTCAAATAATATTTTTATGCAAAACTATAATCTGAATTGTTTAATATTTTATACTTTGCATATTCAAGTTCAATTTTATTTTTTATTATTTTATATTTATCATTAGTAATTAAATTATTATCAAAAATATATTCTAACATAGCAAGTTCTGCTACATAAAATTTAAGTTTCTCATTACATTATCACTTCTTTCTTGCATATATTATTCCCCCCCTTTTTAATTCTTAAACAATTCATTTCATAGCCAGCACCAACTTTCATTTTTTAATCACTTAAATAAATTATAACGCGCTTTAACTTTTAATACAGCCCATAAAAAAATAGCTAGCGATATAGCTATAAATCTAATAAAACTATCGGCCATAAAATTATTAAAAACAATATAATTTATGGCCATAACTTCGACCATTAAAACAAGTGTTTTTTTAAAATCTTTGATCATAATTTAATACTCTATATAGAGCAGGATAAGACCTGTTTGCAAACAACTCACCACTGGTGAGTTTTCCCTTATTTCATAAGGGTTTAGCAAAAACACAAGTGTTTACATTTTAAAATGTTGTTATACAATCGTTTACTTTTATATCCCATAAAATAAGAGGCGTATAACAATCGTACACACTTTTTTGATAGTAAAAGATACTATTTTCAGCTAATTTTTTAAGTTTTTTGGTTTGATTTATGGCCTAACTTACGGCCATAAAATTATAAATATTGGGGATTGATTGAATATGAAAAAAATACTAATTTTGAAACAAAACTAGTACCATTAATAGTTGTATTGTATCTACACCTAATTATTTCATATTCTACTATATTGTATCACTCATTTATTTTAAGTCAATAAGGATAAAATGATGGATAAATTACGCTAAAAATGTTGTATAAAATCTATTGTTAACTATTGTAAACACTATAAATTTTGAGATAGATACTTATATATCTTTAAGCATATTAACTAAAATATCTAATTTTTAGTTGTCAAAATATATGAGAAAATGTGATTTGATGATATAATTATATTAGTAAAAATAAATGGAGGTTATACTAATGAACATAACTAATCGTATCAAACTTCAAACACAATATTCTGATTTAAAAAAATTAATCATTGATAAAGGTTTATTAGAGCAAGCATTGAATGATAAGGACTTTGCGGAACTATATAATCGGGCAATTAAACCATTTATAAAATATTTATACAATTATAAGTATACCGATTATAATGGGGTTGAAAAAAAACTAGATACTGAAATGATAAGTCATCATGTAAGTTCCATATTAAAGACATATAAAAATAATAATATAAAATATATCTCATTTGTAAAAGATAATGCAATGGAGAATGAGAAAATAGAAAATGCGGAAGTTTTAAATGATAAAAACTTTGAAATACTATTTAATTTGATTGGGATCAGAATTTTTTATAATAATATAGCTGATATTATCACTAAAGGATATAGTGAAAGACTTTTAAATTTTATTAAAAATAATCCTCGATTTAATTTGGAATTGGCAAGTATAAATTTATTTGATGAGAAAGTTTGGAATATAATAAATTCAAATCCGGCTATTGGAAATACGACTATATTAGATTTATTTGGAGGTAGTATTGATGGATTAAATACTCTTATAGGAATTATAAGTGCTGGAGTATTTGAAGGTTTAAAAGAAACATATGAAAAAATTCCGCAAAGCCATGGGTTTATTAAGCATTATTTAATTAGTATGCAAGCAAATGGTTTGTTATTAACAAAACCATTTAATATAAATTTTATTAAAAGTATTGGAATCGATGTTTTAGAAACTTTGTACGGTTGGAATTGTTTTTCTAATGAAAAAGAATTTAAAAAAATATTTGAAATTTATGAAGCAGGAAATTTAGAATTAATAAAAGATATAGTTAATTTCCATAAAAAACGTGAGAAATTTTATATAGGTAATATACCAGACGAAGATACAAAAAAAGATTTACTAGAGACCAATATAAACGAAGGCTATTTTACTAAAAATGAACTTCTTTTAAATAAATATTTTGGAATTGAATGGTCTGATAATCATTATATAAAACTTTTTTTATCTGCAATCAATAAAACACCATTAACTGATGAGTTTAAAAAAAAGTATGGAACTATACTAGATTTATTAAATCAAGTATATAATGCAAGTGACGAAGAAATTATTGCTATTAGTAAAAAATTAAATAAGGATAAAAAGGAAGAATATAAAAAATTTATTTATGATTGTGAAAAAGATGGTAATGAGTTAATAAAAATTCAATTTTGTAAAGATTTAAAGGAAAGAAACATTCAGCAGTTAAATAATATTCCTTATAACACGATAAAAACAAATAGTGAAAATTCTATTAATATTTATAAATTAACAGGACAACCATTTACCATGTTAGTGCATGGAATAACTGATAATGATATGAGTTCTAATAATGCGTTTGTTAAAGAAATAATAAATAATCCTGAAAGTTGGAATAGCATTACTGAAGGAAATAATTTTATCTCCACATCACTAATTACAAATCAACACATGGTTACTTATGGAATCCCAAATAATGAAAATACCATTATGTTTGGTTTTTATAGTATTCCCCCACAATCAATAAAATTTATGTGTCCTTATGATTCTGGATTGAATAGAAATGCCGCTGCAAAATTAACTTTTAATATGAGAGATCAGCTTCATGTTCCTACAATAAATACGGTTGTTTCAATTGATGAATTAATAAAAAAAACAATAGACAAAGGAATGAAAGAATGGAATGAAATAGGAATATCTAGGTCAAATGAACAAACTGGCAAAAAACTACAGCCGGATTATATTGTGTGTATGGATCATGTTAGTGAGAATTCCAAAAGGGCTGCTGAATATTTTGGCATACCAATATTTTTAATAGATCGTAGGTACTATAAACAGCTATCTGATATTTCTGAAAATAATTTAACAGATCAAGTACAAGAAGAAAATTATGATAGTACTGGAATACATAAATAAAAAGAAATTAGCTTATTTAAAATTCTAATTTCTTTTTCTTATTCAACAATTATTGTTTTAATTTAAAATATGCTACTTTATATTCCAAAAGAGATTATAATATTTAGTTTATCAATATTAACTTTCTCTTGTTTTATACCAGTACCAATAGTGATACTGGCATTTATTTTATAATCAAAATTTATTAAATCTAATGTTTTAAAATAATACGGTATATGTGTTCCATTAGAGTTTCGACAGAGGATCAGGCACGAGAAGGATTTTCTTTAGGAGAACAAAAAGAAAAGTTATTACAACTCTGTGCGTTTAAAGGCTATGAAGTATTTAAGGTTTATGAAGATGCAGGAATATCTGCAAAAGATATGGAACATAGACCACAATTTCAAGCAATGCTAAAAGATATGAAAGAAGGAAAAATTAATTATATTGTCGCTTACAAACTTGATAGAATTACTCGTTCAGTTCGTGATTTAGAAGAACTAATATCAGTATTAGAACAATATAATTGTTTTCTACTATGTGATAGAGATGATGTTAATACCTCTACTGCTAATGGTAGATTCTTTGTTAGAATGCTAACAGTATTATCACAGTTAGAAATTGAAATTGTATCAGAAAGAACTAAGTTTGGATTAAATGGTGCTATTAAATCAGGTCATATTCCAGGGCAAAGACCTTTTGGCTATACTAAATCAGAAGATAAGAAAATGATTGTTGATAATGCAACTCGTCCATATGTAGAAAAAATATTTGATATGTATTTAGAGGGAAAAAGTTTTCAACAAATATCAAATGTCTTTAATGAAGAAAAAATATTAAATCCAAAAAAATGGAAAGACACGGCTATTCAAAAGATAATTGATAACAAAATCTATATGGGAATTCCCATACCCTTAAAATCTTAGAAAGGAGACTTTAAATTATGAGAATAAGAAATAATAAAGTAAATGTGTTTTTAAGTGATGATGAAAAATTTATTTTGAAAAGAGATTCTTCAAGACTAAACTTATCTCAATCTGAATATATTAGAAATTTAATTATAGGATATGAGATTAAAGTTCCAAAAGTTAAAAAAGAACCTAAGCCTAAAAAAGATGAATATGTTATTGAAAACATTGCTAAAGCACTAGAAGAAAACATTGAATGCTTAATTAAAGTAAAAAATAAATTTCATTATCTTGGATACTTTGAAGATGAACGAGCAATCGGAACTAAAATTGAATATTTAAAACTACAAAATAGTACACTTAAAAAGTATATGCCTATTGAATTTATTATTTATTTGTATTGTGTGATTTTAACCAATTTTGAACATACCATAATTGTCCGCATCCACCACCAATATCATCTTGACCTGCTGGATCAAACATTCTTACATTATATCCCTTCTGTAGGAATCTATTTTGAAAATCTTTAATTACATTTAAATTTCTAAATGATGCGTCTTTCATATTTTCATCTTTTGAACACACAACACTAAATGTAAAATTAAATATTATAGGCGAAAATAAATTAGTCAATTCTTTAAAATTATTATCAGTATTATTAGAACCATCAATACAGTAGTTTAAAAAGGGCTTTCGATTTGTCTCTCTCCACCATATTATACCTGCATCTCTTATTTTTTCAAGATTCATTTTTTTATGGAAAGGAATCAATTTGTTTCTATCTTCATCATTTGATTTATGAATAGAGAATTGTAAACCTATTTTATCAATTTCCTTTGATATCGAAATTACTTTCGAAAAAACATCATCATTATCACAACCTATTGTAGATAATAATAATTGAGCATTATCAAATTTACTATTTAGAATTCTAATAGCTTTTTCTACTTCATCCCAATTTAACATTGGTTCACCCATACTCATAAACATAAATTGCAATTTTTTACATTTTTTATTAATATCTTGTAAAAGATTTTTATCACTTAATACTGTTTCTATTTGTTCCACTATTTCATTTGCTTGAAGATTTCTAACAAATTTTGACCCAGTACCACAGAATGTACATCCAACTGGACAACCACTCATTACGCTACAACAAATAACGGTTCTTTCATAAAAATCATTATATTTCATAAAAATCATTATATTTATATAAAACCGCCTCTGCTACCATATCTTCTTTTGTAAATACATATTTCCATACATTGCCTTCACTACTTGCAAACACTTTATATTGCATTATTACCACCTCATTTTCTCAAATTATATCACACTTATAACTTTTTTTCCACACTCCCTTGAAAATATCTTGGAAAATGATATAATAAATTTATCAGAGAGATTTAATCAAATCTTATAGTCTTAATTTCGCATACGTGTATAGTTAAGGCTCCATTTGAAATCAACTTACGGACTTAATTGTTCGTAAGTTTTTATTTTATATAAAACTTTAAAGTTCTCTTATCACAGAAAGGAGGACTTTTTTCATGTTTGAATTTAAAGTAATTGTAAATCTAAAACCTAATAAAGTTTAACAGACATTTTAAAAGAATTTAAATATAAGGTTATTTTAGGACAAATTAAAACTATTTTACACACCAACTTACAAGTAATAATACCTACTGAATACAAAATTACATATCCTACTACTCTTACAATACTTGAATACAA
>CAKPCU010000020.1 GCA_934148015.1 uncultured Bacilli bacterium
GATTAGTTAAATGGTATAATAATGGTCTCCAAAACCACTGTTGGGAGTTCGATTCTCTCATCCCCTGCCATTTGAAAGCAAAGCGACTTTTTAAAGTCGTTTTTTATGCACTTTTTAACGAAAAACAATTATCCAAAAGACTACTGTTGTTATCTTCATATCATACTGGTGGCACTTTTGGTGGCAAAAATATCAAATTACATCACTTTTATTTTGAAAAACAAACTAATAACTTATCTTCCTTAAGACCATTTTTGGAAATTTGATTTTTTCATTTCATACTATTTAAAAAAATAACTAGATAGCATTAAATTTGTTATCTAGTTTTTACTTTCTATAAAGCATAATATTCTTCTAATGTTAAATTGTTTTTTTTGATATATTTTGAAGCATTTTGACCAACATATCTTAAATGCCATGGTTCATAAGAATAACCAGTTATGTTTTCTTTATCCTTTGGATATCTAATTATAAAACCATATAAATGAGCAATACTTTCTAAATAATTAAACTTTTCTTTATCGTAGCCTTCATCTAGTATTTTTTCATCACTAGATAACACATAATCAAATGCTAAACCAGTATTATGCTCAGACTCTCCCTTATTAGTAATATATTTTTTAGCATATTTTTCACCATATTTATTTGCATAACTCTTATATATTATAATTGAATCATTAAATGATCTAAAACCATTTTTAATATTTATATAATAACCTTTTTTAGCTAAAGTATCTTTTAACTTTAAATAATTTTTATATGTTTCTTCTTCAAGTTTAATATTATCATAATAGTTATTTTCTACTTTTACTAAGTTGTATGATGATACATTTTCTTCATTTATTGGATTAGCTTTATTTACTAAAACTTCATATTTTTTATTATAGTTAATATCAAATGTAATTAAATCTTTACTATATTTATTAAGAAGTTCTTTATCATAAGTATCAATAGATACACTTTTTTGTTTTATTACGCTAGCATTAATTTTATCAATTGTATTATCCATATAATAGGTTAAGCCAAAAAATATACCCATAATAAGTAGTGATAAAATTATAAAGTTTCTGATTATATATTTATACTTTTTTGGTTTTAATTTTTCTTCGGCTTCTTTTAAAACTACTTTTTCAGCATCACTTTCAAATAAAAACTCTGTTTTACATTCATTAAAAGCATAATATTTACTTTTCTTATTATTCATATAATCACCACCGACTACCATACTATAAATTCATTGTATCACAAAAATAGTAAAAACAAAAGTGTGCGTTTTATGATATAATTATACGTAAGAAAATGAGGTAGAAAATGAATAAAAATTTATTACAAGAATGTAAAATAATAATAGAAAATAGAATAAATGAAATACTTGAAGGAGAGATAAAAAGGTACAAAGATAATTGTTTTATCAAAGAGTCATTAGAAGAACTTAAAAGACTTTCTAAAGGTGGAAAAAGAGTTAGAGGGTACTTAATTAAGCTTGGACAAATGTTATTTGGTAAGGATGATGATTCTTATATTGATATAGCTGCTGCTATTGAAATATTTCAAACTGCCATATTAATACATGATGATGTAATAGATGAAGCTGATAAAAGAAGAGGATTAGATACGATTAATGCTAAGTACGCTGGACATATAGGAATATCTAAAGCTATTTGTATAGGTGATTTGGGATTTTTTATATCGTATAATATTATTAATAATGCTAATATAAGTGATAATTTAAAAATAGAAATAATGAAAGTCTACTCAAAAACACTTTATAATACTGTAAATGGTGAAATAATAGATGTTGAGCTTCCACTTAAAAGTTTGGAGTATCATAAAAAGATGGATGATAAATTAATATATGATATATATGTTAATAAGACTGCGTGGTATACAATTATAGGTCCTATTTTAATAGGTGCTTCATCAGCTAACGCATCAAGTTTAGATAAAGAAAAATTAATGAAGATGGGAGAAAATTTGGGTATTGCTTTTCAAATAAAAGATGATTTGCTTGGATTATATTCAGAAGATGATAGTATGGGTAAAACTTTAAATGATATAAAAGAGGGCAAACAAACTATTATTTATAAATATGCAATAGATCATGCAAATAAAGAAGAAATAGAAATTATAAATAAATATTATGGAAATAGTTGTGTTACTATAGATGAAAATAAGATAATAACTGATTTATTTATTAAACTTGGAGCTAAAGAAAATGCAGAAAAGTTAGAATTAGAATATACTAAAAAAGGTATAGATATTATAAATAGTATGGATGTAAAAAATAAAGATTTATTTATGGATTTTGCTAATTATTTATTAAAAAGAAAGAATTAGTATAATTATATTTAGCTGTGCATGTAGCTTTTTTCTATGAATTAATGGTAATTTTATCCTTTAACTTATAAGTTGTTAAAAATATATCTAAATCACTTACATATTCTATAATAAATTTATTTGTTTCTTTTACAAAAAGACATACAATACTTTTGGTTGTCAATTAGGAAGTCATAGTTTTTTCCTGTTTTTAAAATGAACTTAATTACATTTGGATTTTTATTTCCGTTTTCATCTATTTCTCCAACTATAATTTTATCAATTAAATTCTTAAAACAATCTTCATTAAATTCTTCAAGTCTTGGAGTAGTATTTATTACTTCTTCAATTTTATTTAATCGTTTGATTTGTTTATCTTTATTTATAATTTCACTTTTATAAGTATTTAAATTTTCACTCACTTCATCAATCTTACTTAATAATTCTTTTTCTTTCTTAATATAAGTATCATTATCTATTATTTTATCTAGTTTCATATCTACCAAATTAGATAATCTACCATTAAGTTTTGATTTTTCATTTTCAAGTCTTTTAATATCTTTTTCAAATCCTGTTTCTTCTGTCATCTTTTTAATTGCTGATAAAAGATTAATATTGTTAGTTGTTCTTACTTCATTTAATTTATTATATAATTCTACAAATATTTCTTGTAATAGACTTTCTCTAATAAATTTAGAATCTTCACAATCATATCTTTCTTGTGCTCTCCTTTGGCACACTTTATCCTAGTTGGCTTTGCCAACTAGGTAGTGTGTTACTATAATGGAATTATAGTTAAAAAAACGAGCCATTAGTTATGAAATTTCCTTTGGCTCGTTTTAAAATTCTTTTAATTTATTTTAATACTTTCTTTTTAGTTTGTTTTTGTTTAAGTAAGTCATATTCTCCAACTTCACAATATATTTTATATCCATGAGCTTGTCTCCAAGCTTTTCTTTCATCTCTAGATAGCATTAAAACTTCTTCAGCAATATCTATATGTAAAGTTCCATCAAGATGATCCATCTCATGTGATAATACAGTTGATTCAAACCCTTCAAAAGTTTCAGAATGTTTATTTCCTTCAATATCATAATATTCTAAATCAATTTTATATGGTCTTAACACTCTACCGCAATTATCTAAGCAACTAGCACAAGCTTCCCAATATTCAGTTAGTCCTTCTCTCTTAATAATAACAGGGTTTATTAAAACTCTTGCTTCATTATAGTTTTGTTCTTCATCTGTTGTCGAATCAGTTTGAATTTTATTGATAATATCTAAATTTGTATTTTTTAAATAGACTAATCTTTTTGGAATACCTAATTGAATTGCAGCCATTGCCATAACTTCATTTTCTTTACAATATTGTTCTAGTATTTTTATATCATTTTTCAAATCACTATCAGTTGCAATATCAACATCAACTGAAATTTGTCTTAAATATGGCTCATTATCAGCAATTGTAATGGATTTTAATTTATTTCCCATTGTTTCCCTCCTTAATCCACTTATTATTATCTTCTTTTTTTAATTAAACTATATCCTGGCTCATCTCTATATGGTTTTCCATCTTTAGTACAACTTATACTGCTTAAATTGTCGTAAATAGACATTGGAATTATTTGAATTCCACCGCTACCATAACCAACACTCATTTTTTTCCAACCAAACAATTCTCTATGATGTTCTAACCACCACTTATGAGTAATTAATTTTCTATGTATTTCATTTAAATCATTTTGTGTCAAATCCACTCCATATTTTAAATATTTTAATAATTCTTCTAGTTCTACATAATGATTAATTATAAATTCACTTTCAACATTAACTTTTGGTTGAATTCCCTCAATTGGATAATTAGTTGGTGTAGTATAAATCAAATCGTTTGCCAAACCATCTTCATTTACATTAAAAAGCATTCCTCTGCAAACTATCCCACCAGATACAGAAAAACCTGTAATTCCTTGTTCAGCTAATTCTTCTTCAGTAACCACATTATCAAATTCATCAACTATTTGATAAGACATTCCAATTGTTTTTAACAATTGACCTGCACATATATCTTTTCTTGTAGCAACATACTTTTTCATAATACAAAACTTCCTTCTTTAGTGCATTTTATTATATCATATTTTTAGCCATTTAGAACATTTTTTTGTTATTTGTTATATTTTTTATCATAATTTATTATAAACTTAAATCAAAATCATCTTCTTTACTTTTTTCGTAATCTTCATCTAGTTCATTATAATAAGATGTTTCATAATACCTCTCTTAACCTACATAATCAAATAATTCATCTTCTTTTGTTGTTTCTACTGAAATATCAACAACATCTTTTTTCTTAAAGATTTTATTATCAAAATATTCCTTTGTTTCGTCCACAACAGCTTCTTTTATTAATTCACTGCCAAATTGTAATAACTTTCTAAAAAACTTCTTAATTGCTTTTAAAATACCATTTATTTTGCTAGTTAGTTCTGTGTTTTTCTTATTAAGTTTATTATTATTATTATTAAATTCTAAAACTTTAATTTCATTTTCATATAAAGTATTTTCTCGTTTTAAAGATTTATAACATTTAGTATAACTATCAACTTCTTTATATACCTTTTCTAATTTAGGTTGTAAGTTCATTACATTTGTAGCATCCTCTATAACCTTATTCATTGTATTAAAAATATAAAAGATTTGCAAAATTTTAATCTTAATACACTAGATCATAAAATAATACACTATATTAGTGAAAGGTGATAAAAATGAGTAATATATATGATAAGTATTTTTATAAAATAT